>JAIEQA010000065.1 GCA_019748095.1 Caulobacteraceae bacterium | reverse complement strand
GACCCTGTTCTGGGCCCACCCCGCCGACGCCGCCCCCTCCGAGGCCGCCTTCCGCAACCGCGAGGCCACCCTGGCCCTGACCGGCGCGGCCCCGGCGGCAGGGCCCGCCCCGACCCGCACCCACGCCCCGGGTTCCCCGTGGCCCTGGTTCATCGCCCTGCTGGTGGTGCTGACCGGCCTGTGGGGACTGGAGCGCCGCCGCAGCGCCGGGCCGGACGAGACGG
Organism: Caulobacteraceae bacterium; assembly: GCA_019748095.1. Classification (GTDB taxonomy): domain Bacteria; phylum Pseudomonadota; class Alphaproteobacteria; order Caulobacterales; family Caulobacteraceae; genus Brevundimonas. The sequence goes on along the minus strand of JAIEQA010000065.1, from coordinate 23,676 downwards.
TCCGGCAGTTTCTGGCGCGGACGGTGATCATGAAGCGACAGGTATAGCGCTCGCCTGATAAACCTATCCGTGTTATCCGAGATCCATGCCGACGATCGCCTTCTTCCACGGGATCGCCATCCGCATGTTCTTCAACGATCACGCGCCCCCTCACTTCCATGCCTATCGGGGGAGTGATCAGGCGAAGTTCGAGATCGCGACCGGACGGCTGATGGAGGGCCGGATGCCCGCCGCCCAACGCAGGCTCGTCCAGCAGTGGATCGAAGTGTATAAGACCGAATTGAACGCCGCGTGGACGGCCGTCTGCAGCCAGCAGGCCCCGGAACGCATTCCAGGTCCCGACGCCGACAATGACAACTGACTGTATCCAGGTTCAGAAGCTCAAGCGGCTCGGCGACTACCGGCTGAAGCTGTGGTTCTCCGACGGCCGGGCCGGCGAGTGGGACTTCTCGGCGCTGGCCCGCCACGACACGGCCGTCACCCGCCCCTTCCGGGACCCGGCCTATTTCGATCGCGTCTTTCTGGAGTACGGGGCCCTGACCTGGCCCAACGGCTACGACTGGGCCCCGGACGCGCTGCACACGGACATGGATGCGGCGGGCGTGCTGAAGGTCGAGAGCGCGGCGGCGTGAACTTCAATATGACTTTCGACTATATGACGTGGGAAGCATTTGCCACGTTTGTTACTGGCGTACTGGCCGTGGGCGCAGCTTTTTGGGTCGGGAGAAAACAACAGGAGATCAGTCGCCAGCAGATTGAAAACGAAAAACTTGCGCTCCGCTTGAGCCTCTTCGAGCAGCGCTATGAACTCTATGACGTCACAACACGTTACATGCGCGCGACGAGGTTCAAGAACGGCGTCCCGCCATCTTTGGAGGCTGAGTTTGCCGCCAAATCGCGGAAGGGCCTTCTCCTTTTCCCAAAAACGACTGGCAGCCTGATTCTTGAAATTGCATCACTCGGTGATGAGTACCAAGACCTGAATGACGACAAATCATCCCCAGACAAGCAAGTCCGTGCGGCGGCGTTAGCGCGCAGAAAGCAAATCCGTAGCCAGCAAGATCAGCTGTTTGAAAAATTTGACGGGATCGCTGAAGGAGCCATGCGGATCGAGAGTTAAAGCCCCTTCACGATCCCCTCGACCATCTTCTTGGCGTCCGCGAACAGCATCATCGTGTTGTCGCGGAAGAACAGCTCGTTCTCGACCCCGGCATAGCCCGCCGCCATGCCGCGCTTGATGAACAGCACGGTCCCCGCCTTCTCCACGTCCAGGATGGGCATGCCGTAGATGGCGCTGGTCGGATCGGTCTTGGCCGCCGGGTTGGTCACGTCATTGGCCCCGATGACGAAGGCGACGTCGGCGGTGGCGAACTCGGCGTTGATGTCCTCCAGCTCGAACACCTCGTCATAGGGCACATTGGCCTCGGCCAGCAGGACGTTCATGTGGCCGGGCATGCGGCCGGCGACGGGGTGGATGGCGTATTTCACCTCGACCCCCTCCTCCTTCAGCTTGTCGGCCATTTCGCGCAGCGCATGCTGGGCCTGGGCCACGGCCATGCCGTAGCCGGGCACGATGATGACCTTGGACGCGTTCTTCAGGATGAAGGCGGCGTCGTCGGCGCTGCCCTGTTTGACCGGCCGGGTCTCGACCCGGGCCTCGCCCGCCGGGCCGGCATCGCCGCCGAACCCGCCCAGGATCACCGAGATGAAGCTGCGGTTCATGCCCTTGCACATGATGTAGCTCAGGATCGCGCCCGACGACCCGACCAGGGCCCCGGTGATGATCAGGGCGATGTTCTCCAGCGTGAAGCCCAACGCCGCTGCGGCCCAGCCGGAGTAGGAGTTCAGCATCGACACCACAACCGGCATGTCGGCCCCGCCGATGGGGATGATCAGGGTCGCACCGAGGATCAGGGCAATGGCGAACACGCCCCAGAAGGCCCAGACCGCCGACCCTTCGGTCCCGATCAGGATGCCGATCAGGAACACCATCGCCAGACCCAGGCCGATGTTGATCAGGTGCCGCGCCGGCAACAGGATCGGCGTGCCGCTCATGTTTCCGTTCAGCTTGGCGAAGGCGATGACCGAGCCGGTGAAGGTAATGGCCCCGATGGCGACGCCCAACGCCAGTTCGATGATGGACAGGGTCTTGATGCCGATGCCGTCGGCGTTCAGGATTCCAAAGGCGTCGGGCGCATAGACCGCCCCGATCGCGACCAGACAGGCGGCCATGCCGACGAGCGAGTGAAAGGCCGCGACCAGCTGCGGCATGTCGGTCATGGCGACCCGCTTGGCAATCAACGCCCCGCCCCCGCCGCCCACGACCACCCCCCCGGCCAGCAGGGCCAGCGTCACAGGATCCAGCGCGCCGCTGGTCCCCAGCGTCAGCAGGGTGATCCCGACCGCCAGCGCCATGCCGACCATGCCGAAGGTATTGCCCTGACGGCTGGTCTCCGGGCTGGACAGACCCCGCAACGACAGGATGAACAGGACGCCCGAGGCCAGATAGGCCAGGGCCGCGATGGATGCGTTCATGTCGTTTCCCCCGAAGAAGTCTTGGTCGCTCGTATCATCACAGGAACCCCACCGCGGCCGGTCGAGCTGGATCGTTGGTGCCCGCCGCCTGGACCTCGCCAGCCTTGACCATGGCGATCCCCACCGGCCCGGCCCCGCCGGTCTTGGTCACGGTACAGCGTCCGTCCTGATGCGGCAGACGACCGCGCGCCGCGCCGGTCCCGGTCGTCGCGATCCTGTTGGTCCAGTGGCGCGGATCGAAGCGGCTGGCCTCATAGGTCACCGGGGCAAAACGGCAGACCAGCGACCAGCTGGCTCCCTGCGGCGCGGCGACCGACCACGGCAGACCGCCTTCGACATTGCGGCCGACATGGACCTGGGCCGAGGCGACAGGCGCCGTCGACACAGCGATCAGGATCAGCACTCCGGCCAGGGCGCGCATCAGCGGTCACCCGCTCCGCTCGTCGTCGCCGTTCGCGTCAGCCGCCACAGGGCGGCGGCGATGAACAGCGGGCCCAGAAACACCATGGCCCAGTCGATCGCCATCATCGGCCGGTCCTGCACCACGATCCGCGCCAGTATGCCCGAGAACAGCAGCACCACGCCGCAGTCGCGCAGGCGCAGCTTCTGGATCAGATTCTTCTCCCCAACCCAGCTCCAGATCCACAGACCCAGCCCGATCCCCGTGGCGACCCACGAGCCGGCCATGGCCAGACCACCGGCGCTGAAATCAAGGGCGTCCAGCGACATCAGGCCTTGGCCTCGACCTTCGCCGGCCGTTCCTTCTTCTTGTACATCGCCAGCATGCGCCGCGTGACCATGAAGCCGCCGAAGATGTTGACGCTGGCCAGGGTCACGGCCGCGACGCCCGCGCCCTTGGCGATCCAGGCATTGGGCCCCGTCGCCTCGCCCGACACGGCCGCCGCCGCGATCAGACCCCCGACGATGATGACGCTGGAAATCGCATTGGTCACCGCCATCAGCGGCGTGTGCAGGGCCGGCGTCACCGACCAGACGACATAGTAGCCGACAAAGATCGCCAGCACGAAGATGGCCAGGCGAAAGACGGTGGGGTCAACGTGTTCCATCAGCGGGTCTTTCGATTGTGTAGGGCGGCAGGGTCGTCCTTGGGCTCGAGCCCCAGCCGCCGTGCAAGGTCTACGGCCGCGAGGAGAGCGAACAGGCCGCCAGTATAGGTGGCAAAATGGGCCCCCGAAGACTCAACGCGCCACAGGACGACAGCGACGGCCGTGGCCCCGGCGACAATGGCCAACAGATGGAACGGGTATCGGAGAACGCTCACCCCCGCACCCCGTCATGCACGACGGCCCCGGCGTGTGTAACGACCGACGCCTTCAGGATCTCGTCCTCCAGATCGACCGTCAGCGCCCCGTCCTTGATCAGCAGTCCGGCGAAGGCGACGAGGTTCTTGGCGTAAAGGCTCGACGCATCCGACGGGATCCGTCCCGGCAGGTTGGTGTAGCCGACGATCGAGACGCCGTTCGCCGTCGTCACGACCTCGCCGGGCTTGGAGCCCGCGACATTGCCCCCTGCCTCGACCGCGAGGTCGATCAGCACGCTGCCCGGCTTCATCGAGGCGACTTGCTCTGCGCTGACCAGCACCGGCGCGGCGCGCCCGGGGATCAGGGCGGTGGTGATCACGATGTCCTGCTTCTTGATATGCTCGCCGGTCAGGACCGCCTGTTTGGCCTGATACTCGGGCGACATCGGCTTGGCATAGCCGCCGGCCGTCTGGGCGTTCTTGAACTCCTCGTCCTCGACGGCGAGGAATTTGGCCCCCAGCGATTCCACCTGTTCCTTGGTCGCGGGCCGCACGTCGGTCGCGGTGACCACGGCCCCCAGACGCCGCGCCGTCGCGATGGCCTGCAGCCCTGCCACACCTACGCCCATGATGAAGACCTTGGCCGGGGCTACCGTTCCCGCGGCCGTCATCATCATCGGGAAACCCTTGCCATAGGCGTAGGCCCCTTCGATCACGGCCCGGTACCCGGCCAGATTGGCCTGGGACGACAGGGCGTCCATCACCTGGGCCCGGGTGATCCGGGGCACGAACTCCATGGCGAAGCTGGTCACATTGGCCCCCGCCAGGGCCGCGACCGTGTCCTTTTCCCGGTAGGCGTCGAGCATTGCGACCACGATCGCGCCCGGCTTCATCGCCGACACTTCCTGCGCGGTCGGTCCGCGCACCTTCAGCACCAGATCGGCACCCTCCAGCACCGCGCGGGTATCCGGCTTCACCGAGGCCCCGGCCGCCACATAGTCGGCATCGGGAATCGACGAGCCCAGACCGGTGCCGGCCTCGACCGTCACGGTCGCGCCCAGACCGACGAATTTCTTCACGGTCTCGGGCGTCACGGCGCAGCGCGTCTCGCCCTCGCGGCGTTCCCGGGTCACGGCGATGGTCAGGCCCACACGAATCTCCCCATCCGAACTGGATCAGAGAACGTTAGGCGTTGGGACGGGACCGCGTCAAAGGCTCAGTCGCCGCAAGGGGATAGCCCCTGCATCGACTCAGTGCGCGGCGGGCTTGCCACCCTTGAGGAAGAACCACCCGGCGACGGCCAGGGCGATACCGCCACCCAGCCCCACAAACAGGCTGCCGCCCGGCTGGAACCACAGCACCAGCGCCAGCAGGATCGACGCCACGGCCAGCGATCCCCATTTGGCCAGGGTCATGAACAGGTCCCAGGTCGCGGCCTGTTCCTCGATCGTCATCGTCCCGCGCACATAGGCCTGCGCATCGTGATCGGCGGCTTCGGTCGGGCTGTGATGAGCGGGTGATTTGGCCATGGGTCGGTGTCCGGTCGGAAAGCGGTTGGCCGGTCTTATAGCGTCGCGGGGCGTGGGCTCAAGGTGCGCCGACCAAATCCTCCGGTCGACGGGGCCGCAGCCACCGGGTCAGTCGAGCGCGGCCAGGGCCTCGCGGGTGAAGGCCACCGGGTCGAACGGCTTGCCGGCCGGGTCCTCACCACGGCGGACGAGGACAATGCCACGGCTGGGGACGATGATCACATACTGGCCCCGGTTGCCGTTGGCCGAGATCGCATCGGCGGGAATCCCCTCCGATGTGTTGAACAGCCAGAACGTCGCGCCATAGCCCTGGGCCCCGGCCGGCTGCGGGCCCGAGGGACGCGAGACATAGGCCCGCCAGCCTTCGGGCAGGACCCGTTCGCCGTCGACCATCCCGTCGTTCAGATACAGCCGTCCGAACCGCGCCAGATCCCGCGCCGTCGACCAGACCTGGCTGGACAGCATGTAGTTGCCGCGCCAGTCAGTCTCCGCCCAGGTGTCATACATCCCCAGCCGCTCGAACAGGGCGGCCGGCGGATAGTCCGCAAAGGTCGGGGCGATGGCCAGAATGGCCAGCAGGCTGTCGTTGTTCGCATAGCGGAACCGGGTTCCCGGTGCCGCGATCAGCGGCCAGGTGGTCACCTGCTCGTCCACCCCCACCCCGCCGAAATACAGGGCGTCCGTCCGGTTTCCGGCCGTGTCGCTGGTCAGGCCCGAGGCCATCCGCATCAGCTGGTCCAGGGTGATGGCGGCGCGCGGATCGCCGGGCCGGCTCCAGTCGGCGATGGCGACCGGGGCGTTCACATCGAGTTCGCCACGCTGGATCGCGGCACCGATCACCGTGCCCGCCAGCGACTTGGCCACCGACCAGGTCCGCTGCGGCGTGTCTGGCCCGAAGCCATCGGCATAGGCCTCGGCGACAAGTCGGTCATTCTGAAGGATCACGATCGCTGTAGTGTTCGTGCCCGCACCATAGCCGCCGCCGAAGGCTCGCTCGACGACGGCGGCCACAGCGGCCGGGTCGGACGGCGCGCCCGCCGTGAACCCGGGATCCGGCCGGACCGGCGGCCGTGCCGCCGCACCTCCCTCACCGGTCCAGCCGACCGGCATGATCTCGCAGCCCCGGCCCGGGGCCCAAAGTGCCTGCCGCGGTGGCATCAGGTCGTCCCAGGCCACGCTCGCCCCGCCCGCCGACACCTCCACAGGCATCGCCCGCACGAGGCCATCCAGTTCGGGATAGATGCCGGTCAGCTCATTCGCCTCAATGCTTTCCAGCGTCCGGGTCGCGCCCGCCGCCTCGGCGTTCTTCAGCGCGCTGCAAACCGTCAGCGCCTTGTAGCCCGCCGCCATGGCGCGGACGGCGGGCGATGCCGGAGCGGACGCGGGTGCCGACCCGGTCTGGGCCAGGGTCGCCGTGGGCGCGGCAAGGGCGAGCGTCGCGGCGAGGATCAGGATGCGCATGGCGTCACGCTCCCGCGTCGCGTCGTCGCCGTCAATGTCCGGATCGGAACATCGGCCTCAAACGACCGCCTCGAACTGGTCGATCAGCCGCTCCAGCCGGCGCGTTCCGATGGTCCAGAAGGCGGGATCGCGCGGGTTGAGGCCAAACGGCTCCAGCGCCTCGACATAGGTTTTCGTCCCGCCCGCCGCGAGCAGTTGGCGATACAGCGGCGCGAACCCGTCGGGATCGGCCCGGCGCGTCTCCATCAGGGCCGCCACCAGCAGGTCACCGAACGCATAGGCATAGACGTAGAACGGCGAGTGGACGAAGTGGCTGACATAGCTCCACCACGCCTCGTACCCCGGGTTCAGGGTCACCGCGGGCCCCAGCGAGGCCCCCATCTCCTCGAGGAACAGTTCGCCCAGCCGGTCGGCCGACACCTCGCCCCGGACCCGTTCGTCGTGGAACCGGGTCTCGAAGCGGTGGAAGGCGATCTGGCGCACCACCGTATTCAGCCCGTCCTCGATCCGCCCGGCCAGCAGGCCGCGCTGCTCGGCCTTCGGGGCCGTGGCCAGCAACCGGTCGAACGTCAGCCCCTCGGCGAAGATCGAGGCGGTTTCCGCCAGCGTCAGCGGCGTGTCCGCCAGCAAGGTGCCCTTCTCCGCCGCCAGGGTCTGGTGCACCCCATGCCCCAGCTCGTGCGCCAGGGTCAGCACATCGCGCCGCTCACCCATCCAGTTCAGGAACACATAGGGGTGGCGGTCCGCCGTCACCGGGTGGGCATAGGCACCGGACTGTTTGCCCGCCCGCGCCCGGCCGTCGATCCAGGGCTGGTCGAAGAACCGGCCGGCCGCTTGCGCGAACTCCCCGCCCAGATCGCCGAAGCTCTCCAGCACCAGCTCGCGACCCTGGGCCCAGTCGAACCCGCGCGGGGCGGTCGTCTCCAGCGGGGCATTGCGGTCCCACTGGTCCAGAACCGGCTTGCCCAGCGCCCGCGCCTTCAGCGCATAGTAGCGGTGCGAGAGTTTCGGATAGGCGGCCGCCACGGCATCGGCCATGGCGTCCACCGCCTCGCCGTCGACCTCATTGGCCAGATGGCGGCTGTCGGCCGGGCGTTTGAATTCCCGCCAGCGGTCTTCCATCGCCTTGTCGGCCGCGACCGTGTTCAGCACCAGCGCGAGCGTCGAGGTGCGCGCGGCCAGCGCCGTGTTCAGACCCTCGGCCGCAATGCGTCGCTTCGCTTCCTTCGGATCGGACAGCTGATTCAGCGCCTCCGACAGCGTCAGGCTCTCCTTGCCGCTCTGGACCCGGAGCGCCGCACATGTCTCGTCGAACAGCCGGGGCCATTGCGCCGCGATCGGCATCCGTTCGGCGATGAAGGTCTCCAGCTCGCCGGACAGTTCGTGTGGCTTCATCGCCCGCACCCGCCGCAGCCAGGGCCGCCAGATCGCCGCGCCCTCGCGGGCCGCCAGCGCGACCTCGAGCTCGACCTCGTCCAGTTGGTTGATCTCGAGCGTCAGCCAGACGGTGGAGGCGGCGACGGCGGTGATCTTCTCTCTAAGGTCCGCCTCGAACCCTTGCGCCCCCGCATCATCGCGCGCGGTCGAGGCCGCCAGAAACCCGAAGGCCCCCAGCGCGCCCAGCCGTTCCGACGCCTGTTCATACAGGCGGATGGCCCGGTCCAGCGTCGTGCCCAGCACGGCAGCCTCGCCCCGCTCTGCCACGAACCGGCCCTGCAGCGCATTCAGCTCGGCCACGGCTTTCCGCGCGGCCTCCAGATCGGCCGCGATCCGCGCGTCCTCGCGCGAGGCATACAGGTCGGACAGGTCCCAGACCGGCGGTTCGGCGGGATCGGCATGAGGCGGGGCTTTGAAAGGAGCGTTCATCCTCCCGTTGTGGGGTCGGCGCAGGGCGGACGCAACGGCCGGAACCCGCCAGACCGCGCGCGCCGATCGTCGCAAGTCAGTGGCCCACACGGAGACCAATCATGACCTGGACCATCGAAGCCCTGCCTCTGGCCCCCTTCACACCCACCTTTGCCCTGTCGGACGCCGAGCTGGCCCGCATTGGCGCGCGACGCTGGGTCGCCGACGCCCCTGGCCGCGCACCCTGCCGCGTCAGCCTGCGCGATGCCGACGCCGGCGAACGGCTGGTGCTCGTCAACCACGCCCACCTGACCGCCCCGTCCTCACCCTACCGTGCCTCGGGCCCCATCTTCGTCCGCGAGGCGGCGGAGGAGTATGCACCGGTCCCCGGACAGGTGCCGGAGACCCTTGCCAAACGGCCGCTGTCCCTGCGCCTTTACGACCGTCGCAACATGATGATCGACGGACGGGTGATCGACGGGGCCGAACTGGCAACACGACTGACCGAGGCCTTCGAAATCGAGGCGGTTGATCAGGTCCACATCCATTTTGCCCCGCGCGGCTGCTATCTGGCCCGCGCCCGGCGTCAGGATCCGATGCTTTCCTGATCCCCCCGCTTCGGGCCATATGGCGCGCCCGGATTCGGGCGAAGGGCGCGCCATGACGAACGACACCACGGCCATCCACGACGATCATCCAGCCGACGGCCCCGGTCCATCCGCAGACCGTCGCCGCACGGCCTTAGCCCGGCTGGCCATCGGTCTGGTGCAGGGGATCGCCCTCTATCTGCTGATGCGAACCACGGAGGGCGAGGGCCAGACCTGGTCGCGCCAGAACCCGGAACTGTTCGCCCCGGCCGTGCTGGTGGCCCTGTTCCTGCCAGCCGTCCTGCTGTCGGGCGTCGGCAAGCTGAGACTGACCGTCTATCTGGTCTGGAGCCTGATCGCTGGCGCGGTCCTGGCCCTTCTGGCCTGGCACGACATTGTCCGGCAGGCCGGCGAGGGCCGCGAGGCCACCTTTCCCCTTTTCGCCTTCGGGGCCGCCGCCCTGTTCATCGCCCACCACCTGATCGTCCCGGCCGACCGCGAGCGGCGGCTGATCGCCTCCTTCCCGGCCTATTTCGACGCCGCCTGGATGGCGGGGGTGCAGCTGGTCCTGTCGATCGCCTTCGCCGGGGCCTTCTGGCTGCTGTTGTTCCTGGGTGCGGCCCTGTTCAACATCATCGGCCTGAGCTTTCTGGGCGACCTGATGCAGGAGGGCTGGTTCGCATTGCCGCTGACGGGGCTGGCCTTCGCCGCCGCCGTCCAGCTGACCGATGTGCGCGACGGCCTGATCCGGGGCGTCCGAATGGTCGCCCTGATGCTGCTGTCGTGGCTGCTGCTGGTCCTGACCGTCCTCGTCGCAGCCTTCCTTGCCGCCCTGCCCTTCACCGGCCTGACCGGGCTGTGGGCGACGGGCAGCGCCACGGCGCTGGTCCTGTCGGCGGCCGGCGTGCTGATCGTCCTGATCAATGCCGCCTATCAGGACGGCCGCCCCGACACCCGCCCCCCGCCCGTGCTGCGCGTCGCGGTCCGTATGGCTTCTGTCCTGCTGACCCCGCTGGTCCTGATCTCGGTCTGGGGCCTGTCGCTGCGGATCAGCCAGCATGGCCTGACCCCGGACCGGATCATCGCCCTGGCCTGCGCCGTCGTGGGGACGGTCTATGCCGTGGGCTACGGCCTCGCCGCCCTCGTCCCCCTTGTGCGCAAAGGTTCGCCGTGGATGAAGGGGCTCGAGACCACCAACATCGCCACCGCAGTCCTGCAGGTCGTCGTCATCCTCGCCCTGTTCACCCCCCTGGCCGACCCCGCCCGGCTCTCGGTCGCCGACCAGGTCGCGCGGCTGCAGCAGGGCAAGGTCACGCCGGAGACGTTCGACTATACCTTCCTCAGGTTCGACAGCGGCAAGACCGGCCAGACCGCCCTGCAGGGGCTCACGCGATCCGCAGACCCCGAGGTCGCCCGCCGCGCCCGCATCGCCCAGGCCGAAACGGATCGGAGCGAAGCCACCGAGCCGCTCTTCACGCCGGTCGTCGAGGCCTGGCCTGCCGGTCAGCCCCTGCCGGCGGGTTTCGCCGCGCCCACCGACGCGTTCGGCATGCTACGCAACTGCGATCGCCCGGGCAGCTGCGTGGCGACAACCCGGGACCTGAACGGCGACGGCGTGGCGGAAATCCTTCTGGCGACCGAGTCCAGCCTGACCCTCTATGTCCGGCGCGCCGGGACGACATGGAGGGAGGAAGGCAGCTATCCTATCCAGCAATGCGCGGGAGAGGGCTCCGCAGACGGCCGGGCCCTGCTGAAGTCTGGAGCCCTTCAACCGCGCGCGGCCGCCTGGCCCGATCTGTCGACCGGTGACCGCTCCGTCTCCCGCCTGAGCGGCAACGCGCCCTGCCCGGACGCCGCGCCCGCCCGTTAACCCCCCGGACACCACACCCCCCAACCCGATCTTCACTGCATCGGCCCTAGAAACGTCCCGAAACGGGTCAGTCGCACCGCAAGGCTGCCGGCCCTCCGATGACGACGAAGGGGTGCTCTCCATGGCCAGGACCGTTCTGGTGGTCGACGACGATCCGACCCAGCGCCGCCTCGTCCAGGCCGTGCTGGACCGGGAGGGCTATCAGGTCGTCCACGCCGAGAATGGCGGCGCAGCCATCGACCGCCTGACCAAGGGCGGCGGGGCCGACGTCGTCCTGCTGGACCTCGTCATGCCGGGCATGAGCGGCATGGAGGCCCTGGCCGAGATCCGCACCGCCGGCGTCACCACCCCCGTCATCGTCCTGACCGCCAACGGCGGGATCGAGACCGTGGTCAAGGCCATGCAGGCCGGAGCCCAGGACTTCTTCATCAAGCCCGCCAGCCCGGAACGCATCCTGGTCGGCATCCGCAATGCCCTGCAGCTGACCCAGCTGACCGCCGAGGTCGGCCGGCTCAAGAAACACGTCGCCGGCAAGGTGACCTTCGCCGACCTCGTGGGCGACAGCCGCCCCATGCAGATGGTCAAACAGCTGGGGGCCCGGGCTGCGAAATCCTCCATCCCCGTCCTGATCACAGGCGAGAGCGGCGTCGGCAAGGAAGTCATCGCCCGGGCCCTGCACGGTGCCTCCGACCGAGCCGGCAAGCCCTTCGTCGCCGTCAACTGCGGGGCCCTGCCCGCCAATCTGGTCGAGTCCATCCTGTTCGGCCACGAGAAGGGCAGCTTCACCGGAGCCAGCGACAAACACCTCGGCAAGTTCATGGAGGCCAACGGCGGCACGCTGTTCCTCGACGAGATCGGCGAACTGCCGCTGGACATGCAGGTCAAGCTGCTGCGGGCCCTGCAGGAGGGCGAGATCGACCCGGTCGGATCGAAGCGCGCGGTCAAGGTCGACGTCCGCATCGTCTCGGCCACCAACCGCGACCTGACCCATGCGGTGTCGGAAGGCCGGTTCCGCGAGGACCTCTTCTACCGCCTCAACGTCTTCCCGATCGAGGCACCGGCCCTGCGCGAACGCCGCGAGGACATTCCGGCCCTGATCGACCACTTCATCGGCCGCTTCAATGTCGAGGAGGGCCGCCGGATCGCCGGGGCCGCGCCGGACACCCTCGCCCTGCTGACCGCCTTCGACTGGCCCGGCAATGTCCGCCAGCTGGAGAACGCCATCTATCGCGCCATCGTCCTGGCCGACGCCCCCTTCCTGCAGCCGCACGACTTCCCCGCCATCTCCGGGGTCGCCATGCCGCTGGACGCCGCGCCGTCCGCGCCCTCGGCCGCGGTCATGAACTACGCCGACCTGCCGCCCCTGCCGGAGCAGCCGATCCGCATCCTCGACGAGCGCGGGCATCTGCGCACCCTTGAGGACATCGAGCGCGACCTGATCCAGCACGCCATCGAGGTCTATGCCGGTCATATGTCCGAGATCGCGCGGCGCCTCGGCATCGGCCGCTCGACCCTCTACCGCAAGGTCCGCGAACAGGGGCTGGAGGGCGCGCTGAAGGAAACGGGCTGACCGAAAAGACACACGCGGCAGGCGAGACGCGGGCCCGTCACAATCCGCCACATTGACGCCGCGACGGATCACGAAGACTGCGGCGTATAAGCTGACCGTTGACGCGCGCGCCGCATCGACGGTCTGCTCCTCGCGCCTCGTCCGGAAGACCCCATGCCCCTCACGACTGCCCTGCTGTACGCCCTCGCCTCGGGCGCAATCCAGACTGCGACCCCGCCCCGGACGCCGTCGACCGGGGCCGAGGACGATCCGCAGACCCTGCCCTCCGGTTCCCCTGCTGTCGGCTACAGACTGGACGATGTGGTCGTAAGCGCCGCCCGGCCGCGCGGCAGCGTCCAGGGCGACATCGCCCCGGACATCTCGCTGGATGCCGAACAGTTGGCGGCCTACGGGGCCAGCAATGTGGCCGAGCTTCTGGCCGCGCTGGAGCCGCTGACCCGCAGCGCCCGCGGTCGCAGTTCGGGCGGCGGCCCCGTGGTCCTGTTGAACGGCCGGCGCACCTCCGGCTTCCAGGAGATCCGCAACATTCCGTTCGAGGCCATCGAACGGACCGACATCCTGCCCGAGGAAGTCGCCCTGACCTATGGGTTCAGCGCCGACCAGCGCGTCGTCAACATCGTGCTCAAGGCTCAATTCCGTCAGGCCATCGCCGAGACCAGCGCCCGCGGCCCGTCCCAGGGCGGCCGCGTCTCCGCCGAGGTCGAGGGCGGCTATTTCAGCGTCATCGACGGCAATCGCATCAACGTCAGCCTCGAACACGAGCACGACACAGCCCTGTTCGAGGACGAGCGCGACATCACCCGTTCGGCCGGGTCACAGCCCTTCGACCGGATCGGCAATGTCGGCGGTCTGCCGTTCGGGTCCGAGGTCGATCCGGCCCTGTCCGCCCTCGCCGGCCGCACCGTCACCCTCGCCGCCAATCCGGGAGTCGCCAACCCCACGCTGGCCGCCTTCGTGCCGGGTGCCAACGCCGCCCGGACCGGCGATCTGGGCCAGTACCGCACCCTGCTGCCGCGCGGCGACGACACCACGCTGAACGCCTCGATCGCCCGTGACCTGAACGAGACCACAAAGGGCACGGTCAGCCTGAACCTGGTCGACAGCGCCAGCTTCTCGTACCTGGGCCTGCCCGGCGTGACCCTGACCGCCCCGGCCGGCCGCAACGGTTCGCCCTTCAGCCGCGATGTGCTGGTCTATCGCTACCTCGACGATCCGGGGGCCCTGACGCGCGACACCGAGACCCTGACCGCCAATGTCGGTCTGCTGCTGGATGGCTTCCTCGGCGACTGGCGCTGGACCCTGTCCGGGGCTTACGACCGGGTCGAGACCGACACCACTACCGGCCGCGGCCTGAATGCGACCGCTGCCCAGGCGGCCGTCACGGCCGGGACCCTGAACCCCTTCGGTCCCCTGTCCACGGCCAGCTTCACCCGCCTTACCGACACCGCCAACTCCGTCGCCAGCGGCGGCAATCTGGAGGCGGTCTTCACCGGCAACCTGCTGGATGCCCCCGCCGGCGGCCTCAGCTCGACCTTCAAGTTCGGCGTCGACACCCGTAATCTGACGTCGGAGAGCACCCGCTCCGGCGTGTTCAGTGCACGGACCATCGGTCGTGACCGCGTCTATGGCACCACTAGCGTCACCCTGCCGGTCGCCAGCCGCGGCCGCGACGTCCTGGGCCGTTTTGGCGACCTCTCGCTCAACGCCAACGCCGGCTATGATGAAGCGTCCGACTTCGGCGGCCTCATTACCCTGGGCGTCGGGGCCAACTGGTCCCCGGTCGAACCCGTCTCCTTCATCGTCAGCTACACCGACGAGGAAGGGGCCCCCAGCATCTCCCAGCTGAACGACCCGGTCATCTCGACCCCCAACAGCGCTGTCTTCGACTTCCGCACCGGCCAGACCGTGCTTGTGACCCGCATCAGCGGCGGCAACGCCAACCTGACCGCCGACAACCGCCAGGTCCTGAAGCTGGGCGTCAACTGGAAGCCCTGGACGGAACGCGACCTGACCTTCAGCTCCAACTACACCCGCTCGACTACCGACGACGCCATCACATCCTTCCCGACCATCACGGCCGACCTCGAGGCGGCCCTGCCCGGACGGTTCGTGCGCGACGCCGGCGGCCAGCTGATCTCGATCGACGCGCGGCCGTTGAACTTCACGCAGACGGAGCGGTCCGAGCTGCGCAGCGGTTTCAACTTCTCACGCGCCTTCGGTACCCTGACCGCAGCCCCCCCGGGCGGGCGTCCGGCCGGTGCCGGAGGCCCGCCCGGGGGGCGCCCCGGCGCAGGCGGTCCGCCCCCCGGCGGCGGCCAGATGCGTTTCGGCGGTGGCGGCTTCGGTGGCGGACGCGGCGGCGGCATGCAGCCCGGTCAGGGCCGGTTCAACGTGTCGGTCTTCCACACGGTCCGCTTCACCGACACGATCACCATCCGGCCCGAACTGCCCGTCCTCGACCTGCTGGACGGTGATGCGACCGGTGCCCGGGGCGGCACCCCGCGCAATGAGGTTCAGGTCCAGGGCGGTGTCTTCCGCAACGGCTTCGGGGCCTTCCTCAACGCCAACTGGCGCGAGGCCACCCGCGTCGACGGCGGCACTGGCGGATCGGACCTGGCCTTCAGCGACCAGACCACGGTCAATCTGAACGTCTTCGCCGACCTGAACGCCCGCACCGCCTGGGTGCAGCGCTTCCCCATCCTGAAGGGTACCCGGATCAATTTCGGCGTCGAGAACCTGTTCGACACCCGCACCGAGGTCACCTCCTCGACCGGCGACATCGCCCTGAACTACCAGCCCGACTTCCTTGACCCACAGGGCCGCGTCCTGCGGGTCAGCCTCAGGAAGGTGCTGTTCTAGCTCCGGTCACGCCGGCCAGCCCCGCACCCCCGTGCCGCCGAACATCATCTGTTTGCGGCCGGCGGGGGTGAACAGACCATGGATCAGGCCAGGATCCGGCGCGCTGACCGCGTCCAGTGCGGCCCGCTGCGCGTCGGACAGCACCACGTCCAGAGCCGCGACATTGTCCGCCACCTGGGCCGCCTTGCTGACCCCCATCAGGGTCGAGGCCACCCCCGGCCGGCCCATGACCCAGGCCAGGGCGACCCGGGCCGGGCTCTGACCGGCGTCGGCCGCCACCCGGCGCAGCTCATCTAAGATCCGCCAGTTCCGCTCGGTAAACAGGCTGTCGCCAAAGGGATTGGCCCCGTCCAGCCGTTTGTCGCCCTCCGGCCGTTGTTCCGACCCCCTGGCCACCTCGCGGGGCAGGCCGCCGGCACGCGGCGCGCGCGCCTCGACCGTGGCGCGATCGTACTTGCCGGTCAGCAGACCATAGGCCAGCGGGCTCCATGGCTGCAGCCCCAGCCCGAACTCGGCCGCCACGGGTACCAGTTCCGCCTCCACATCCCGACTGACCAGAGAATAGAAATACTGCAGCGCCACCGGTCCCGGCAGGCCCCGCACGGCGGCGAGGGTGGCCACCTTGGCCACATACCAGGCGGGGGAGTTCGACATGCCCCAGTACCGGATCTTGCCCGAGCGGACGAGGCCGGACATCGTCTCCAGCAGCTCCTCGGCCGGCGTCACCCCGTCCCAGACATGCAGCCAGTACAGGTCGATATGGTCGGTCTTCAGCCGCCGCAGCGAGCCCTCCAGCGCCGCCTGCAGATGCCGGGCCCCGGCCCCGCCGTTGTGCGCCCCCGCCCCGGTCGAGAAGCCGGCCTTGGTGGCGATCACCATCCGGTCGCGCAGCCCCCGGTCTGCCACGAACCGGCCAACCATCTCCTCGCTCAGCCCGCCGGAATAGACGTCGGCCGTATCGATGAAATTGCCGCCGGCCTCGACATAGGCGTCGAACACGCCCCGTGCGCCGTCCTCGCCCAGACCCCAGCGCGCCATGCCGAAGGTCATGGTCCCCAGCGCCAGCGGGCTGACGACGAGGCCCGAGCGGCCGAGGGTGCGGTAGTCAGACAGCGACATGAGCGGGCTTCCTGGTGCTTGCGATGAAACCCGCCTGCGGATTTCCAAGTGTTCGCTACGAAAGCCGTAGACGCGCTTGTTGTCCGGGGTCAACAGTTTTATATCGGTCACTATGGAAACGCTGGATCGACCCCGTCGCAAGACGGGCCGCCCCCTGTCCTTCGACCGGGACACCGCTCTCACCCAGGCCATGCTGACCTTCTGGCGGCACGGCTATGAATCGACCTCCATCGCCGACCTGACCGCTGCCATGGGCATCTCGCCGCCCAGCCTCTATGCGACCTTCGGCGACAAAAAGCGGCTGTTCCGCGAGGCGGTCACCCTCTACCTCTCGTCCGAACCGCCCGAGCGCCTGATCGCCGCCGCCCCTTCGGCGCGCGAGGCCGCCCGTCGTCTTCTTCGGGTCTCGGCCGAGGGAGTCAGCGGCGAAAACACCCCTGCGGGCTGCCTGCTCGCCACCTCGGCGATCAGCTGTTCGGCCGCCGCCGCCGATGTCCAGGCCGAACTGGCCGCCATCCGTAACGGGATCGAGGCCTGTCTGCGCGACCGCATAGTGGCCGACATCACTGCCGGGACCCTGCCCGCCGCCACCGACGCCGGGGCGCTGGCCGGCCACATGATGGCCATGACCCAGGGCCTCTCCACCCTCGCCCGCGACGGAGCTCCGCGCGAGAAACTGCTGCGCGTGGCGGACAATGCGATGCGGGCGTGGCCGGACTGACGGATGGCATAAGGCGCGCGGCGGAATTAATTCCTCAACTCTCTTGTATAGGGCGCACGAGGCCCCACTTCCGGCGTGGTCTTTGACAGGTTGAACCGCCGGCGTGCTTCGGATCCGGACGCCTGAAATTTCCGATAATCCCGTCACGGTGACATTTTCCCTTGCAGATAACCTGCTGAATTCGTTTGAATGGGCCAGAAAATGTCCGTCCATGTCACGGTGTTTTCGCGGACATCGCCCACCCCCACCTCGTCATCCTCGGGCTCGTCCCGAGGATCCATTGTCCGGCCGCACGTCGCCGCCCCCGGGCGATCACCCTGATTCAGCCCTGTGCAGAAACCCGCCGGGCCGGGCGTTTCCGGCGGATGGAAGGTCGGTTTGCGGGCGGGCCGCGACGGCAGGACTCGACCCGTTGCGGGGACGGCTGACCTCACGGTAGCCTCGGCTCGGGGGTGCGATGTCCGAAGCGTTATTCTATGTCGGCCTGGTGCTCAGGCAGACCCCGTTCTGGGTCTGGGCGGTTCTGTCAATGCTGGTCTTCCTCGGCATCCGGCGCCTGCGGACACGCACCACCACCCTGTTGATGATGTCGGTGACCCCCGGGATCTTTCTGGTGTGGAGCCTGGTCAGCGCGGTCGCCTTCTGGCGGGGCGACGGCGGGTTGCTTGCCGCCGGTCTCTGGCCCTCGTTCCTTCTGCTCGGGCTGGCGTCCTTCCGCCTTTTGGGGGCATCGTCGGTCCGCTGGGTCGATGACGACCGTCTGGTCCGACCCGGCACCGCAGGACCATTGGCCGTCTACGTCAGCGTGTTTCTCTTTCGCTACGGCCTCGAGATCTGGTCGGGGTTTTTTCCCGACCAGCAGTTCCTGACCAGCACATTGGCCCTCCTCGTATCCGGCTATATGGCCGGGAGGACGATCGGGGACCTGTGGTTCGCGGTACATCTCAAGCCGAGGTCCGGATGACGGCGACCCGATAGCGACTAATCGGCAGATCCCCGGCCCGTCACCGCACGACACCCGTTGCCGCCGACGTCGAGGCCGAACCGGCGGCCATCCGCCACGGGATCGAAACCCGTCTGCGCCAGACGTACACCGGAATTAATTCCTCTCATCCTCTTGAACCAGACACACGAGGCCCCAAGTCCGGCGCGGTCTTTGACAGGTTGAACCCCGCGGCGCACCCCGGTTCAGGACGCCCAAATTTCCGATAATATCGTCACGGTGACTCTGGCGCTGTTGGTAAGGCGTTGAATTTCCTGACCGCGCCTCGCCAGAGTCACCCTGAGTCACCCTGTTTTCAAGGGGGTGACTCAAACGCCCTCATCCTCGTGTCCTTCCCGCGAATGGGGCGTTCGCCGCAGGAGGGACCCTCGCGGTGGTCCCTCGCGTTTAGCCGTCGCAGGCGTCTGCCCGATCGAACCTCCGGACATGAACGTCCGCTTGCCGGCCGGTAGCCGACAGCGGCTCCCGACCCCTTGGCGGATGTTCGCCCGTCGAGACCGCCTCAGCCCCTGAGGCCGGGACAGTCCAACGCGAACAGGCTGTGGAAGAGGACCCTGGCTGTTGCCGTCAGGGGTGGCGATAGAGATGAATCACGCCGGCGCGGCCCATGTCGACCGGATCCCCGCCGGGTCGTAGGCCAGCCTCCAGAGCGAACGGGTCCGGGTCGCCGTGGAAATAGGTCAGTCGCTCCAGGGTCTCCCGGACGCCACGGGGACCGTTCACGACGTAGCGAAGGATAAGGTCCATCCTGCCCTCATCGCTGAACGTCTGGCTGTCCACATAGAGCACGAGCGATTGCCCCTCCGGCCCGTGCTGCAGCAGGACAGGTTTCGTTGGCGGCGGTGGCGTGGCTCCCATCTGAGCCTTGAGGGGCAGGTGGACCGCCGCGACGCCCCCTGGCGCAAGGTGACGGCTGATCGCCCTGAAGGTCCGCTCCCATCGAAGGCCGGCCGGCAGGTGGGCCAGGGTGTAGAATGTGCAGATCACGGCGTCGAAGGTGCGGCCCAGGTCAAAGGCCGTCATGTCAGCCTTTACGAACTTCACCCGGTCAGCGACCTCAGGGCCCAAACTCGCGCGTTTGACCTTGGCCTGGGCCAACATGGCCGGGGCGTTGTCGAGCCCGGTAACCCGGAAACCCCGCTGTGCCAGGGCAAGGGCAATGCGCCCCGTTCCCGCGCCAAGTTCGAGCACAGTTCCACCCGGTGGAATCAGGCCTGCGTAGACATCGATGTCGCCCACGATCGACTTGTCGGCCTCTGTCACAAGGTCATAGAAGGCCGTCGAAGCGCCCTTGTCGGTGTAGTAGGGCCGAACCGGAGGCTTGTTCACTCGCTATCCACCAGGGCTGGCCTCCAGGTTCGCACGTCCGGCGCAGACCATAGAGTGTCCGTGGCTGGCCTGCGATAGAGGCGGCCGCACCATCACCTGATTTCCTGGCACCGGACCACCCCGTGCCCACGTCACGGTGGCAAGGCCCTCAGGGGGATCGCCGCCTCCTACTCATAGCGGTCCCTCCACACGACCGCTGCTGCCGCTGGCGACCATCCCGCCCGGCCATTCAGTCGCTCGCAGCCTCCGGCCCCTTCCGCCCCCAGCGCCGCTTCGGGGTCTCACCCTTGGCCTTGGCGGTGATCTCCTTCAGCTTGCGGCCCTGCATCGACGACAGGGCCTGGCCGGCCGCCCCCTTCTCGGGGTCGCCGAAGGCGCGGCCGTAGGTCTTGACCCGCTCCTCGACCGACCCGAGGAACTCGCCCTCCCATTCAGACAGCGAAACACCCGCCTTCTCGGCCGAGCGGCGGGCGCGCTTCAGGGCATTCAGCGCGGCCCGTTTGGCGGCCTCGCGCTGGGCTTCATAGGGACTGGCGGGCGGCTTTCGCTTCACCCGCCGAAGTCTGTCAGATTTCGCCCAGGGCCGACAGATACAGGTCCAGGATCGCATCCTCTTCCTGGCGCTTGGCCTTGTCCTGTTTACGGATGCGGATGACCTTCCTCAGGATCTTGACGTCATAGCCCTCGCCCTTGGCCTCGGCGAAGACCTCCTTCATGTCTTCCATGACCGCAGCCTTGTCCTCCTCGAGGCGCTCGATCCGCTCGATGATGGTCCGCAGCCGGCCCTGGGCGGCGGAGTTCAGAACGTCGGGCGAGGCGTCGAAGGCGGCGTCGTCGGCCATGGCAAAGTCTCCGGAAAAGCGAGCGGGACGCTAACCATGTCCCGGTCCCCGGCTCAACGCCGGGCACGAAAAAGGCTGCGGACAGGGTCCGCAGCCTGTGGGTAATCGTTGCGCTCAAGCAGCGCGGCTCCGCGAGCTGCGCGTTAGCGCAACAACCAGATCAGCCCTGCTTGGCTTTAAAGCGCGGGTCGGTCTTGTTGATCACGAAGACGACGCCCTTGCGGCGCACGACCTTGCAGTCGCGGTGGCGGGTCTTGAGCGACTTGAGCGAGCTGCGGACCTTCATGGTCAGACGTCCTGGGGCAAAAGCAAAAAGAAAGGCCGCAGGCGAAGCTGCGGCGGAGCGGTGCGTATAGAGACACCCCCCCGCCGCGTCAAGCCGACGGCGACTGGTTCTGCGGGTTCTGGGCCCCACCGGACCGGACGGCGGCCTCGGCGGGGGAGACGGGGGCGGCGACCTCCTCGGCCGTGGCGTCGTCCATGGCCTCGGGTGCGGGCGTCACACCCCCGTCGGTCGGCAGTTCGGCCGGACCGCCCACGGCCGGGGCGGTGGTCGAGTTGATCTCGTCGGGGGCCGTGGCCGTCGCCGGCTCCTCGGCCGGGGGTGAACAGGCGATCAGGGTCAGGGCGGCGGTGCCCAGGGTCAGCAGGGGCAGGATACGCATCGGCGGATCTCCTTTCCGGGGTTACGGTGTTCGACCGGAACGGCAAAGGTCGCCGATTGGTTGCCCGCGACGGTTCCGGTCAGTCCCCGACGAAGTCCTGGGCGAACTCGGGAGCCTCGCCCGGCTCGATCGCGTCCTCCTCGTCGGGCCCGGCGCGCGAGGGATCGGGGACCTCGAACCCGACCGGCAGGGACAGGTCCAGCAGGCCGGCGGCCTTCATCTCGGCCGCCCCCGGCAGGTCGTAAAGGCTGGCGAGGCTGAAATGCTCCAGGAACCGGTCGGCCGTGGCATAGGTCACCGGCCGGCCCGGGGTCCGCCTGCGCCCCCTCAACCGTACGAAGCCCATCTCCAGCAGCAGATCCAGCGTCCCGCGCGACAGCGACACCCCCCGCACGCTCTCGATCTCGGCCCGGGTGACCGGCTGGTGATAGGCGATGATGGCCAAGGTCTCGAGCGCGGCCTTGGACAGCCGGCGTGGCTCCTCCCGCGTCTCGGTCATCAGGAAGGACAGGTCGGCGGCGGTGCGGAAGCGCCAGCGGTCGGCGACGCAGTCCAGCTCGACCCCCCGCCCCTCATAGCGGGCCCGCAGGGTGGCGATGGCCCGGCCGACATCGGCCCCCTCGGGCAGGCGGCTGGCCATCTCTGCGGCCGACAGCGGCCCGGAGGCAGCGAACAGCAGCGCCTCGACGCGCCGCTCGATCTCGGCCTCGTCGGGGGCGAACTTGACGCTCACGGGACCAATTCCAATGACTGGCCCAGTCCCCGGCGTTTCAGCCACAGGGCGGCGAAGGCCTCGTCCTGGCGGACGTCCATCGCCCCCTCCTTGACCAGTTCCAGACTGGCCGACAGGGTCGAGGCGGTCAGGCTGGCCTGGCTGGGCCCCTCCCCGTCCCGTACCGGTGCCACCCGCTCCAGCGGCGTCCAGTCCTCAAGCCGGGGCAGGATGTCCCTCAGCCAGTCGCGGGCCTCCTCCAGCGGATAGGCCTCGACCCTCTGGCCGGGATTGTAATGCCGGCCCTGCTCACGCCGGCGCTGCCCCACATAGGCGGCCATCAGCTCATACAGGCTGGCGTCGATCCGGTCCGACGGCACGATCACCGTGGCCTCCGGATCGCCCCGGGTGAAGACGTCGCGCTTCAGCTGGGGCCGGGCCATCAGGGCCTCGGAGGCCTTGCGCATGGCCTCCAGCTTCTGCAGCCGGAAGGCGAGCGCGGCGGCCATGGCCTCGGCCGGCGGCTCGTCGCCCTTGCCCTTCTCGGTACGCGGCAGCAGCAGACGCGACTTCAGATAAGCCAGCCAGGACGCCATCACGAGGTAGTCCGCCGCCAGCGAGAAGCTGCGCCGCCGGGCCTCATGCACAAAGGCCAGATACTGTTCCGCCAGCCGGGTGATCGACAGCTTCAGCAGATCGACCTTCTGGGTCCGCGCCAGGGCCAGCAGCACATGCAGCGGGCCCTCATAGCCGTCCAGATCCACCACAAAGGCGTCGCGCGCATCGACCTCGGCGGCGGCGGTGAAGTCCAGATTGGGCTGGAAGGCCTCCATACTCAGCCCTGGGCCTCACCCACGTCCGGTCCGGCCGCCGCCTCGACCCACCCGACGAGGGCAGCGTCCAGCCGACGTCGCGCATCCATGAGGGCCAGGGGCTCCGGCACGCGGACGATCCGGCCGAGGGCCGCATCCGCCCGACGCCGGGCCTTGCCCTTCAGCCTGCCCACGCCCCGCGCCACCTCGGCCATTTCGGACAGGTCGCCATTGCAGTGCAGGACCACGTCGCACCCGGCCTTCAGGGCCGCCTCCGCCCGGTCCTTCAACGCACCCGACAGCGCCTTCATCGACAGGTCGTCGGTCAGGATCAGCCCGCCGAACCCGAGGTCCTCCCGCATCAGCCGGATCGCCTTTTTCGAGGTCGTCGCCGGCCGTTTTGGATCAATGGCGTCGAAGACCACATGGGCGGTCATGGCGATGGGCATGTCGGACAGGGCCCGGAACGGGGCAAAGTCCCATGCCTCCAGAGCCTCACGCCCGGCATGGACCACCGGCAGGTCATGATGGCTGTCGGCAAAGGCGCGGCCATGGCCCGGCATGTGTTTGATCACCGGCAGGACCCCGCCGGCCAGCAACCCCTCAGCCGCCGCCCGACCGAGCAACGAGACCGTGTCGGGATCTGGACCATAGGCCCGGTCGCCGATGATGTCGTGGGCCCCCGGTACAGGCACATCCAGCACCGGGGCGCAGTCGACGGTGATACCCACCTCGCGCAGATCATGGGCCATCAGCCGCGCACCAAGACGAACCAGCTCCCGCGCCGTCCACGGATCGTTGCCGGCCGCCAGAAAGGCCGCCGCAGGGGGGTATTTGGGCCAGTGTGGCGGTCCCAGCCGCTGGACCCGTCCGCCCTCCTGATCGACCAGAACCGGCGCGTCCGGATCGCTTATGCTCTCGCGCAACGCCGCCGTCAGGGCCCGGACCTGATCCGG
>JAIEQA010000024.1 GCA_019748095.1 Caulobacteraceae bacterium | reverse complement strand
GTGCCGGCCCCGACGATATACAGGTTCGGGATGACGTCGTCGCGGTTATGCGGGCGGAACCAGGCGCTCTGGGTCAGGATCGGCTCCAGCGAGAAGGCGGACCCGAGGTGGGCATTGAGGTCGGTCTTGAAGTCCTTGGGCGTCCAGATCCGTGTCGTGACCAGGTCGCGCCGCAGGTTCGGGATGTAGCGCTCCTCCAGATAGTCGATGATCTTCTCGCGGTATTCCGGCCCCTTGACGTCCCAGTCGATGTCTGCCGCCCCGAGATGGGGCACCGGGGACAGGACATAGTGGCTGCTCATCCCCTCGGGGGCCATCGAGGGGTCGGTGGCGCACGGGGCGTGGAGGTACAGGGAGAAGTCGTCGGGCAGGGTCGGGCCGGAGAAGATCTCGGAGATCAGCTCACGATAGCGGGCCCCGAAACAGATGGTGTGGTGCGCGAGTTGCGGCTGGGGCTGGGACGTGCCGAAATGCAGTACGAACAGCGACATGGAGAACCGCTTGGACTTCAGGGATCTGGCCTTGGCCTTTCCGCGCGGCGTGCGGCCCAGCAGCTTTTCGTAGGTGTTCACGACGTCGGCGTTGGACGCGACCATGTCCGCGGGAATGACCTCTCCGCCCGCCAGGGTCACCCCGGTGGCCCGGTCGCCCTCGGTTTCAATCCGCTCGACCGGGCTGTTCAGCCGAAAGTCGCCCCCCAGGTCCTGGAAGAACTTCACCATCCCGCCGATCAGGGCGCTGGTCCCGCCGCGCGCGAACCAGACACCACCCCGCCGTTCCAGGGCGTGGATCAGGCCGTAGACCGAGCTGGTCTTGAACGGGTCGCCGCCCACCAACAGGGTGTGGAAGCTGAAGGCCTGACGCAGGTGCGGGTCCTTGATGTAGCGCGCGACCATGGTGTGGACGCTGTTCCAGGCCTCCAGCCGGATCAGTTCGGGCGCGGCCTGTAGCATCGATCCGAACGACTGGAACGGCACCGCCCCCAGCTTCAGGTAGCCCTCCTGGTAGAGCTCCTCCGAATAGGCGTGGAACTTGTTGTAGCCCTCGACGTCATCGGGATTGAAGGCCGCCATCTGACGCTCCATCGCCTCCTGATCGTCGTTGTAGTCGAACGACGCCCCGTCCTCCCAGCACAGCCGGTAGAAGGGGTCGACCGGCAGCAGGTCGACATAGTCGCTCAGTTGCGACCCCGTGCCATCGAACAGCTCCCTCAGACAGTCTGGGTCGGTGATGACGGTCGGGCCGGCGTCAAAGGTAAAGCCTTGCTCCTTCCAGACATAGGCACGGCCGCCCGGCTTGTCGCGCATCTCGACCAGGGTCGTCTGGATGCCGGCGCGCTGTAGCCGGATGGCGAGGGCGATGCCGCCGAAGCCGGCCCCGATCACCACCGCCCGTTTCGCCGTCTGGTCTCTCATGCGGTTCTTCCTCGCCCGGTTTCCCGGAGTTGTCGCAGCGCCCGATGAATGGGCACGGGCGGTTTTCCGGTCAGGATACGCGCCTTGTCCAGCGCCGTACTCCGTCCTGCGTAGAAGCGCCGCACCAGCGGTTCGGACAGGCCGTAGAAGCGCCGCATCACCCGCCAGCGGTCCTTGGGTTTCGCAGCCCGGAACAGCATCCGGTCCAGCAGGCGGTAAAAAGCGCGCTCGGCCCAGACCTGTTTGGAGCGCGCCTCCATAAGGGTGCGCAGCCCAGCCGAGGACATGTCATCGGCGGCTGCGATCAGCCGCGCCGTGGCGACGGCATCCAGCAGGGAGTAGCCGGTCGTGGGGTGAAACAATGCCGCCGACAGTCCGGCCCGGGCGACCGGCGCGCCCTCGGCCCAGAAGGCGTCGATGTCACCATCAAGAGCGATGGGCAGCACGCCCTCCTCCTCCTCGACCACCGCCTCGACGGTCCAGCCGCGCGAACGAATGTACTCGTCAACCCGACGACGCAGGGTTTCGCGATCCAACCGTGGGCCGTCGACATAGTAGGTGTCCTCGACCAGCACGGTCCGCTCGTCGAAGGGCAGAAGATAGACAAAGCGATAGGCGTCGCCCTGGGCGACCGTCGCGTCCATGATCGTCGGCCGGGTCAGTCCATGCGGCTGGGTCAGGCGCACGGTCCGGCCGAGGAACAACTGCCAGCCGAGGTCGAGGTGCGGGGTCGGGGCGGGGCCTCGGGCATCGATGACACCACGGGCTTTGAGCGTCGTCTGATCGGCGAGGGTGACACCCTCGGGCGACACCACCACCGCTTCGCGCGTGATCAACCGGTCGCCAAGCAGGGGCGCCACAGCCTCATGCATGCGGTCCGACGTCATGCTGTTGTAAGGCGTCGCCAGTGCGCGGCTTAGGCCCGGAAAATAGATCTCGTAGCCACCTGTCCAGCGATGCGGTGTGGCCGGCTCAAGCCAGGCGCGATCCTCGCTTGAGATATCGCCATCAAAGAAGGACCAGGTGTGCTTGCCACCGAGGCGACCATCCCGCTCGACCACGGCCACGCGCAACTCGGGCCGGTCGATCGCCAACCGCCAGGCGATCAGGCTGGACGCCAGCCCGCCACCAACAAGGATCAGATCATGGTCGGCCGCCGACATGATTCACCCTTAGAACGAAACGGGTCCCGAGGCGAACGCCCCGGGACCCGTCCGAACAGTCGTCGCGGCACTATTCCCGGGGTTCGATGGTCAGGGCGTACTCACCCGTCTGGCCCTGGCTGAAACTGCGGGCCCGGACGACGTAGTCACCGTCTTCCTCCACGGCCCAGTCTGCCTTGGCGTGCGTGTCTGACAGGCCGTCATCGTCAGAGACGACCGAGGTGAACACACCCGCCTCGTCTTCCCGGCCGATGTCGATGAAGGCATCAAAGGCATTTGACACCATGGTCAGGCGCAGCTTGTCGCCGGCCTTCACGGAGATGCGGTAGGCATCATAGAAGGCACCATCCTCGGCGATGGCGTCGTCCTCGCCCAATGTTCCCCGGGCTGTGGCTCCAACGAGAATGCTGCCGGGCGTCGGCTGCGGTCCGCGGTCAGTCAGTTCCAGCGAGTAGAGGCCATCCGCGTCAGCGTAGAGCGGCGAGGCCCGCAGGATGAACTCTCCCGACGACGGCAAGGTATAATTCAGCCGTGAGTCTGTTCCCTCCCCCAGGCCATCGTCATCGCTCGCCATGGCGTAGAAGTCCCCTTCGGGGCTTCCGACTTGAAGATAGGTGTCAAAATCGCCGGATCGCATGATCACCTGGATGCGATTGCCGGCCTCGCCGGTGAAGCGGTAGGCGTCAAACGCCCGGTTTTCGCTGTCGCGGGGATCGGCATCGACGATTTCGCCCTGCACAGTGGTGCCAAACGCCAGATCAACGGGGGCGGGTTCAGGAGCCGCCTCCTCCAGCGTCAGCGTATAATCCCCTTCCCCGTTTCCGGTGAAGGCACGCACCTCCAGTGTGTACTGGCCGTCCGTCGACACCGTGTAGCCCAGCCGTGAGTCGGTCCCCTCTCCGGCACCATCATCGTCGGTCCCGACCGAGTAGCGGCCGCCGGCGCTCTCGTCATTCTCCGAGAACAGCTCCAGATAGGTGTCGAACGCCGCCGAGGTTACGGTCGCCACGATTCGTTGCCCGGCAGTCGCAGTAAAGGTCAGGGCATCGGCGCGCTGACCGAACTGGTTGCCACCGTCCGATGCGGCAAGCGTCCCGTTCACCGTGTCACCGATCGCAATCGGTCGCGAGATCAGCGGCGGCGGCCCCTCAGCGAGACTGAGGGTGTAGTCGCCCTCCGACGTGCCATCCAGCGGCGCAGCCCTGATCAAATACTCGCCGTCTGACGGCGCGACGAAGACGAGATAGGAGTTCAGACCGCCCGCGCCCGAGTCATCGTTCCGGGCCAGTTCCTCGAAAGCCCCGCCGCGTCCGGACCGCCCCACCCGAACGATCGGATCAAAGTCGTCGCTCTCAAGGGCGATGGCGAAGCGATCGCCCTCACGCGCCCTGAAGCTGAAGGCGTCGTAGCTGTAGGCAGCGGAGGGGTCCTCCTCGTCAACGGCATCGCGCGAATCGATCTCGCCATCCACCTCGGCGCCAAGGCGGATCGCCGCCGGACGCGGGGCCCGGGGCGCCGGTCCACGATCGGTTGCTGTGATCGTGTAGGCCCCACCCTCGAGCCCCCCCAGCGTGCGGGCCCGGATGATGTAGGTCCCCCTCCCTGTCGAGAACCTCACCCGGGAGTCCGTCCCCTCACCAAGACCGTCATCATCCGAGGCGATGGGGTCCCCTGTGGCAGAGCCTTCAAAAACCTCCAGATAGGCGTCAAAGGCGTCCGACCGCATCACGACTTCCAGCCGCTGTCCTTCGCGCGCCTCGATCGCATAGGTGTCGTAAACGAACTGGCCCTGGTCCTCGCTGTCAACACGGCGATCATCAGCAGTCAGTTGGCCGTTCACCGTCTGGCCTGTCCGCAGGGAAGCCGTCTCCTGGGCCACGGCCCCACCAGCCGCAAACAGCGCCAGGGCGCTGACAGTCATGACAAAGTTTGAACGGCGCATCGAAGTCCCCTGTTTTCTGAAGGCCACATAGACGCTGAACCGCGACAACTGTAAATCGGCCCCATCTGGTCGAATCCTGACGAAAGAAGGCTCCATGGTCGATCCGGCCCCCCGTGCGACCATCATTGACGGAAAGGCTTTCGCTGCCGGGTTGGTTGAGCGGCTAACTGCGGCGACGAGCCGGCTACAACACGACCATGGCGTCCGCCCCGGATTGGCGGTCATCATTGTCGGTGACGATCCCGCGAGCCAGATCTATGTCCGGAACAAGGGCGAGACGACCATCCGCGCGGGCATGCGGTCAGAAACCCACAGGCTGGCAGACACCACCACTCAAGCCGAGCTGCTGGCCCTGGTCGGGACGCTCAACAGCGATCCCGGTATCCATGGCATTCTGGTTCAACTGCCCCTGCCGGCCCAGATTGATTCCTCGGCGGTTCTGGGTGCCATCGATCCGGACAAGGACGTCGACGGATTTCACGTCGTGAACGCCGGAAGGCTGGCTGTGGGATTGCCGGGTCTTGTTCCCTGCACCCCGCTCGGCTCGACGCTGTTGCTGAAGGCGACGCTCGGCGACCTGTCCGGCCTGCACGCGGTGATCGTCGGGCGTTCCAACATTGTCGGCAAACCGATGGCCCAGTTGCTACTGGCCGAGAACTGCACCGTCACCGTGGCCCATTCGCGCAGCCGTGACCTGCCCGCCCTGTGCCGAAGCGCAGATATTCTCGTGGCCGCCGTCGGCCGTCCCGAGA
Source organism: Caulobacteraceae bacterium (assembly GCA_019748095.1). Lineage (GTDB taxonomy): Bacteria > Pseudomonadota > Alphaproteobacteria > Caulobacterales > Caulobacteraceae > Brevundimonas. The sequence continues at coordinate 18,382 of JAIEQA010000024.1, read as the reverse complement.
TGATCCGTGGCGACTGGATCAAGCCGGGCGCGACGGTGATCGATGTCGGCATCAATCGCGTCCCCTCGGCCGACCCGGTCAAGGCAGCCGAAGGCAAGACCCGCGTCGTCGGAGATGTGGCCTTCCAGGAAGCCATGCCCGTTGCCGGCGCGATCACCCCCGTTCCCGGCGGGGTCGGCCCAATGACCATCGCCTGTCTGCTGGCCAACACCTATCTGGCGGCCTGCCGCGCCGCCGGCGTCGCGGCCGAACGTCTGGACGCTTGAAGGCGTGTCACGAAGGGCTGATAGTCCCTGCGGACATCGCGGCGTCAGGCCGCTGGATGGAGGGACAGATGGAACGCAGGGCATACCGGCTCGCCGGGCTGGTCACAGTGGTTCTGGCGGCGCAGGCCACGGCCGGCTGCGGCTACAATACCATTCCCACCAAGCAGGAACGCGCCGAGGCGGCCTGGGCCGATGTGCAGAGCCAGTACCAGCGCCGCGCCGATCTGATCCCTAACCTCGTCGCCACAGTCCAGGCGGCAGGCATCCAGGAGCGGACAACCCTGACGGAGGTGATTGAGGCGCGAAACGCGGCCGTCGCGACGCCCCTGACCACAGAGCAGCTCAGTGATCCTGCGGCGGTGCAGGCCTTCGTCAATGCCCAGGGACGGGTCACAGCGGGCGTGCGCTCGCTGGGTGTTCTGGTCGAAGCCTATCCGCAGCTGCGGGCCAACGAAAACTTCCTGAACCTGCAGTCGCAGCTGGAGGGAACGGAAAACCGGATCACGATCGCGCGCCGCGACTACAATGAGGCGGTCCGCGATTACAATACGTCCCTGCGCACCTTCCCGACCGTTATCTGGGCCAAGACCGCGTTCTCAGGGGAGGAGCCGATGCAGCTCTTTAACGCGACGGATGCGGCACAGAGCGCGCCGCGCGTGGAGTTCAACCTGAACGGGGCCCCGGCACCGGCGCCTGGTGGAGGGAGCGCAGCGGTGCAGCCCGGCTCAACGCCGCCCGCCCGGTGAAAATGGCCCGCATGACCGGCCGAGGCCTGGCGCTGGCGGTCATCCTCTTCGTCGGTGTGATCGCGGCTGTCACAGAGCCCGGGCCCGCCCGGGCGGCCGATCCGACCTTCCCTGCCCTGAGCGGGCGGGTGGTCGATCAGGCAGAGATCCTGTTGCCAGACACAGAGGCGGAGCTGACCGCCAGACTGGCCGGGCTTGAGGCCGAGACCGGCGACCAGTTCGTGGTCGTCACGCTCGACAGCCTGCAGGGCCTCGAGATCGAGGATTTTGGCTACCGCCTCGGCCGGGCCTGGGGGATCGGCAGCGCGGAGAACGACAGCGGGGTCCTGCTGATCGTGGCGCCGAACGACCGCAAGGTCCGGCTTGAGGTCGGCTACGGGCTGGAGCCGGTGCTGACCGACGCCCTGTCGAACCAGATCATCCAGACCGAGATCCTGCCGCCGTTCCGCGAAGGGGGCTATGCGAGGGGAATCGGGGCCGGCGTCGATGCTGTGATCGCCCAGCTTCGTCTGGATCCCGCCGAAGCCCGTGCCCGGGCCGCCGCAGTTGCGCCTGAACCGGCCGAGGCCCCGGTATTCCCTGGCCTGATCATCACCCTGATCTTCCTGTTTCTGTTCCTGAGTCTGCTGCGGGGGCTGGGCCGCAAGGGCGGGCGCGGCAGGCGCTCGGGACGTGGCATCCATCCCGTTCTGGTCTGGGGGGCGGCAGAGATTCTGTCGAATGCGGCGCGCGGCCGCTCCGGCGGCGGCTCGGACTTTGGCGGCGGAGGCTTCGGTGGAGGTTTTTCGGGCGGAGGCGGCAGTTTCGGCGGCGGTGGAGCGTCAGGCGGATGGTGATGCGACTCAAGCCCGAAGAACATACCCGCGTGGCTGCAGCCATTGCGGCCGCCGAGGCGCGCACCTCCGGCGAGATCTTCTGCGTCCTAGCCAGACAGGTCTCGAGCTATCGCGACATCAGCCTGGCCTGGGCGGCTGCGGCAGCCCTGCTGATCCCGCTGGTGCTGATCCCGCTCGGCTTCGATGCCACCTGGTTCCCGGGACTGTCGGACAGTTGGGAGGCCGCCCACCTCGCCGCACGCGATCTGACCGTCGGTCGGGCGATCGGCGCCTATGCGGTTGTGCAGGGAGCCGTCTTCATCGGTGTCTATGTCCTGCTGCGCGTTCCGCCCCTGACCCGGCTGGTGACCCCCCGGGCGGTGCGGCTGCAACGGACGCGGCAGGCGGCCATGCACCAGTTCCTCGCCCATGGCCTGCATGTCACGGACCGTCGCACCGGCGTTCTGATCTTCGCCGCCTTCGCCGATCGTCAGGTGGAGATCATCGCCGACGAAGGGATCCATTCCCGCGTTGACCACGGGGTGTGGGCCGGGGCCGTCGAGGCGTTGACCTCAGGGCTTGCCGGGCGACGGCCCGCCGAGGGTTTCGAGACGGCCATCGGCATGATCGGCGACGTCCTCGCCGCGCATTTCCCGCCCCGGCCGCACAATCCCAACGAAGTCCCGGACCGGCTGGTCGAGATCTGATCCCACGCCGGGGTCGCTTTCCCGAGCAAAATACCCTAGCCGACCACTCATGCGTCTGGTGACCTATAATGTGCATCGCTGTGTCGGCATGGACAAACAGCTGGACGTCGCCCGGATCATCGGGGTTATCGCGGAACTGGAACCGGACATCGTCTGCCTCCAGGAGCTGGATGTCGGGCGCGCCCGGACCGGCGGGGTCGATCAGGCCAGCGCGATTGCGGAAGGCCTGTCGATGTCGGTGCGATTCCACCCGGCCATGATGGTCGAGGCGGAGAAGTACGGCGACGCCATCCTGACGCGCTTCCCGGAACGGCTGATCAAGGCCGGAGCCCTGCCGACCGTGCGCGGAATCCCGGGGCTGGAACCCCGGGGGGCGATCTGGGTCCGGCTGGACGTCGACGGAACCGCGCTGAACGTCCTGACCACCCACCTCGGCCTTGTTCCCCGCGAACAGCGCCTGCAGGCGGCGGCCCTGGCGGGCGCGGACTGGCTGGGCCACCCCGACTGCGCCGGCCCCGCCCTTCTGGCCGGGGACTTCAACGCCACCTCGATCACCCGGCCCTACCAGACCCTGACGCGCCGGCATGCCGACTGCCAGAGGGCACTCGGGCTCCGATCCACGATCAAGACGTTTCCGTCGGGATTCCCGGCGATCCGGATCGACCACGTCTTTGTCAGTCCCCACATCAGGGTGATCGACGTCCACGCTCCGTTTTCACCACTCTCGCGGCTGGCCTCGGATCATCTGCCGCTGGTGATGGACTTCGAGATCGCATCACCCAACTGAGGCCGCTGAGAGCGGTTCCGCCGTTTCCACGGCCGGAACGCATCGGCCGGAGAGCGGGGGTCCCCGAGCTGGAACTCGGCGAAAGTGCGTTCGATGACGGACGGTGGCGTCGCCCCGAGCGCCTTCATTCGCCCCGTATCGAACCGGCGGATCGCCTCGCCGGTGGATCCCAGAATCGCTTCCGCCGCCGAGAAATCGCCCGGCTCGACGCCGATGAAATGACTGATCGTACGGTGTCGAAAGCGCCGGATGGCCGCGTGCCCCTCCGCCGTCTCCGGCGCAATCGCCACGTCGCATTCGGTGTCGAAGCCGAGAGACCGGTTGTTCAGGTTCGTTGAACCGATCCGGAGCAGTTGATCGTCCACCACCGTCACCTTGGCGTGGACGATGATCCGCTGCCCCCCGGGCGTCTGCGGACTGAAGGCGGAAAACCGCTCATGATGGTCGGCCGACTCCAACCGGAACAACACCTCGGCCCGCGCCGTGTCCATGGTCAGGCGGTCAAACCAGCTGGGACTGCGACCGGTGGAGACGAGCACCACCTCGGGGCCGTCAGGCTCGTCCAGCCGCGCTGCCAGGGCCGCGGCGATGACTGGTGAAGTAAAGTACTGATTCTCCATATAGATCAGTTTCCTGGCGCTGCAGATCGCCTCCAGATGCAGCCGCTCGTTCTCGCGAACCCCCGCGCGACCGCCATGGGCCGGTTCCGTCCGGGCGATAGCCACCGGTGTGTTGACAAAATCCACCGCGAGGCCGTCCGGCCAGGGATCGCTATCGACAGGATCGGGAACCGTCCGTTCCCAGGTCGCCTTGAACCACCGCTCGCGTGCGAGATCGCCCAGCGCCAGGGCGGCCGGCCCGTCCATCACGCACATGGTTTCATGACGCGGCGGCGAGATCAGGCCCGAGGGCTGGCGGCGGCGGGGGTCATCATCTGTGTGCGCGGCCGAGTCCCACCGATCCACCGAGATATCGCCGCCCCCACAGAAGGCGACCCGGTCATCGATGACGACAACCTTCTGGTGGTGACAGGCCCCGATCGGCCCCGGGGTATCGAGACGAAACTCGACCATGCGCTTGTGAAACCAGCCCTGGGCCTTGTGCGGATAGAAGCCCTGGGAGGCGGCGATGAGCAGTGGCGATTTCCAGATCAGCAGCCGGACATCCAGGTCCGGCCGGGTCTTGACCATCATCCGCAGCAGATGCCCCACCTCGGCCTGGCGGTCGCCGGCGCGGGTTTCCGGATCCAGTCGGGTCCGTGGATCGAACTGCCAGCCCAGCACGACAACAGACCGTCTGGCCTTGCCGAGCGCCGAAATCAGGGCATCGAAATAGGCCTCGTTCTCCATCAGGACCGTCAGGCGGCTGGCCTCGGCGACCCGCCAGCAGGTCTCGCCGGGACGCAGGACGCCCTGAGCGGCGAGCAGGGCGCGGTCGTCGGCGTCCTCCATGTCGGGTGTCCCTGCCGGCATCGTGGATCTGGCTTTCCGGGTCTCGGCCAGACGCCCGGTTCAGCCATCCGTTCCATGCCGCAGGCGCACGGGTCAATGGCTGGAGCACCCGCAGATTGCCGGGAAGGCGAAAACAGGGCATAATGGCATACGAACGAGGGGGGAGGCTGGCATGCAGGCGCTGATTGAATTGCTGGCCGGCTTCATCGCCCTGCTGGCCGCAGCGGCCCTGGCGCAATTCGGCGTGGACCTGACATCGGTCAAGCCGGACCGCGAAGTCCACCGCGTCAGTGACTGCCGCAGCCAAGCAACGCCTGCGCTGATCAGCGTGAGGAAAGCCGACGATTGCTGAGGACAGACGACGTCACCGCAATCGCAGCACCGCGATCCGGCATTTTTTGAATCCGGCGCGGGTCGCCCAGCGGGAAAAATGGTCTAGGGTCCAACGGCGCGCGTCTCTCGTGTCGTGCGTTCGCCCACCTGAGAATCCCGCCCCATGAAGTCCCGCCAACGGCCTCCGCTGACCCTTTCCGACCCTGAAACGGCCACGCCGGTCAATCTGCTCCCCGGCGAGTCGGAGCGTACGGACGATGTGGCTGCCACCGAGCCAGCCGTCGCCCGCGAGAGGCCCATGTCCGAGCGGCGTCGCCGGCGTTTGGCCGAGCAGGAGCAACGGGCGGTCGAGGTCGACGGGCCGCCCCCTCTTCCGCGGGATGCTCTCGAGGAAATCGCCCCGGCCCCGGCACCGGTATCGCCGCCAGAGCCGACCCCCGTCGCCCCCCCCAACCGGCCGCTGACCTTCACCGAGAGCGCCGACGCGCCCCCGGCCCCGTACGAACCCTCTCCGCCCCCGTCCACGGTCGCCAGGCTGCCTGCGCCGGCACCAGCCATGGGGCGGACCTACCTGATCGGTGGTGTTGCGGCCGCGCTGTGGATCGCCGGTGTCGCCGCTTGGGCAGCCTATGAGATCGGCTCCGGCGACGTCGCCCTCGAACCGCTCCAGATGGCGCTCTATGCCCTCATGGCGCTGGCCCCCGCGGGATTGTCAGTGCTTCTGGCCCATGCGGTCCGTCAGGGTGCCGGTGTTGCGGTGGAGATCCGGCGGGCCCGCGAGCTGGCGGAGGCTCTGGTGGCCCCGACCGCCCTCGCCGCTCATCAGACCGGTCAGGTGCTTTCAGCCCTGCGTAACGACATCGACCAGGCTGCGCTGGCGGCCGAGCGGGCGCGCCATGACATGGCCTTTCTGCGGCAGGCCCTGGCCCAGGAAACGGAGCGACTGAACGAAGCGGCCGAAAACGCCGGCCGTACGGCGCGACGGCTGACCGAACAGCTGGGGCGGGAACGCGAGCAGATGTCGATCCTCGGCGGCCGTCTGGACACCCAGGCGACGGGCGTGCTCGACGCCGTGGAGCGTCAGTCCCGCCTGATCGTCGACGCCTCCGATCTGGCCCAGACCCAGTTGAGGGAGGCCGAGGCCGCGCTGGCTGCCCGTGCCGCCGACCTGGCCGCTGCGGCCGGCGAGGCCCAGGATGCGGCCCGGATGGCTGCGGATGATCTCGCGCGTCAGACCCTGCGGCTGGAGAACGCCGGAACAGGCGTCGCCGAACAGATCCAGTCCGTCGAGGAGGGTCTGGGCCAGCAACGGGCGGCGCTGGTGACGGCGGCCTATGCCCTGCGCACGGACCAGGAAGACTTCTCGGCCCAGGTCGAGAGCCAGCGCGCCCAGTTGACCGAACAGCTCTCCGCCACCCGCTCTGCGGCCGGTCGTCTGGATGAGACGACGGTCAAGGCGACCGAGGGTCTGCGTGAGCTGGTCGAGGCCGCCACGGACCAGTTCAGGGCCCTCGTCGACCTGTCGCAGCGCGAGGCGGACGGCTTCGACGCCGCCACCAAACTGTCTCTCGACCGGTTCGAGGCGGTGGCCGCCGAGGCCCGCGACACCTTGGTGGAGGAGACGCGCCGGTCCCTCGCCGTGCTCAAGGCCACGGCCGAGGAAAGCCGGCTGGCCGCCGACAATGCCGCGGGCCAGGCCCAGATTCGTGCGGATCGCCTCGGCGAGGCCCTGTTCGATGCCGCCCAGAAGGCCGATCACGCCGCGGACGCCCGGGTGGAAGGGGCCCGCAAGATTGTCGGGGCCACCGTGGGTCTGGTTGATGAAGCCGGTGATCGGGCCATCCAGAAGCTGGAATCCACCCTCGCCCGCATGACCGAAGCCCTGGGCCAGGTCGATGCGGCCATCGGGGATCTGGACGAACGCGCCTCCCGGCTTCCGGAACAGGCCCGAGCCCGGGCCGAGGCCGTCCGGGTGACGGTCGAGGAAGGGTTGGCGGCCCTGGCGGCCGCGTCACGCAAGGCTGCAGAGGATACGGCGGCGCTGGACGCCGGCTTCCAGGAGCGGGTCCGCCGCAACTACGACATGCTGACCGAGGCTGTGCGCCTGATGGGCGTCGTGTCCGGCGACAGTGGCGCGCCGATGCGTCGGCGCGACCCCCCGGAAGACATGGGCGCGGTCGCCGGCTTGCCGGATCGCGACCGCAACCGCCCGGCCACACCGGAGACCGAGTCTGAACGGGACCGCAGCTTCGGCCTTCGTGGCCGGCTCAAACTGGCCCCCGCAACCGAGAATCCGGGTCGGCGGTCCGCTCCGGCGGCCGGAGACCGCCTGGACTGGAGCGATCTGGTCGACGACGGTCCGGGCGAACCGCCACTGGACCTCGACACCCCCGTCATGCCCACAGAGGTCGACGGGCTGGCGGACCGGATCACAGCGGCGATCCGGCGTATGGGCGTCGATCCCAACGCCCTGCTGCCACGCTCCCGGGTCGAGGAGGCCGCCGTGGCCTTCGCCGAACGGGACCCTGACCGGGCCCGGCAGATCGTCCGCCGCGTCGCTCCGGCGGCCGTGCGCAGCGTCTCGCGCCGGGTCATGAGCGATCCGGAGCTCAGGGCGGACGCCGAACACTATGTGCGGACCTTTTCCCTGCGTCTGGGCGAATACGCGCGCTCGGGCGGTGCCGGGGCCGTGCTGTCAGCGCTCGCGACAGACGCCGGCCGGGCCTTCATGCTGCTGGATGCTGCGGTCGGCGACCTGGCCTGACCGGGGGGGCCCACCGGCACGTCCTCCGGTGAGGGTTTGGGCTTGACGCCAGCGCCCGCATGCCGACACGGTCGGCGCGCTGTCACGCCATTGTCACGCGACCTGCAGGGTTCATGTTGGATATTCATAGCGAGCAAGCGCCAGATCGCCGGCCGGCGATCCTTGTGTGTACCTGCGACCCCCATGACCCCGTCGGACTGGCCTTGGGCGGCACCGATAGCGTCCCCTGGATGACGGGTTCAGCCCGGACCGAAACGGTCGGATCAGAAGACCCGGCCGTCCTCGCCGATCTGATCAACCGCAAACTGGGCCAGGCCGAGTGCCAGGCCGTCCTTCTGGTCGGGCGCACCGGCCGCAGCGAAGGGTTCCGGGTCCAGATGCGGGCGGAGAACCGTACGCTCGCGGGGCGGACAAAATGGTCAGACACCGGCCCCGCCTTCGCCCGCACAACGGCACCGGTCTCCGAGATGGTCCAGGCCCTGAACACGGCCGGCCTGACCGCAGCGGCCACCTCCGACAGCGATGAGGACGCCGCCAGCTATCTGCTCTACCGGATCCTGACGGCCCTGCCGGACGAGGCCGATGCGCCGGCGGTGGCGCTGCTGCGGGTGCCCGAGGCGCTGGATCCGTCCGAGGGCCGCAGAGGCGTGGCCGTGGCCGCCGATGCCATCGCCCGCCATCTGCCCCTGATGCCGCGCGAACGTCTGACCTAAAGGACTCCGGTCCGACGGAGCCGCACGGCAAGGCCGAGTCCGGCGAGGGCCATGACCGTCATCGCCAGATAGCCCCGCACGCCCATTAGGTCGTACAGGGGGCCGGCGGCGAGGGTGGCCAGGCCGATCAGCACGCCGGCGGCCATGACCGAACTCAGGGTCTGGGCAGCGGTATGCTCACCGGGCGGGGCCAGCCTTTCGATGATCTGGACCCCGGCCAGGTAGGTGGCGGCGAAGGTCAGGGCATGCAGCCCCTGAAGGGGCCACAGCAGCCACAGCGGGGGCAGGAAGGCCAGGGCCGTCCAGCGCACGACGGCGGCGATCCCGCCCAGCATCAGGATCAGCCACGGCCCGATGCCCCGCCGGCGTCGCCACGGCTCGATCCACCACATGAAGGCGATCTCGACCACGACCGAGGTCGCCCACAGCAGGCCGGTGGTGGTCGCATCAAGCCCCTGGGCTGCCCAGGCGATGGCCGAGAAGCCATAGTAGAAGCCATGCGTGGCCTGGACCAGGCCGATGGCGACGATGGCGGTCATGAAGGCGGGATTGACCATCAGGCGCGTCAGCCCGACGAGCCGCTCCCGCCCGGCGGTGCGGGGCCCGTCCGTGACGGGCTCGGAGGGCAACAGGGTCGCGCCGGCCAGTGCCATGAGCGCGCCCGCAAGGGCGATCCAGACAATGATCCAGTCGATAGAGGCGCGGGTCAGCACGACGCCCATCAACACATTGGCGGCGACGAAGGCGGCGGAGCCCCAGCCTCTCGACACGGCGAAATCAAAACTGTGACGCCGCGCCAGGGCGAGGGTCAGGACGTCGGTCAGGGGAATCAGTCCGGCCATGGCCGTGGCACCCACGAACCAGAACAGGCCCTGGACGATGATGCCCTCGGTCACGCCGGCCCCGGCATAGCCGAGCGCGGCGACGACCCCGAGGATCGCCAGCGGCGAACGCCGGCGTCGAAATCCGTCTGCCCACACGGCGATCAGCGGGCCGGTCACGATCCGTGCCAGCATGGGAGCCGCCAGCGACAGACCGATCTGGGCCCCTGTGAATCCCTGGGCGTCAAGCCATAGCCCGGCAAACGGCAGACTGACGCCGTTGGCACCGAACAGCAGCACATACTGCAAGGCCATGCGGTGCGAGGGATTCATCCCCACCCGATAGCAGACGCCGGCGAATTCGTGGGATAGGTTGCGTAATGATCTGGAATCGTCACCTCGCGGCCTTCGCGGCCGTCAACGGCGCGCTCGCTGTGGCCATCGGGGCCTTTGGTGCCCATGGTGCCGGACCCCAGATCAAGACGTTGTTGACGACCGGTGCCTCGTATCAACTGGCGCATGCCCTTCTGGCGCTGATGTGCGCCGGCCTGGCCCCGCGGATCGCCATGGCCGGGCTGGCCGGCTGGCTGGCGTCGACGGGCGGGCTGATCTTCTGCCTTGCCGTGAGCCTGCTGGGCCTGCTCGATCTCCCGGCCCTGGGTGCCGTGGCCCCCATCGGTGGCGTCCTGATGATCGCGGGCTGGCTGGTGCTCGCCCTGGCAGCCCTGCGTCCTTCACCGTCCGACGCCTGACCTCCTGTTGAAAGCTCCGAGTTCTGTATGGCCTTGCCCGAAACCTTGACGCCTCGCCGCGAACTCTATCCGGAGATTGAGCCCTTCGCTTCGGGCTGGATGCAGACCGATGGGCCACACGAAATCTACTATGAGGAATGCGGCAACCCCCAGGGCAGGCCCGTGCTGGTGCTGCACGGCGGCCCGGGCGGAGCCGTCAATCCCGGGATGCGGCGCTACTTTGATCCGCACATCTATCGCATCGTCCTGTTTGACCAGAGAGGGTGCGGCCAGTCACGGCCGAATGCGTCGCTGGAGGACAACACCACCTGGACGTTGATCGACGACATAGAGCGTCTGCGCGAGCGCTGCGGCATCGACCGTTGGGTCGTGTTCGGAGGGTCGTGGGGCTCCACCCTGTCCATGGCCTATGCCATCACCCATCCGGAGCGTGTGGCCGCCCTGGTCCTGCGCGGAATCTTCCTGCTGACGAAGAAGGAACTGCACTGGTTCTACCAGGATGGGGCCTCGATGATCTTCCCGGACGCCTGGGAGCGCTTTCTGGCACCGATCCCGGAAAACGAGCGTCACGACCTCATGGGGGCCTACTACAAGCGGTTGATCGGTGACGATCAGGCCGAGCGGGAACGCTGCGCAGTCGCATGGTCGAGCTGGGAGGGCGAAACCGTCAGTGTCGAGGGACCGGCGGCCCGTCCGGACAAGTTCGCGGAACCCGCCTTCGCCGTCGCCTTCGCGCGGATCGAATGCTGGTACTTCGTCAACGGCGGTTTTTTCCCGGAAGAGGGCTGGCTGCTGAAGAACATCGCCCGGATCCGCCACATCCCAACATGGATCGCCCAGGGCCGATTTGATGTGGTCACGCCGATCGCGAGTGCCTGGGCCCTGAGCCGGGAGTTCCCCGAAGCCCGGCTGGACATCGTGCCGGACGCCGGTCACGCCTCGAGCGAACCCGGCATCGTCGACAGTCTGGTACGCGCCACGGACTGGGCCGCGTCGCTCTGAACCGGGCGGCAACGGCCTGACGGATCAGATCAGGCCGTTGCCCTTCGGGAGTTCCGCATACCGATGGACCCGGGTCGAAAGGATCAGTCCGAAGCCGAACATGACGGTCATCATGGAGGATCCGCCGTAGGACAGAAGCGGCATCGGCACCCCCACAACCGGGGCCAGCCCCATCACCATCGCTCCATTCACGAGCACGAAGACGGCAAAGAAGGCGATCATGCCGGCGGCGGCCAGACGGCCGAAATGGCTGTGGGCCAGCGAGGCGATGCGCAGGGAGATCAGGATGATGGCCACATAGCAGGCGAGAACGCCGAACGAGCCGAGGAAGCCGAACTCCTCGGCCACCGTCGAGAAGATGAAGTCGGTCTGCCGTTCGGGCAGGAACTCCAGCTGGCTCTGGCTGCCGAGGCCGTAGCCCTTGCCCAGCAGGCCGCCGGACCCCAACGCAATTTTGGACTGGATGATATTGTAGCCCGTGCCGGTCGGATCAGACTCCGGATCGAACAAGGTCAGCACGCGATTGCGCTGGTAGTCGTGCATGCCGAACATGACGAACGGCGGAATGATCGCGACGGCCGCTGCCGCGCAGGCGGCGATCACCCGCCAGCTGAGGCCGGCGAAGAACATGATCGCGGCCCCGGTGAGACCGATGACCATCGCCGACCCCAGATCAGGCTGTTTGGCCACCAGCAGGAACGGAACGGCGATCATGCCGGTCGGAATGAGCAGCTTCCACGACCAGCGCGCCTCCTGGGCGGTATGACTGTGGTACCAGCGCGCCAGCGCCAGGACGAGACCCAGTTTCATGAACTCGGCGGGCTGAATGCGGATGAAGCCGAGGTTGAGCCAGTTCTTCGCCCCACCGGCCACATAACCGAGCGGCGTGAATTCGATCATCAGAACGAACACAAGCAGGACGCCATAAAGGGGATAGGCCGCCCGGAACCACCATTTCGGATGCAGCATGGCCAGCCCGAGCATCACCACCAACAGCAGGCCGAACCGCACGGCGTGGTTCATCGCCCAGGGCTGCCAGGACCCGCCGGCCACCGAGTAAAGCATGGCCGTGCCCACGAAGGCGACGATGCAGAGCAGGCCCACCAGCCGCCAGTCCAGCTGGCTGATCTTGACCGGCAGCCGTTCACGCTCACCGGGACGGGTCAGGGCGGATGCCGTCACTGGGGGACCTCCGGCTCATAGGGCTGCGGACCGGAGGGCGTGTCCGGAGCGACCGTAGGCGCGGGACCCTCCGTGGCGGCGAAATCCTCAGCCGGAGCCGGTTCGAGCGAGGTCTCGGCAAAGCCGGACTGTTCGATGCGCGCCCGGATTTCGGGATCCTTGAGCAGGGCGACCCGCATGACCTCGCGGGCGCGTGGCGCGCCGGCCGTCCCACCGCCCATGCCACCATGCTGGACGATCACCGACACGGCATAGCGCGGGTTGTCGATGGGGGCGTAGGCAATGAACAGGTTGTGGTCCTTTTCCCGCCAGGGCCGTCCGGTCCCCTTGCGCGAGCCGGCCCCATAGTTCCGGGCCTGGGCCGTGCCTGTCTTGCCCGCCATCCGCACGGGCCCGAGGCCCAGCTGGCTGTTTCTGAATCCCGTCCCGCCCACGTCGGTCACAGCCTCCATGCCCTCCCTGAGCACCTTGACCAGTTCCGGGTCGTAAGGCAGGTCTGCGAACGCGGCCCGGGGAGCCTGGTCCACGCCGCCGATCGATTTGATCAGCCGCGGCATGACGGCCTTCTGGCCGTTCGCGAGGCGGGCCGTATAGACGGCCAGTTGCAGGGCATTGACCGTCAATGCGCCCTGGCCGATCGCATAGCTGGGCGTTTCACCGGGGTACCATTTGCCGTCGCCGCGCACGGGATTCTCCCGCCGCCACTGACGATCCGGCACCAGACCGGGTTTCTGTCCACCGATCCCGATGTCGAAGACCTGGCCGAGCCCCAGGTCGCGGGCAGTTTCGGCGATCGCATCCGGCCCCATCTCGACCGCCAGGGTCATGAAGTAGACGTTGCAGGACGCCTTGATCGCACCGCGCATATCCAGCGACCCATGCCGGCCCAGGCAGGCGAACCGACGGCCGAGATAATAGCCGCCCGTACAGACGATCCGTCGATCCGGACTGACCCCTCTCTTGAGGGCCGCCAGACCGACCACCGGCTTGAAGGTCGATCCCGGCGCGAAGGTCCCGTCGATCACCTTGTCCGTCAGCGGCCGGCGCTCATAGTCACGAAGCGCCGCATAGGTGCGGGTCGGGACACCGCTGACGAACAGATTGGGATCGAACGACGGGGTCGAAACCATGGCCAGGATGTCGCCGTTGCGAACATCCATCACCACACAGCCGCCCGCCTCCTCACCGAACACTTCGAGGGCACGGTTCTGGATGTCGGCATCGAGGGTGAGGACGACATCCTTGCCCGGTGCGGCCGGACGAGAGCCCCCGACATCCTCGGCGACCACCCTGCCCCGCGCATCGACCTCGACCCGATTGCCGCCGGCCTGGCCGCGGAGGTCCAGGTCGAGCGCCTTTTCCACGCCCGTGCGGCCGATGCGGAAACCGGGGTTGAACAGCATCTGCTCCGGCTCCGCACCCCGGTCGCGGATCGCCTGAATGTCCCTGTCCGAGACCTTGGCGACATAACCGATGACGTGGGCGAAGGCTCCGGTGAAAGGGTAGTAGCGCGCCTCGTTCATGTCAGCCATGACACCCGGAAGCTCGGGTGCGTACATGTTGACCTTGGCGAATTCTTCCCACGACAGGTCGCTCTTGACCGCCACCGGACTGAACCGGGGCGCGGCATTGACGTCGCGGATAATGGCGCGCCGCCGGTCCAGGGTGTCAGGCAGAAGCCGACCCAGCAAATCCAGCGTCTGGTCCAGATCCTTGGTCTCGTCGCGGATCACCAGCACCCGGAAACTGGGCCGGTTCCCGGCGATGACCACGCCGTTGCGGTCGAGGATCCGCCCGCGCGGCGGCGGGACCAGACGAAAGTTGAACTGGTTCTGGCTGGCGAGGGTCGAGTATTCCTGGGCCTGGACCAGCTGCAGCTGCGCCAGACGGACAGTCAGGGCCGTAACGCCGAGCGCAGTGAGCCCGCCCACAATGAAGGTCCGACGCAGGAACGAGCCCTGTCGCTCATTGACGTCCGAGAAGAAGATCGAGGGCTCGCTGCTCATCGAAACCGCATGTCGCCATCATCGAACCGCTGGATCATCCAGTCGGCCACGGGAAAGAGGAGCAGCGTCGGGATCACCTGCCCCAGAAGGGACAACAGACTCGGCGCGCGTCCGGTACTCAGTGTTACAATCAGATAAGCCAGAACGAAGGCGACAAGGGCGCACGTGGCATACCAGACGAACAGGATCCGGGTTTCCTGTCCGGCCAGCAGGTTTCGCGACGCGAGGACAACGCCATAGACCGACAGGAGACACAGCGGCCAGAGCCCCAGAGTGCCCCCCCAGAACAGATCCAGGAAAAGGCCGAGCCCGAAGAGCACCGCCGGAGCCACCATGGACGGGCGGATCAGCGGCCAGGCAAACGCCAGCACCAGAGGCAGGACAGGCTCCGGCAACTTCAGGCCGAACAGTTCGACGGGCGTGGCCAGAATGACCGTGATCGCGATGACCGCCAGCGCAGGATAGAAGACCCACTGGGTCGGCCCGACCACGCGGACGGTCATCGACCGTCTCACTCTGCGGGTCCCGTCGGCGTCGGGGTCGGTACCCGCGCCCGCCTTGCGGCCGCATCCCCGATCGCCAGGGCCGCCTCGGCCGAAGGGGCAGGCGCGGTCGGCAGACCGGCCAAGGGCGGCGCGTTGAGGCTTTCAGGCGTGACCAGCTGGCCGAAGTCCTGGAACAGCAGGACCCGCACATAGTCGATGGCCCCCCGATCGCTGAACAGCTTGACCCGCCAGGAGCCGTCGATGCCCCGTGCCGCCACCCCGATGGGCAGACCGCGCGGAAGTCCACCGCCGTCACCGGAGGTCAGGATGCGATCGCCGGGCTGGACGGCTCCGACGCCCCGCACGAACTCCAGCCTCGGATTGCCGGAGCCGTCGCCACTCAACATGGCGCGGGCGTCGGTGCGATCGACGAGAACCGGGATCCGGCTGGAGACATCGGTCAGCAGCAGCATGCGGCTGACGCCGCCGGACACGCCGATCACGCGCCCGACGAGGCCATGTTCATTAATGGCGGGATTGCCCGCCCGGACCCCCCGGGAGGCCCCGGCATCCAGCAGTCGTGCATTGACGAACGGACCGCGTGATTCCGAGATGGACCGCGCCGTCGCCATGGCGACCGGCGGTTCGGTGCGAAGGCCCAGCATCGCCTCATAACGGGCGTTCACATTCTTCAGGGCGATGGCCTGGTCGCGCCACGGCTCGAGTTCGGCGAGCTGGGCACGCAGTCGCCGGTTCTCGGAAACCGCGAAAAAGTAGCCCTTGATGTAATCCGTCGCTGCTCCGGTCCACCGGACGGGCCAGGCGAGTACGCCGTTGACCGGTCCAGCTCCCGCATCAAAGCCTGCCCGTGCCGCACCATAGCTGTCCCCCGCCGCCTCGTGGCGACGATCGGCCACGATCATCAGGATCGATGCAATGATGGCGACCACGACCACAACCGCGGCGGTCCACGCCAGCGGCACTTTCAGTGACTCGAACGGTCCGTCGCGAAACGCCACGGCCTTGCCTTCCAAAAGAGGTCAGAATCAGCGGGATGCCTCCCGCCACTATGCGCAGCCTATCGCAAAAAGTGGGCCACATTGGAACCGGCGATTACACTGTGATCGCAGGCGGTTGCCTGTGTGACCGAAGTTCGGCTCAAAGGGCCGAGTCGAGCACGCCCTTCATCCACCGGGGATGCTCCAGAACGCGACCGCAGCCGATGGCCACGCAGGACAGCGGATCATCCGCGACCGAGACCGGCAGGCCGGTGTGGTCACGGATCTCGGCGTCCAGACCGCGCAGCAGAGCACCGCCGCCGGTCAACATAATGCCCTTGTCGGCAATATCGGCGGCCAGTTCCGGCGGGGTGGCTTCGAGGGCGACCTTCACGGCATCGATGATCTGCGACACCGGCTCCGCCAGCGCCTCGGCGGCCTGCCGTTCGGAAATGCGGACCTCGCGGGGCACGCCCTGCATCAGGTCGCGGCCCTTGACCTCGATCGACAGGCCTTCGCCATCGGCCGGGATGCGGGCGGTGCCAATGTCCTTCTTGATCCGCTCGGCGGTCGTCTCGCCGATCAGGAGGTTATGGTTGCGACGCATGTAGCTGATGATGCTGTCGTCCATCTTGTCGCCGCCAACGCGGACAGAACGCGAATAGACGATGCCCGACAGCGACAGCACGGCGACTTCCGTCGTGCCGCCACCGATATCCACGACCATGGAGCCGGTCGGCTCATGGATCGGCAGGCCGGCACCGATCGCGGCGGCCATAGGCTCGTCGATCAGGCCGACGCGGCGGGCTGAAGCGTTCAGGCACGAATCGTTGATGGCGCGCCGCTCGACCGCCGTGGCACCCGAAGGCACGCAGACGATGATCTTGGGGTTCACGAAGCCCTTGCGGTTATGAACCTTGCGGATGAAGTGCTTGATCATCTCCTCGGCGACTTCAAAGTCGGCGATGACCCCGTCACGCATGGGACGGATGGCTTCCATGTGACCCGGCGTGCGGCCCAGCATCTGTTTGGCCTCGATGCCCACGGCGTGGACGATCTTGCGACCGCCGACGTTCCTGAGCGCCACCACCGACGGCTCGTTCAGAACAATACCCTTGCCCTTCATATAGATAAGGGTGTTGGCGGTCCCCAGGTCCATCGCGATGTCGTTGGAGATGGCGCCGAAGAGGGAAAAGCTCATGGGGGTCGGTTACCGTTCGGTTGGGGCCTTCAAGGCGCTGCGGACTGACCGGCTTCGGCGACGCCCCACCCACTGTGTATCCCCATACACAGCGAACTTCCTGATCGTCCTCGCCTGACCGGCTGAGCGCTCGTTTGCCCGCATGGGCAGGTGAATACAAGCCCCGATGCGGCGCAGGGGCGCAGCCGTGATCACGACCCGGTTACGGCTCAGCTGGCCCGCTGGCCGGCACGGCGTCAGACCGGCGTGAGACCCTCTGCGGACAGGACGCGCTGGACCGCCGGTCGGGCCTGAACCCGGTCCAGATGGTCGTTCAGACGCGGAAACCGGGTCCGGTCGAGAATCCCGGCCTGCCGGGCCCAGCGTGTGAAAACAGACAGGTAGCCATCGGCGACCGTGTACTGTTCTCCCATGGCCCAGGGGCCCGTGAGCAGGGACTGTTCAACGATGTCGAACTTGCCCAGGGCGACCCCGGCCTGTGCCGTCCTCGCCTCGCCCTCCAGCGGCGGGCGGCTGAACAGCAGCCTGCCGATCGCCGGATGCAGGGAGGACGCCAGCCAGCCGTTCAGGGACTGCATCCGGCTCCAGGCGAAGCTGGACGGGTCGGGGGCCAGTCCGGCCTCCGGGTGCGTGCGGGCGATGTGATCCATGATGACGGCGTTCTCGGTCAGCACGCCATGTTCGGTCACGAGGGCCGGGGTCGAGCCGGCGGGGTTGATGGCCAGAAAGGCCGGTGTGCGCTGCTGGCCCTGCCTGAGGTCGATGTGTTCGAGGTCATAGGCAGCAGCAGCCTCTTCGAGGGCGATGTGCGAAGCGAGCGCGCAGGCGCCAGCGGAGTAATAAAGCTTCAGCATGAGATCGGTCCTGTCGAGGGTGTTCGCCCCCACATAGGCGAATCGCCCAACCGTAACAACGCCGGTATCAATCCGGAATGCCGGTGCCGCGCTCGCGGCGGCGGACCAGTTCCCGCACCCCCAGCATCAGTCCCATCCAGACCACCGCGATCGCGGCAAGGATCAGGGAGGTCCAGACACCGTCTCCGCTGACCGCAGCAACCACCGCGCCGCCGAAGAAGGCGACGAGAGCGGTCTTGGGAAGGACGCCCAGCGCACAGCCTGCCAGAAACGCCGGAAAGGACGCCCGGGTGGCCCCGAACGCCATATTCACAACGATGAACGGCGCGGATGGCACATTGCGGATCATGAAGCTGGCATAGAAGGCGTTGCGCCCGACGAACCGCTTCAGGCGCTCGAGCGTCGATCCCCCGAACCGGTCCAGCATGCGGGCCGTCGGGCCGCGCCCAAGCCAGTAGGTGACGCCCGCAGACGCGACGGTGGCGACCCAGCTGTAGAC
>JAIEQA010000130.1 GCA_019748095.1 Caulobacteraceae bacterium | reverse complement strand
AGGAACGGGTTACCGATGAAGGTCCGGTCGCTTTCCGGGTCCGTGTAGGACTGCGGGGCCAGCTCGCGGAACTGGGGACGACCGATGGTCTGGGAGGCCCCCAGACGCAGCTGCATGTCCTCGGCGAAGTTCCAGGTCACCGTTCCTGCGGGCAGGTAGTACTGCTCCTCGAGGCGCGTCGAACTGAAAGTCGCGGTGCCGCCGAACAGGTCACGCGGGGTGACCGACTGCTCGGCATCCTCGAACCGGACCCCGACGGTCAGGTTGACCAGCGGGATGATCTCGGCCTCGACCTGGCCATAGACCGCATTGACCACCAGTTCGGCGTCATAGGCCGCGGCGCCGTTCGAGCCCGTGATCTCGTTCAGCTGGAGCACGGTGTCGTTGATGTTGAAGTCCGAAAACAGGAAGTCGACCCGGCTTTCGGTCTGTTCCGTGGTCAGGCCCGCCGGCGAGATGAAACGCAGGTCGCGGCGCTCGGAATCGCGGGTGTTCTCATACAGGGCGAAGCCGGCCGAGAAGGTCGCTTCGCGATAGTCCGACAGCGGCACGGTGTAGGCCAGGTCGGCCCCGCCCGAATAGACGTCGTCGTTCAGCTCGCTGAACGAGATCAGGTTGCGTTCGAGGTCGTGGACGAACTCTCCCGGTGCGGATTCGCCATACCCGAACCGCGTCTCGTACGGCGCGTCGCGCGAGGTCGTCGAATAGTTGGCGCGCCAGTCGAGCTCGAGCGCGCCATCAAGGAAGACATGCTCGCCGGCCAGCTGGCTGGAGAACAGCTCGCGCTGGAACCATTCGGTATAGTCGTCGCGCAGGATCGAACCGCCGGCGTCGAAATCACGGCCGGCCCGCGTGCGGGCCTCCTTGGTCGTGTTGCGAACGTAGAAATTGGTCCACTTCAGCTCGTGATCATCGCCCGCGAGGGAGAGGCCGCCCAGCAGGTTCAACTGCACATCGTTCTGGGTCGACAGATAGCGGTAGCTGGTCGCGGCGATCAGGTTGCTGCCCGAGAACTGGGCCTCTTCCTGGAAACCGGCCCGTGTGCGCCAGCTGTTGTCATAGCCACCCGACAGGATGACGCCCAGGGTGCCGATCGGAGTCTCGTTCGAGAAACCACCCGTGACGCCGAAACTGCCATCAACCGGGATGTCCTCCTTCTGCAGCAGACGCAGCGGCGCATTGACGAGGGACTGACCGATACGGCGCAGCTGGATCGAGGTGTAGTTCGGACCCGCCTGGATCTGCCTGCCCGAGGCGAAGGCGAGGGCCAGCTCGCCGGGAATTTCGCGGGTGCCGTCATCAAAGCCGAGGAAGTCGGTCCGGCCGCCGTAGTAGATACGACCCTTCTGGGCGGTCGTTTCGGTATTGCCACCCATCGAGGCCGAGACGGTGAAGAAGGGGTCGGCCGGAGCGTCGATGGTGCGCAGGTCGATGACCCCGCCGCCGAACTCGCCCGGATAATTGACCGAATAGGTCTTCTGAACCGTCACGCCGTCAAGGATGCTGGAGGGGAACAGGTCCAGCGGAACCACGCGCTGCAGCGGCTCGGGGCTGGGCAGGGGCGAGCCGTTCAGAAGCGCCGAGGAATAGCGCTCGCCCAGACCGCGGACGTAGATGAACCGGCCCTCGACGATCGACAGGCCGGTCACGCGGGTCAGGGCGGCGGCGGCGCTGGAGTCGCCGGTGCGCTGGAGGTCTTCCGAGGTCAGGAAGGCCGCGACTTCCGGGCTCTCACGGTTGGGTTCAGGGATGTAGCGGCCGAGGACGACGATTTCCTCGACTTCGGTCGCCTGGTCTTCTGCCGCGGGCTCGGCCTGCTGGGCGGGGGTCTGTTCGACCGGGGCGGTCTGGGCATGGGCCAGGCCGGGCGCGATCAGCGCGCTGGTGGCCAGGAGGACCCCTGTCAGGGTCAGAGAAAGCTTCTTCATGATCTGCGCCTTGAAGGGGTTCAACGGAAAGCAAGAAAGTCGGCGGCGACCCGGTGGGTCGCCGCCGCGCTTACGTCATCAGCAGGTCGTGTTGCCCGACAGGCCGCAGGACCAGCCAGCATACCAGGTGTCGGCAGCGTTCTGGACGGCACCGATGTAGGTGGTGGCCGTGAAGAACGGATAGACTGCAGGCGCGTTGACCGGGGTCACGGCGGTTTCATTGGCACCGTTGATGAAGGTCAGGACCTGGTTGGTCAGGGTCGCGCCCGAGGCCGGGGCCGTCATCGTGTTGGTTCCGGCCGCCGTGTTGCCGCCACTCGGAGCCTGAACGAAGGTCGCCGCCGAGCGTGCGGCGTTGCTCGCGCGATAGGAGACCGGGCAGGAAATGAACACGGCGTTGAACGTGGGCTGGCTGGTGGCCGTATCGGCATCGGCGATGTCGAGGCAGCCTGCGACCGAACCGGCTGCGGCGGTGAACACCGAGTTGATGATGGTGGCGTCCGCACCCGTGTCGAAGTGGGCGACGGTGTGGGCGTCGATCGGCGAGTTGCGGCCAACGAGGGTGAAGTTGGCGATCTTGGGCTGGGAGACGTAACGCGAGGCCAGCGGGGTCGCCGCCGGGGCCGACGAGAACTCGAAGCCGGCCGAACGGCTGGTCGAGTTCGGGGCGCGCTGCGTGACGATGCCGAACTGGGCCCCGCCGCGCCAGCCCGTGTCGGTGTCGAACGCGTCGTCGTCGGCACCGGTGATGACCAGGCGGCGCAGGTTGACGTTGCCGCCGAAGATTTCGATGCCGTCGTCCGAAGAGTTGTGGACCTGGATGAACTCAACGGTCGTGCCGGAGCCGACGCCGCCCATGGTCAGACCCTGGAGTTCGTTGCCGGTCGAGATCTCGAAGCCCGAGAACTTGATCTGGATGTAGCGGAGGCGGCCCGAGTTATCGGTCGGGGTGTTGCCACCGTAGAAGGTCGAGGTACCCTCGATCTGGCCGGTGCAGGTCACCGGGGCGGTCAGTTGGCAGTTGGCCTGGGGGGCGCGGCCGGCGAGGATCAGGCCGCCCCACTGACCTTGCGAGGTCAGGGTCGTGGTGCCCTCGATGTTCTGGCGGCTGGTGAAGATGATCGGGTTGGTCGCTGTCCCCTCGGCGAAGATCTGCGAGCCGCGGTTGACGATCAGATAGTCCGAACCGCCCGAGGCGAAGATGCGGACGCCCGGATCGATCGTGAGGATGCCCTGCGAACCGGTCGGGGCGGCCGGGTCGATACCGCGGTCGATGCCCACCTGGGTGCGGCCGGCGATCGCGTAGACCGTACCGGCGCGGACCGACAGGGTCAGGTTGCCGATGATGTCCTGGGGCAGCTGGCAGGCGCGCAGGGTGCCGCCGGCGACCAGACCGATGTTGGCCAGACCTGTCGGGCAGTCGGCGGCCGGGGTGCCGGGCGTGGGGGTGGTCGGGGTGGTCGGGGTGGTCGGCGTCGTGCCTCCACCGAAGTCGCCTTCACCGGGCGAGGCCACCTCGGCCGAGCCACAGGCGGCCAGGGCCATCACGGCCGTACCGGCCAGCAGAACTTTGGTCAGTCGAAGCATCGGGGTGTCCCTCGCGTTTGAATGTGCGGACCGCCGCGCGTCACTCCGACACGAAATCAGCCATCCCGGGGCCTCGTTTAGGTCGCCTTTGCAAAGCTGGAGTGACAGAAAATACGCAGTTTGTTACACACCCTCAGTGGACAGATAGAATTAGCGAGCCTGCTACAGGGTGAATACTTGATGTCGCTTTGATCACGACATGTCCGTTGACGGATCATTCTGGCGAGAACGACATTCTTTTGGTGCCCCTGGCCGCAGCCCCTTGAGCCGCGACGGGATTGCGCTAGGTTGAGCCCGGCTCCGCGGGCGTGATGTAGTGGTAGCCTGAAAGCTTCCCAAGCTTTTCGTGCGGGTTCGATTCCCGCCGCCCGCTCCAGTTTCCCCAATCTGGTCAATAACTTATCGTGACTGCTCCCGAGGGTATGTTTCCCAACCGTCAGATTGTCAGCGGCTAAGTCTCTGATATCTCACGAACCCCGATAGCTTTTTCGTTGGCGACGCCACTGGTCGAGAGCGTTCGGTTCTGTGTCTGGACCCATCTCGATCTGGATCCGCCCATCCGGGTGGAGGGTGATTGCACGCACGCTGCGGCCGGCTGCGGCGAGGGTTTCGAGCAAGTCGTCAAGCGCCTGGAGGCCTCGATTGTCGGGATCAGGCATCGGGTCGGACCTCATACGTCCAACCGCATTAGGGACTATCGTCCCTAGAGACTATATGCCCGACCGCAGCCTATCCGTTCGATGGACTGGCGGGCGATCGTAGGGCGGAACGTGCGGCAACTGCGCCAGGCCAAGGGTCTGACGCAGGAACAATTGGCGTTCGAAGCCGGCTTGGACCTCACCTACGTCGGCGGCATCGAGCGGGGTAAGCGAAACCCCAGCCTGCTGGTCATGGTCGCGTTGGCGAAAGCCTTGGGAGCCGACGTGGCGGCGCTGGTTCGCGAGTAGCCGGATTTCGCATAACGCCCGATGTGCGCAGAGCATCCGAACCGCGTGTGAGTCAGAAAATTCGCCGCGTGGTTTGGTAGCAAAAATTTCGACATTGGATATCCCGTGGATAACTTTTGTCCGGGTGTCATAATCATAAATAATACAATGACTTGTGGCGAGACCGTGTGATTCGCGAACCCCTGATTCGCGAGAGCGCAAGCTAAATTATTAGGTCGCCCCCATCTTTCGTTAGGTCATTTTTGCCTACCTGTTAACCTTATGTTAACGATGAAATAACGGCAGCATTGACCGTATCTTATTGTTTCCACTGTATTCTCCTGCAGACCGGTAGCGCGCGGCGTTTGGTCGGCTCTTTCTGTCACCGTTGTATTTACTGTTGGCGTGAGGACTGGTTGGCGATCGCGCTGCGTTCGTGTATATGCTGCGGTATGGCGCAGTTCGATGCGATCGTTGACCACCTGAACACCCGTCGCGCGGCGCTGAGCCGGGTCGAGCGGGAGCTTCAGCGCGTCCTTCGCGATCGCGACCTGCTTCGGGCTGAAGTTTCGGCAATCGAGAAATCCATCGAGTTGCTCCAAACGGTCGCAAGCGAGGCGGAGGCTGTCGCACCGCCGGCCCCTCGGAAGAGACAGCCCAACCGGACCCGGTCGCTCTCGGGACAGTGGAGGGCGATCCTCGCGGCTATGGGCAGCGAGCATCCCACGGCGCTGGGATACGACGAGATCATCCTTCTGGCCGAAATGGAGGGACACAAGATTACCCGCGAGAACGCGCGCTCGCAGATGATGGCATATGCCAACCAGGAGCTCGTCGAGCGGGTAGCAGATGGTCAGTTCAGACTGACTGAGAAGGGAGCCGACGCCGTAGGCGTCGCACTCCGAAACGACGAAGGCTCGGAAGTAACTTCCGAGCCCTCTGAGGGAGACGTGGCAGAGCGGTTAAATGCTCCGGACTCCAAATCCGGCGGGGCAGTCCCTGATAAGTCAGCCCCCGTGGGTTCGAATCCCACCGTCTCCGCACCATTTCGCCGGGATCTGCTGAGTAGCACCTCAGCTGGACCCCAAACTCTAACCCCCAACAGGCCGTGGAAGCGCTGAAAGGAGACTCTCTGTGTGGCAACCAGCCAGCAAAATATGAGCTAGCCCATCGCCTTGGAGGGCGCACGAGTGCGCCTCCAAGGCCATCGTATAACAGAGATTAGACTCTCTGTGTATCCCCTCAAATTGCGAGATAATACAATGGCTAAATCACCGTCTAAACAAACTTCCCCCGCAGTCTCGACGCTGGCATCGGGGGTGCTGTCCGGCCGTGTCAAACCGACCGCAACTCAGATCAAGACCCTGGCGGCGACAGCCCTGGGTCAGGATCAAACCAAGGGCAACCGCCGGTAGTCGGCACTTCGATCGGCCTCACTCGGCTGGTTGGCTAACTCAAGGGGTCCCGTCGGCATCCGCCGGCGGGACCCTGATTTTGTTTAGTTCGCCTCGGTTGCACTTCCGCGCAGTTGGGAAAACGCACCTAACCTATTGATCCCGTTAGGCCGAATTTGCAGCAGTTGGGTGGCAGAGCTTTGAAACCACTCAGATAGTCATCGCTTCCCAAGCTTTTCGTGCGGGTTCGATTCCCGCCGCCCGCTCCAGCCGCCTCGTCGCATAACGATGTGGCCCGGTGTTTCCGCCGGGCCACCCGGATCGGGCGCTCCTACTGACGTGTAACCTGAACGCCACGGCCGGCCAGGATCTCCTGAACACTGTCGTCACCGGCCAGATGGGCGCTGCCCACAGCGATGAAGACCGTGCCTGAACCGGCCAGCAGGGTCTGGATCTGGTCAGCCCAATCGACATTCCGGCGGACCAGCAGGGCCTGGTAGATCTCTTCCGAGGCCTCGCGCATCTCGACCACGCCGAGACGATTGATGCCTTCGACGTCACCGGTCGCCCAGGCATCGACCAGGGCGTCAAGCTCGGTGGTCGCCTCGTCATAGGCCTCCAGTGTCGCGCGCAGGAAGTCCAGTTGGGTCTCCTCGGAGAGACCGGCCAGGATGCCGACCTGTTTGTCGATCGTCTCCAGACCCGTCACCGGCTTGCCCGCCGCCTCGGCGCGCGCCTTGAGGATCATCTCCACACCCGACTGCGGATCATAGCCGGCCTTGATCAGCGGGGCGACCGACAGGGACAGGGCGACGAGCCAGGGCCGCAGGGGGTCCATCTCGACGGCGGAAGTCCCGATGGACTTCGCGGCCGTATCCAGATGAGCGATCTCCGCCGCGGTCAGCAGGCTGGACAGGGGCCGGGCCGGCGAGATCCCGTATTGCTGGATCAGGGGCGTGATCGCCGCCTGATCGTCCGGGTTCGAGATTTCCAGAATGACGGAGGCCGCGCTGTCGAAGGCGGCGTCGACCCGTGACGAACCCCACGGCGTTTCAGGACGCAGAACGTGGACGGTGCCGAACAGATAGATGGTCGAGTCGGCGTCGGAGATGGACCACAGGGCCGGCCCCTGCCCCTCGGCCGGAAGCACGGTGCGGACGACGGCTGGCGCGGCCGAGGCGTCCTGGGCGAAGGCGTCGGGGGCCGAGGCGAGCAGGGCGGCCGCGAGACCAAGCCCAAGCAGGCCGCCCAGGGCAGCGCGGCCGGCGGCGGCGGTCGTGGATTTCAGACGGTTGGCGAAGGTCATGGGAGTGTTCTCAGGATCGGGTTTCAGGAAGTGAGGCGACGTTCAGACGTCGTCGGAGAAGATGGATTCGATGGGTTGTTCGAAGACGCGGGCGATCTTGAACGCCAGCGGCAGGGACGGGTCGTAGCGGCCGGTCTCCAGCGCATTGACGGTCTGGCGCGAGACGCCGAGGGCGGCGGCCAGATCGGCCTGGCTCCAGCTGCGGGCCGCGCGCAGGGTCTTGAGATGGTTGTTCATGGGATCACCGCCGGCGCAGCCACCAGATGACCCAGGCGATCCCGTAGCCAGCGATCATCACCAGGGCCATGAGGGCCGCGCCAGTCACCATGTAGGCGGCCGGGTCGGTTCGGTCCGGCAACACCGTCGGCAGGACGAAGGTAGCGGCCTGGGGCAGGATGGCCATGAGAGCCACGACCGATCCCAGCGCCAGGCCGCAGCTGCCGCCCCAGTACCAAGCCGATTTGTGAGCCTCCTGTGCAGCCTCGTCGATCGAGCGCATCCAGATCGCCCCAACCCAGATCGAACCGGCCATAGTCCCCGCGATCACAAGAAAGAACAGCCAGGCCGGAAACTCTCGCGGGGCGACCCCGGGCGAGTGCGCTGCGCGGTAGCCGTCATAATAGCCGAGAGCGAAGACTGCCGCGAACAGTACGACACAGCCCAGCGCCGACCAGATCAGGATCTTCGCGACCGTGCGGTTCATGACTGGCACCCCCTACATTTGACAAGGGTGTTTTACACTACGCAGCAGAGGTGTCAAGCGAGCTTGTCTCGAAGCGACTTCAGGACAGGGCAGACCTGTCGTGGATCAGCTCCGGCCGCGTCACAGGGCGCGGGGCCTGGTCGACGGCGGGCAGGGCGGGCAGGTCCTTGCCCTCGTGATCCACTTGCAGATCCTCGAAACGGCGGGCGGAGACCATGACCTGGCTCTCCAGCGAGCCGACGAACTGGTTGTATTTTCCGACCGCCTGCTCCAGCGCGCGGCCGACGCCGGTCAGATGGCCGCCCATGACCGACAGGCGTTTGTAGAGTTCCTTGCCCAGTTTCGCGACCTCGTCGGCGTTCGCCGCCTGTTCCTCGGCACGCCAGCCATAGGCGACGGCCTTGCACAGGGCGAACAGGGTCGAGGGGGTGACGATGATGACCCGCCGGGCCATCGCATCGGTCATCAGCTCGGGCTCGCGGTCCAGCGCCGCCGACAGGAAGGCGTCGGATGGGACGAACAGGGCGACGAAGTCGGGGCTGGGCTTGAACTGGTCCTGATAGGCCTTGGCGGCCAGATCGCGGACATGGCTCTTGATGCTGGCGGCGTTGCGCGCCGACATGGCGGCGTCGCGGGCCTCGTCGTCGGGTTCGGCGGTGTCGGGGAAGGCCAGCGGCACCTTGGCGTCGATCACGAACAGGCCGCCGCCGGGCAGGCGGACGAGGAAGTCCGGCCGCATCTGCCTGCCCTCGTCGCTGGCGCTGGACGACTGTTCGTCAAAATCGAACCGGCCGGCCATGCCGGCGGCCTCCAGCACATTGCGGCAGGTCTGTTCGCCCCAGCGCCCGCGCCGGCCGGTGTTGCCGCGCAGCACCTCGGTCAGGCGTTTGGCCTCGTCGCGGGTGGCGCTGGAGGCGATCATCAGGGCCGAGAGCTGTTCCTTGAGGCTGCCGGTCTCCTCGGCGCGGGCCTTTTCGAGTGCTGCCACCTGGGTCTCGAACTTCGCCAGGGTTTCGGCGACCGGCTTGAGCTGGGCCTCCATCCGTTCGCGGGCGACCCGGTCCTGGGCCTGGAAGGTCTCGGTGGCGCGGGTCACCATCTGGTCGGCCACGGCCTGGGCCGACTGGGCCGCCTGGGCCTTGAGGAACTCGCCCATGGTGGCGCGGCTGTCCTCGATCAGGGCAATCTTCTCCTGCGCCGAGACGATCGCTCCCTTTGCGGCCTGCCAGCCGAGGAAGGCCCACAGGAAGCCGGCCCCGAGGGCCAGACAGACGACGAGCAGGACGATCGAGAGGGTGTTCATGCTCCGTTCCTAGCCGGAGTCGGCCCCCCGCGCCATGCCGGGCCATCGGGACTCAAAAAACAGGGTCCACTGAGTCCACTGAGTCCACTTCAGCATCCGGACTCTCCGGACTCCCTTGCGTCCACCGGGTCCACTGAGTCCCGAGCCGTGGACAGGGACCGGGCGGGCTGATTCCGGTATACTCGCATGCCGATACGTCAGAAGCGGACGCATGCGGGCCTCCGCCCATCACGCCGGTCGGCGGGCCCGAAGGGCCTGGACGATGGTGCCGTCGTCCAGCCAGTCGAGGTCGCCGCCCACCGGCACGCCGCGCGCCAGCGAGGTGACCTCCACCCCGTTCCCGGCCACGCGCTCGGCCAGATAATGGGCCGTGGTCTGACCGTCGACGGTGGCGGGTAAAGCGAGGACGATCTCGCGCACCTCCCCGCCCCGCACCCGGCCGACCAGTTCGGCGACCCGCAGGGCCTCGGGCCCGACCCCGTCCAGCGCCGACAGCAGGCCGCCCAGCACATGATATTTGCCGCGGAAGGCCCCGGACCGCTCCATGGCCCACAGCGACCCCGCCTCCTCGACCACGCAGATCAGGCCGTTGTCGCGCGAGCCGTCCGAACAGATGGAGCAGGGATCGCGGGTGTCGGGGGTGCCGCAGACCGAACAGGACACGACCTTGGCCGCCGTCTCGGCCAAGGACGCCGCCAGGGGCTCCAGCAGGGTCTCGCGCTTTTTCAGCAGGGCCAGGGCCGCGCGCCGGGCCGAGCGGGGACCCAGCCCCGGCAGCTTGGCCAGAAGCGCGATCAGCCGCTCGATCTCGGGTCCGGCGGAGGCGGCCATTCTGGAGTCCGGCGGCCTAGAACAGTTTGGGCATGCCGGGGATGTTCATGCCCGCCAGCGGCCCGGCCGCCTCGCGCATCAGATCGGCATTGACCACGTCCAGCCGGCGCTTGGCATCGGCATGGGCGGCCACGATCAGATCGGCCAGGATCTCGGTGTCGCCGGGGACCATCAGGCTGTCGTCGATCCGGACCGCCGTGATCTCGCCGGCCCCCTTAAGGGTGATCGTCACCAGTCCCCCGCCCGAGGTGCCCTCAGCGGTGGTTTCGGCCATTTTCGCCTGGGCGTCCTGCAGCTTCTGCTGCATCGCCTGGGCCTGTTGCATCAGGGCGTTGAGATCTTTCATGGGGCGAAGATAGGGGTTTTTGCCGGATATTCCATCCGCTGATGATCGGGCGTGAACACACCGGGCCCCGGGTCTGACTACCGGCCCGGTTCTGACTACCGGAATGCAAACTGCTCGTGCCGCAGGCGCTGGGGCGGAACGCCGTTGGCTTTTGCCAGAGCCGCTACCGCCTCGACCAGGCCGCTGGGGCCACACACCGCCAGATCAAGGGTGGACGGATCGCAGCCATCCACGATTTCCGCAAACCGTCTGGCGAACCCCGGGTCAGCAGGACCGGTCGCAATCGGTATGAACTCCACGCCGCGTTCTCTGGCGATCCCCTCCAGGGTGCCCACACTCGGGAACGCGCGCTCTGGCGAATAGAAGTAGAACAGGGTGACGGTGTCGAACCGCGACGGCCCGACATCGTCCATCCAGGCGACAAAGGGAGAGATGCCGACTCCGCCGGCGATCCAGATTTCACGGCCCGCCCCCGCCTTGCGCAGGAAGCGGCCGTACGGGGCATAGACATCGGCCAGCATGCCGGGCTCGACCGTCGCGACGAGCCTGCCGGTGAAGTCGCCCAGTGACCGGATCACGAAGCGCAATCGGCCATCGGGCGAGGCCGCCGCCGCGATCGTGAACGGATGAGGCTCACGCAGCCCCGGGGCCTTCATCTGGAGGAACCCGAACTGGCCGGCGCTGAAATCCAGCCGCCGTCCCGTCGGGACGAGGTCCATCTGGACGGCCGAGCCGCCGCGCAGAACATCGACAACCCGATATTCCGCATGGCGCGCGAGCGCGGGGTAGAGCACGAGCTTCCACAGGGCCGCCGAGACGCCCAGCAGGCTCAGTCCCGCGAGCCAGAGGCCGGCCGGCCCCGCCAGATGGACCGGGGACCGGATGCTCAGCCAATGCAGGATCACGATCAGGAAAAATGGGCCTGACAGGCGATGCCACCACCGCCACACGGCGTAGGAAATGTTGCGGTTGAGCGCGAGCAGGATGATGAGACCGAGCCCGAGGAAACTGGCCTGGCGCGCCAGACGTGTCCACTCCGATGCGACAGGGAGAATCGCGGCTGTCTCCCAGCCCCGTAGATCGGCCTTGAACAGCAGATGGATGGACGCCATCGCCAGGGCGTAGATGCCGACCCATTTGTGCGTTTCATAGACGCGATCCAGACCGCCAAACCAGCGCTCACACCAGGGCCATCGCCCTCCCAGTATGGCTGCCGACGCCATCAGTGCCAGCGCCGCCACGCCGGACGCCAGACTGAGTGCAGCGGAGGTCAGCAAGGTCGTTGCCGGGATTTCCAGCGCCACGAGGGCGAAGCTGACGCCGATGATCCCTCCAACCAGTGGGCCGGACCGGATGCGAACCCCGGTCACGCCGCGACCCGCCCGGACAGGCGCATTCGGTCCACCGGTTCGGCCACAATGGAGCCCTTCGGGAGGCCCTCGGGCGGGGAGTCCCGGCCCGTCGGAAGGACGCGCGCATGACGCGGGGTCGGATCGCCCATCCTGGATCTCCTTGTATCGGGAGATGATCCGACTTCCGGGGTCTGCTGTCGTTGATCCACGTCAACGTCCGGCCGAGGCTCGATCCCGCAACCGGGGCGACAGGACGAGGGAGGTTTCCGCGCCGGACGATCATCGCGGGTTCGTCGCTCGCCCCCCCGCCGGGCGTCGCCTCAGTCCTGATCGTCCTCGATCTCATCCGGGATCGCGGGCATCTCCACCGCCGGGGCGAGGGTCTTGATGTCGCCGACGGTGGCACCGGGGAAGGCGGCCATGACGGCCAGAACGAAGGGGTCGGATTCGACCTCGGCGCGGATGGAGGCGGTGGCCTTGCGTTCCTGTTCGATCAGGGTCTCGCCGCCGCCCTGACCGTTGGCGATGACGAACCATTGCCGGCCGGTCCATTCCTTGAGCCGTCCCGACAGGCGGGTGGCGAGGTTGGTGGGCGCGCCCTCGACCGGTTCATAGGTCAGGGCCCCGGGTTTGAAGGAGACCGGGCGGACGTAGCGCTGGACGTCCATCTGCAGGGCGATCTCGCGCCGTTCGCCGATCAGGGCGACCACGGCCTCGAAGGTCTGGGGGTCGGGGAAGGCGGGGGCGGCGACGGGGCGGGCGGCCAGCTGGGCCGAGGCCCCACCGCCACCGCCTCTGGGTGCCCCTGAGCCCGATCCGCCGCCCATGGGCTCGCCGGACTGGAGCTTCTTCAGTGCCTCCTCCGGCCCCGGCAGGTCGGCGGCATAGGCGAGGCGGACAATGGCCATCTCGACCGCGTCGGCCGGGCTGGGGGCGCGCCGGACCTCGTCCAGCGCCTTCAGCAGCATGGACCAGGTGCGCGACAGGGTGCCGGCCGAGACGGCCGATCCCATGGCCGCCAGCCGCTGGGCCTGATCATTGGGCAGGCGGGTGGCGTTGGGGCCCAGCATCTTGGCCACCGAGGCCGCGTGGCAGTGCTCCAGCAGGTCGTTGGTGACCTGAACCGGATCGGCCCCGTAGCCGTACAGGGTGCGGAAGGTCTCCAGCGCCTCGGGCGTGCGGCCGGCCATGATCTGTTCGAACAGGGCGATGGTCTGGCTGCGGTCGGCCAGACCCAGCATGTCGCGCACCGTGTCGGTGGCCACGGGCTGGCCGCGCTCGCCCTGGACCAGGGCCTGATCCAGCAGGGAGAGGCCGTCGCGGACCGAGCCCTCGGCGGCGCGGGCGATCAGGGCCAGCGCATCGTCCTCGACCGTCATGCCCTCGCGCCCGGCGATGCGCGACAGGTGTTCGACCAGGATCTCGGGCTCGACGCGGCGCAGGTCAAAGCGCTGGCAGCGGGACAGGATGGTCACCGGGACCTTGCGGATCTCGGTGGTGGCAAAGATGAATTTGGCGTGAGGCGGCGGCTCTTCCAGCGTCTTCAGCAGGGCGTTGAAGGCCTGGTTCGAGAGCATATGCACCTCGTCCAGCACATAGACCTTGTAGCGGGCCTCGACCGGCGCGTAGCGAACGCTTTCGAGGATGTCGCGGATGTCGTTGACGCCGGTGTGGGAGGCGGCGTCCATCTCCATCACGTCCATATGCTGGCCGGCCATGATCGCCGCGTCGTGGCGGCCGTGGGCGGTCAGCTCCAGCGAGGGCCGGTCGATGACGTCGGTCTCGTTGTTCAGGGCCCGGGCCAGCAGGCGGGCGGTGGTGGTCTTGCCCACCCCCCGTACCCCGGTCAGCATGAAGGCGTGGGCGATGCGGCCGGTGGCGAAGGCGTTGGTCAGGGTCCGGACCATGGCCTCTTGACCGATCAGGTCCTCGAAGGTCCTGGGCCGGTATTTGCGGGCAAGGACCGTATAGGCCTCGCCGTCATTGCGGTGGGCGTTGTCGGCGGCCGGGACGGGCGTGGGGGCGGGTTTCGCCGCCGCCGGCGCGGGCGCAGCGGCGGGCGCGCCGAACATGTCGTCGGTGTTCTCGTCGCGCTCGGGCGCGTCGTCCTCCGCCCAGGGCGGATCGCCGGAATCAAGGTCGACGTCGGTCATCTGGACAGGTTACCGCGACTAGCCCCGCCGATGCGACTCCGCTTTCTGCGCTTTCGTCATCCTCCGGCGAGCGCAGCGAGACCGGGGGACCCAGCGGCACCGAAGCGAAGCGACGGCGAAATGCTTCAGCAGACTCCTGCGTGACAGGGTCGCGCTCTCGCGCGCCGCTGGGTCCCCCGGTCTGCGGCGCTTCGCGCCTTGCCGGAGGATGACGAAAGGTAAGGAGCGGACGAAATACGGGCGCGCTCAAGCAGCGAGGCTCCGCGAGCCGACCCTCCGGTCAAGCCGGAGGGTGACGATTCCCGCTCAAGCAGCGAGACGCCGCGCGTCGAGCGGTAGCGGACTAAAGAGCAGGAAAGGTGGAGACCGCGACCCGAAGGGGAATTCGTTGTGGCTGCTGCCTTCCGGCCCTGACCAGGTTGGCGAAGCCTTCGCCCGCGATCTCCACCCCCCATATCGCCAATCGCGCGCCCGAGATCAAGGGACCCCTCCCCGTCCCGCGCGATCCCGGCTAGGAGGCGGCCATGCCCCTCCCCGTCCTGAACACCTTCGCTGGCAATCCGCTGGACCGCGCCGGCGACCAGAGGAACAGTCCCGACTGGCTGGACGAACAGGCGGCCAATATCGAAGCGCTGTCGCTGGTGTTCTGGGCCGGCAAGCCCTTGCTGGAGGACCATGCCGACGGGCCGCGCCTGACGTGGATCGCCCTGACCCACGCCCGGGACCTGATCCGGGACGGGGACCGGGAGCTGTTTCTGGGGCTGTGGAAGGGGGTGCCCTGTTTCGCGGTGGAGTTCGGCGGGGCGGCGGATCCGGCCACCGGTCCGGTGCGGGGTCTGGGGGCGTTCACCGAACTGCGCGAGGCGGCGGCGGTGCTATCCCAGGCCGACGCGGCCATGGCGGGCGGGGCCAAGTCCCTGTTCGACTGGCGGCGGCGGCACGGCTTCTGCGCCAACTGCGGTCAGGAGAGCGAGACGGCCTGCGGCGGCTGGAAGCGGATCTGCCCGGCCTGCGGGGCCGAGCATTTCCCGCGCGTCGATCCCGTGACGATCATGCTGCCGGTGTTCGAGGACCGCTGCCTGCTGGGGCGGCAGGCGTCCTGGCCGGTGGGGCGGATGTCGGCCCTGGCGGGGTTTCTGGAGCCGGGCGAGACCATCGAGGAGGCCTGCGCCCGCGAGGTGCAGGAGGAGGCGGGGCTGACGGTGACCGCCGTCCGCTACCACTCCAGCCAGCCGTGGCCGTTCCCCAGCCAGCTGATGATCGGCCTGATTGCGGAGGTGTCGGACATGGAGGCGGCCCCGGACCAGACCGAGCTGGAGGAGGTGCGCTGGTTCACCCGCGAGGAGGCACGGGCGGTGCTGGCGGGGACCCATGCGGTGAAGGCCCCGCCGCGGTTCGCAATCGCACGGACGTTGCTGGAGGCGTGGGTAGACGGGCTGGAGCCGTGACCGGACGGGATCACCAGCTCTCGCCGGGCGCTCCGATATTGTAGCTCCGGACGCCCCAGTGGCAGTCGGACGTGCAGCCCGCCATCTCGACCTGGAAGGTGTAGCGCCCCCCCGCCCCCGCCGGAATTTCGACAACGGGACTGTCGTCGGGTGCGCGATCGATGCCGACCGTCCCGCCGGCCGGATCGCGCACGACGAGGTCCAGATCGGAACAGTTTCCGTCGCAAACCCCCATGACGATGTGCGCCGCTCCCGGAGCGACATTGAAGAAGACGGCAGTCTGCGCTCCTTCGGGGATCCGGCCGGTGTCACGACTGGCCGACACCAAACCGAGTTCCGCCTCGACCGCGGCGAAAATCTCGTCGACGAGGGCGGCACCTGACTGGGCGAGCACCGGGCTACCGGTGAGGGCGAGAACACCGATGGCGAGGGCGGCGAGCTTCAAGGCGACATCTCCGGAACAGACATGCCGACGTTACATCAATCAGGCGGCACGCCAAGATGCGGTCGCTGGCCAGTGTCAGACCTGCTGTCGCGCCGCCTCCAGATCCGCCGGATTGTCGACCGAGATCGGGGCCTCGGCGATGACGGCGGCCCAGATCGAGAGGCCCAGCTCCAGCGCGCGTAGCTGTTCCAGCTTCTCGCGCTGCTCCAGCGGCGAAGGCGGGGCGGCGCAGAAGCGTTTGAGGGCGGCGCGGCGATAGCCATAGACGCCGATGTGTCGCCAGACCGGGGCGTCGCCGTAGAGGGTGGAGCGGGTGAAATACAGGGCCCGGGCGTGGCGCTCGCCCTCGGTCAGGGCCAGAACGGCCTTGACCACGTCAACATTGGTCCGGTCCGCGACGTCAGCCTCGGGGGCGACGAGGGTGGCGATGTCGCAGGTCGGCTCGCCGTGCAACAGGGCGGCGCAGGCCGTGGCCAGACCGGGATCAGCGAAGGGCATGTCGCCCTGCAGGTTGATGATGGCGTCGTGTTCGCCGTCCGGATCGAGGGTCTCCAGTGCCGCCAGCACACGGTCAGAGCCGCTGGGCAGGGCCGGGTCGGTCAGGACGGCGCGGCCGCCCGCAGCCTCGACCACGGCGACGATTTCGGGGTCGCCCGCCGCCACGGCGACCGGCAGGCCGGACATCATCGCCTGCTCCCACGCCCGCACAATCATGGGCTTGCCGCCGATGTCGGCCAGGGGCTTGCCCGGCAGGCGCGTGGCAGCCATTCGGGTGGGGATCAGGATCAGTGGCCTCATGGTTACATCCCCGCCTGCGACGCCCCGCCACCCTGTGGTGACCCGGGGCCGGTTGCGAAGGCGGCGCTAGCGTGTCAGAGACCGCCACGCAAGAATTTCGCCCGAAACGCCCCCAGCGCCACGGGCCTCCAGAGACGGGATGCGACGACGCGATGAGCGGCGATCTGAAGTGGAACAAGATTATCGGCGCCAGCCTGGGAACAGTCCTGGCTATCCTTGTGGTCAAGGAAATGTCGGGCGCGATCTATGCGACGGAGACCCCCGAAAAGCCGGGCTATCTGGTCAACGCCCCTGAAGAGGCCGAGGCCGGGGCGGCCGAGGTGGAACTGGCACCGGACTGGGGCACCCTGATCCCCGTCGCCGATCTGGCCGCCGGCGAGGCCGCCTTCGCCCGCTGCCAGGCCTGCCATACCGTGAACGCCGGCGGGGCCAACGGCATCGGTCCGAACCTTTACGGCGTGGTGGGTGGTCCGGTCCTGCACGCCGCCGGCTTCGCCTATTCCGACGCCATGATCGCGCACAAGGCCGAAGCCCCGAACTGGGGCTATGACGAGCTGGATCAGTTCATCAAGGCCCCGGCCCGCTATGTCGACGGCACCAAGATGTCGTTCGCAGGCCTGCGGGACACCACGACACGGGTCAATCTGATCGCCTGGATGCGTAGCCAGGGCTCGGGCGGCTATGCCATTCCCGCACCGGACCCCGCCCGCCAGCCCGGCGGCGCGGCCCCGGCCGAGGGTGCGCCCGTCGAGGGGGCTCCGGTCGAAGGGGCTCCGGCTGCTGACGGCGCGGCTCCGGCCGTGGCTGTCCCGGCGGACGCGGCGGCAACCCCGGCAGGCTGACAAGACCCGCATTAACGACGACCTTGCAGGCGGCCTTCGGGCCGCCTGTTTTCGTTTCAGGCCAGTCGGCGGAACACGGCCGGAGCGAAGCCCTCGGTCAGACAGCGGGAATCGGCGTCGGCGAGCGATTCGGTCACCACGGCACCATGGTGGCCGGTGGCGTGGATGACCCGGGTGTCGTCCAGCATCAGGGCGGAATGCCCGGTCCAGCTGCGGGTGCCCGGGGGGGCCAGCCAGACCACGATATCGCCGCGCTGCGCGGCACTGCGGGCCACCGGACGGCCGAGGCCGGCCTGTTCATGGGCCTGTCGCGGTCCGGGCAGGCCGCAGGCGTACAGGGCCTGTTGCACCAGTCCCGAGCAATCCGTGGCGACAGACGAACGGGCCCCGAGGCTGTGGGGCACGCCCAGCAACCGCTCGGCCACCACGACCGGATCAGACTCGAAATCACCGATGGGGGCATGGTCCGGCGACGCCGGGGCCGCAGGATCAATCAGGGCGTTGAGGGGCAGGTCGGCGCGGGTCGCAGCCACCCGGCGATCCGGCAGCCCCCGATGGGATTCCAGCGCCGCCGCGTCCATCCAGCCGACGATGCCGTCGCGTCGGGCCTGGCCCCAGACCCGCCCTCCCCGGCGGTCCAGAACGTCGAAGAGTTCGCCCTTCAGCAGCTGATCGATCCGTTCCGAGTCCGGCGAGGCGGCGGCGTGGATGTCGGCCACGGCCGCGACGCCCCGCATGGGCTCGACCGGCCGGAAGGTGTCCGCCCGGACAAGCCCCTCCAGCGCCTGGGCGGCCAGATCGGGCCGGGCCAGGGTGGTGCGGGCATCGAAAGATGACGACAGGTCGGTCAAGCGCAAGCTCTGGCGGTTGGATCATCCTTGTCCCAGACGAAGGCGAAAGTCCCGTTAATGGCGGACGCTTTTCTGTTGATATCCAACCGGCTTCAGGCCGTGTACCGCGCCTTCAGCATGGCCCAGGCCGCGCGGAGCCCTTGCGCCTCTCCGCCCTCGGGATGACCCGGTCGGCCCCGGCTGTTCCAGGCGAAAACGTCCAGATGGGCCCAGGCCCCGCTGGCAGGGGCGAATTTCTGCAGGAACAGGGCGGCGGTGATTGATCCGCCCTGGGCCCAGCCGGCCGAATCGTTCCGGACATCGGCGATGTCGCTGTCGATGGCGGCGCGGTAGCCGGGCCACAGCGGCATGCGCCACAGGGGGTCGCGCACCGCCTTTGCCGCCGCCAGCAGATCGGCCGCCAGCGCCTCGTCATCGGTATAGAGCGGCGGCAATTCTGGCCCCAGGGCGACCCGCGCGGCCCCGGTCAGGGTGGCGTAGTCCAGCGTCAGGTCCGGCGCATGTTCGCCCGCCCGCGTCAGCACGTCGGCGAGGATCAGCCGGCCCTCGGCGTCGGTATTGCCAATCTCGATGGTCAGGCCCTTGCGACTGTTCAGGACGTCGCCGGGCCGGAAGGCATCGGCGGAGATGGCGTTCTCGACCGCCGCCACCAGCACCACCAGCCGCACATCCAGCCCGGCCTGCATCACCAGCCGACCGAGCGCCAGAACGTGGGCGGCACCGCCCATATCCTTCTTCATATTGCGCATGCCGGCGGCGGACTTGATGTCCAGCCCGCCGGAATCGAACGCCACGCCCTTGCCGACCAGGGCGACCAGTGGCCTGTCGGTGCGGTCCAGGTTCCAGCCGATCTCGATGACCCGGGGGGCGCGATGCGGGGCGGCGGCGCGGCCGACCGCGTGGACGGCGGGATAGTTGTCCTCCAGCAGGGCGTCGCCCCTCGTCACAGCAATCGTGGCCCCATGGGCCTCGGCGATCTCGCGGGCGATCGTCTCCATCTGCAGAGGGCCCATATCAGCGGGCGGGGTGTCGACCATCTCGCGCGCCAGGGCGCAGGCGGCGGCGATGTTCAGGGCCTCGGCGACGTCAAAGCCGGCGGGGGCCACCAGCCGGACATCCCGCCGCGCCTTGCCCGGCTTGTAGCGATCGAAGACGTAACGACCCAGAAGGAAGGCAAGGGTTGCGATCGAGCCGTCATCGCCACCCAGCTCCAGCCGGTAAAGGCCCTCAGGCAGTCTGGCGGCCAGGCCCCGCGCGCTGGTCGGATCGAAGGTCTTGCCGGTGCCCACCAGCACCTGACGCACACCACCGGCCCCGTCGGGCACCACAAGGAGATCACCGGGCGCGCCCTTGAAGCCCATCCGGCCGGCCCAGGCTTGAACGGCCTCATCCAGCGCCGCCTCCGGCCCGACGAAACGCACCGGCGTCGCATCGGCCGCATCGGGCGCAGTGGCGGGGATCAGGGCATCGGGCGAGACGGCGGACATGGGCGGATTAACCAATGATTGACGCGATGGGCGGAGTCTTGCGGTCAGAACTCCGATCGGATCGTCCCATGTCGCGCACCCGGGCCTCAAGCTCAATCGCCCTCGCCGCTCTTGTTCTGGTCGCAGGGTTCGCCCTGACCGGGCCCGCGCAGGCGCAACAGGCGGCCCAGCCACGCCTGCCGGCCTCGGCCGAGGAGCGCGCGGCCTATGGGCGGCTGGACCCTCTGGCCCGCTCGGTCTTCTGGTCGCGCGAAATGGAGATCAACCCGGCCGATCCGGTCGCGGGCGTCCGCCTGGCCGAATCCCTGCGCCAGATGGGCCAGCACGAGCAGGCCGCCCAGACCGCGCAGCAGGTGCTGGCCTCCCAGCCCGCCAATGTCGACGCCATGCTGGAGGTGGGCCGGGCCCATATCGCCCGAGGTCAGGCCTTCTATGGCATCGCCGCGCTGGAGCAGGCCCGGGTGATCGCCCCGAACGACTGGCGGCCCCTGTCACTGCTGGGCGTCGCCTACCAGCATGTGCGCCGCGCGGACGACGCGCGCATCGCGTGGGAGGCCGCGCTTCGCCTCTCTCCCGAAAACCCCGAAGTCCTGACCAACTCGGCCATGGCCCTCGCCACCGCTGGAGACGCTGCCGGGGCAGAGGCCCTGCTGCGGCGGGCCGTGGCCGGGCCCTCTGCGACCCAGCAGATGCGGCTGAATCTGGCGATGGTGCTGGGCCTTCAGGGCCGGATCGGCGAGGCGGAGCAGATCATTCGGCGCGAGCTGCCGCCCGAGGCCGCAGACCGCAACATCGAATGGCTGCGCAATCAGTCGCGCCCTCAATCCGCAGACGTCCGGGCCGAGGGACTGTCCTCGGCCCGGACGTGGTCTTCACTACAGTCTCAGTAAGCGAACGCCGGAGCCTCAGCTGCCCCGCGCGTCGGCCAGCGCGAGACGGGCCCGGAGGCGCTCGTCACCGGCGACGGCCTGGGCGATGGCGTTGAAGCGTTCCAGCTCAAGACCCGAGGCCGAGACGACCGAGGCCATGGCGGTCTGCTGCTCGGCGTTGGGGGCCGAGCCGTCGGTCGGGGCCGCCGCGCGGACCTGCACCATGGCCGAGGCGAACTGGGCGGCCTCTGCGTCGGTCACAGAGGCCGCGACCGAACCGGCCGGCGACTCGGGCGTGTCCTGAACGGCGAGACGCGCACGCAGCACTTCGTCGGACGAGACGGCCGTGGCCAGGGCGTTGAACGTGGTGATGTCCATGCCCGAGCCTTCGACGGCGGCGGCCATGGCGGCCTGCTGTTCAGCGTTCGGGGCCGTGCCGTCGGTCGGGGCGGCGGCGCGGACCTGGGTCATGGCCGTGCTGAAGGCCTGAAGCTGGGCGTCAGAGTATTCGGCAGCCTGAACGATTGCGGCAGGTGCAGCGACGGAGGCGGTTGCGACGCCGGTCAGGGCGAGGGCGGAAACAGCAGCGATCAAGGTCAGGCGCATGGGAAATCCTTGGCAGTTTTGGAACAATCGTGTCGGGGAGACACCAAAGGCTAGCGTCCGGTAACCCCTGTGACAAACGAGGGGTTCCCGGAAACCGGGCACGGCAGCCTTCTCCGGAGTCGTTCCGCTCCCTATCTTCCGGGCATGATC
The DNA here is from genome assembly GCA_019748095.1 of Caulobacteraceae bacterium. Lineage (GTDB taxonomy): Bacteria > Pseudomonadota > Alphaproteobacteria > Caulobacterales > Caulobacteraceae > Brevundimonas. The sequence goes on along the minus strand of JAIEQA010000130.1, from coordinate 1,364 downwards.
GACGATCTTTACAGCACCCGGATCCTGACCCTGGCCGCCAATCTGCCCCATGCCGGTCGGCTGGCTGAGCCTGAGGGAACGGGTGAGCGGGTCGCGCGCCTGTGCGGGTCGCGTGCGGTGGTCGATGTGGTGCTGGACGCGGACGGACGGGTCATTGATTTTGCCCAGGACATCAAGGCCTGCGCCCTCGGACAGGCAGCGGCCGGGGTGCTGGGCGAGTCCGTGATCGGGGCCTCGGTCGAGGAGCTGCAATCCGCGCGGGACCAGACCCTGGCCATGCTGAAAGCCGGCGGCGAGGGGCCAGCGGGGCGGTTCGAGGGGCTGAGGGCCTTGCGACAGGTAGCCGACTATCCCGCCCGCCACGCCTCGACCCTGGTGGCGATCGAGGCGACGCTGGAGGCGGTCTCTTCCGCGCTCGCAAAGCGCGGGGCCGACGCCGGAGCCCGGGCCGGAGCCGCCTGATCCGGTTGCCCTGATCCGCGTGGCGGGGGATAAGCCCCGCACCATGGCCCGCCCAGACCCTTCGACCGAGGCCACCCTGTATGAACGCGGCGTCCGCGCGGCGCATCGCGGCTACAAGGTCACCCTCAGCCCCTTCTTCGGCCAGTCGTGCCGCTTCCTGCCGACCTGTTCGGACTATGGCCGCGATGCCCTGATCCGGCACGGTCTGCGCAGGGGGGGGTGGCTGACCCTGCGCCGGCTCTGTAAATGCCACCCCTTCGGCGGTTCGGGATACGACCCGGTGCCGCCTCTCGAGACTGAAAAGCCATGATCCAGCTGACCTTCCCCGACGGTGCCGTGCGTGACTATCCGGCCGGCTCGACCGCGCGCGACGTGGCCCACGCCATTTCGCCCTCGCTGGCCAAGAAGGCCGTCCTGGCCGAGCTGAATGGCGAGCAGCGCGATCTGAACCGGGTGCTGGAGACCGGCGGAGCCTTCCGCCTGATCATGCGCGACGACCCGGCGGCGCTCTACACCATCCGCCACGACACGGCCCACGTCCTGGCCGAGGCGGTGCAGAAGCTGTTCCCCGGCACCCAGGTGACCATAGGCCCGGCGATCGAGGACGGCTTCTATTACGACTTCGCCCGGGCCGAGCCTTTCTCGACGGACGACTTCGCCGCCATCGAAAAGGAGATGGGCAAGATCGTCGACCGCGATGCGAAATTCGAGCGCGAGGTCTGGGACCGCGACGAGGCGATCCTGTTCTTCGAGGCGCGGGGCGAGACGTTCAAGGCCGAGCTGATCCGGGACCTGCCCGAGACCGAGACGATCACCCTGTACAAGCAGGGCGACTGGATCGACCTGTGCCGGGGGCCGCATTTCCCCTCGACCCGCCATGTCGGCAAGGCGTTCAAGCTGAC
>JAIEQA010000033.1 GCA_019748095.1 Caulobacteraceae bacterium | reverse complement strand
CGGAGAAACTTGGTCACGCCGGGCTCCTAGCGAAGGGGAAAGTTGAGGGTCAGGCGGCGGCCGTCACGGACCACCACCACGCGCGCCTGGCCGGCCGACCGGGCGCGTTCGAACAATTGCTGGTCAGACGCGGCATTGCCCACCGGCTGACCGTTCAGGGTCTCGATGATATCGCCCGGCTGCAGGCCGAAACGGCGCAGCTCTGCCGAGGGATTGTCGCCGACGCGATACCCCCCGGCGGTCCCGGTCACACCGAGCGTTGCGGGCGAAACGGGGGCGGCCAGCGCGGACGGTGCCGGACCGGATCCGCCCTGCCCCCCGGCCTGATTCGGTCCCGATTCCGGCGACGGGGCCTGCGGAGTGCCCGTTGTGGGCACCAGTGCCGGGCCGACCGGGGCAATCGTGATCCCCGCTCCCGACGCGCCGGAAGGCTGAGGGGCCATACCTGCCAAGGGGGCCGGGAAATCCAGCCGCTGCCGCACGCCGCCCACGACCAGGATGACATGATCCATGGCGATGGCCTCGACGATCGCATCGGCGACCCCCTGCCCGACGCCATAAAGCGCTGCCGGGCCTTCCCCGACCGCGATCAGGGCCGTCGAGGCCGTGGCCGGCACCGCCATCAGCACACCCTTCAGCACCAGTCCGGAGCTTGAGCCCGGCAGGCCGCCGCCCCCCGTCGGCCCGCCGCCGAAGGGGGCCAGACCGATGATCCGCGCCACATCCACATCGGTTCCAGCGCCTGCGGCACCCGCCGTGCCCGGTGGCGGCAAGGTCTCGGCCACGGCCACTTCGGACCGTCCATCATCCCAGCCCGTCAGCCGCCAGGTCAGTCCCGCCAGCGCCACGGCCAGAGAGCCGACGACCACCACACTGACGACGCGCAGCGCCAGTTCGTCCCTGCGATCGGGGGTCATGCCGCCCCTCCGGCCCGGCGGTCGACGAAGCCCGACAAAGACACCACCGGTGCCGTTGACCCGGCGGGGCTGACCGACACGTCCACACCAATCAGGTCCGGATCGTCCGTCGCCCGGCGTGCGACCCGCACCGACCAGTCCCGGTCCATCATCCGCACGGTCGTGAACTCGGGCCCGGCCGCCGGGCCGTCCAGATTCAGTTCCACCAGCCGGTTCTCGGCCACCCACTGGGCGATCACCCGCTGCTCCAGCCCGCGCACGCCGTCGACATGGGTCTGGGTCGCGCGGCTCAGTCCCACGGCCGCGATCGCCAGGATGAACAGGGCGACCAGCGCCTCCATCAGGGAATAGCCCTCCCGCCTCACGACGCCGCCTCCCCTGTGACCGGCACGGCCACGGCGTTCAGCCCGTCAAACTCGACCCGCCAGCGCCGGTCACCCTTGGCCAGACCGAAGGCCGCGACCGGCACCGCCCCGTCCGGATCGATCACCAGCGGCGAGGAGACGCCCAGCCCCACCAGTCGCACCCCCGCCGGCAAACTGTGGCGTTCGGCAAGCGCATCGGTCACTCCGGGGGCCTGATCCTCGCCCCGCACAAAGCCATAACCCTCGCCGTCGAACGCCAGCGCCAGCGGCCGCCGGGTGACCAGCACATCATCCGCCGCCAGCCGCAGCCGGTCCGCCAGACGGTTGGCCTCGCTCTCCAGCCCCACGCCACGATCCCCAAGGCCGACACCGAGGGTCACGACCCCGGCCATGACCGCCACAATGGTCAGCACCACGAGGATCTCGACCAGCGTCATGCCCGCACGACGGGGCCGGCGGTTATGTCCCCCCGGACCCCGCATCAGCGCGTCCTGTCACTCAGGTCGGCATCCAGTTCCTCACCGCCCTCTGCCCCGTCCTTGCCATAGGATAGCAGGTCATAGGCCCCGGTCAGACCCGGGCTGCGGTAGACATAGGGATTGCCCCACGGGTCGGTCGGCAGTTCGGGCAGATAGCCGTCGGTCGCCCAGGACGTGGGTTCGGGCGGACTGGTCGGCTTCTCCACCAGCGCCTGCAGCCCCTGCGCCGTCGTGGGATAGGATCCGTTGTCCAGCCGATAGACCCGCAGCGCCGTGGCGATGGTCTTCAGATCGGTCTTGGCCACGGTCACCCGCGCCTGATCCGGCCGCCCGATGACATTGGGCACGATCAGGACGGCGACCACGGCGATGATGGCCAGGACAACGATCATCTCGACCAGCGTCAGGCCGGCGCGCCGCGCGACAAGACGCGAGCTTCCCATGTGACGCTTGAACAAAGTAATCATGACACTTTTTCTCAACGGCGCGGCAGTGGCGACAGGCTTGTTTTCGCTGCTATAGACCGGGCTGTTCCGCGCGACCACGCCATTCTCTTTGAGTTCCGCCGATGCTCGGTCGACCCGCCAGATCGAACCTTCCCAGCCGGGGCTTATGGCGCATCGTTGATGACAGAATCATAGCAGTCGATCGGTCCTGGGACGGCCCGACTACGGTGCTGGTGCCGTCGGAAGACGTCCTGACCCTGACGGTCGACCTGCCCTTTCCCACCCGGGCCCAGCGTCTGACCCACCTGCCTTACGCCGTGGAGGACGCCGTGGCCGAGCCGCTGGCGACCCTGCATTTCGCCCTCGGCCTCGAGGTGGCCCCCCGTCGCCACATCGCCGGCGTCGTCCGCCACGCCCGGATGCAGTCGTGGCTGTCGCTGCTGGCCGGGGCGGATCTGGGACCAGCGGTTCTGATCCCCGACGCCCTGGCCCTGCCGATGCCCTCACCCGGGGTCTGGGTCGTCCGCACCGACGGCGACCGGGCGCTGGTCCGCACCGATAACGGGGCCGGCTTTGCCCTGCCGGTCGCCATGCTGGAGACGGCCTGGGCCGCCGCGGGCCGTCCCCGTCTGGTCCCTCTGGGCGCGCCCCTGCCTGCGGCCTTCGCCGAAGGGATCGCCGCCGAGACCGCGCTGCTGGACAGTTCGGGCCACGCGACCGCCGTCCTGCCGCCGCTCGACCTGTGTCAGGGCCCCTATGCCGCGACCCGGTCGACCAGCGCCTCGCCGCTGAGGACCCTCGCCCTCGTCGCCGGCCTCGGTGTCATCGCCCATATCGCCATCCTGGCCGGCGACACCCTGCTGCTGGACCGGATGGCTGACCGCAAGGAGGCCGAGGCCCGGGCCCTGCTCCAGTCGGTGGCCCCGCAGATCGCCCTGACCGACGACCCGGTTGCCCTTGCCGACCAGATCCTGCCCTCAGCCGGCGGCACCAACAGGCCCTTCACCCGGCTGCTGGCCCAGACCTCCGGGGCCCTGCCCGGTGCAGGCACGGTCGCCTTCAACACCCTCGCCTGGACCCCCGGTGCCCTGGACCTGACCGTAGCGGTGTCCGATGCGGCCACGCTCGACCGCACCGTGGCCGCCCTCGCGGGGGCGGGCCTTGGGGCCATCGGGGCCCCCGCCGCCGTGGACCCGGCCATGGCGACCAACGGCCTGAACGCCACCCTGCGCGTCACGCCCGCAGGTGGCCAATGAAGCCGCCCGCCCTGCTCGACCGGGCCGCCCCGGCCTTTGCCGCCGCCACTGACTGGATGGCCGGCCGGTCACGGCGGGAACAGATCCTGCTGGCCGGGCTCGGCGGACTGCTGCTGGTCGCCGGCCTGTGGCTGTTGATCCTCCAGCCCCTGCTGGATGCCCGCGCCACGGCCGTCGAACGCATCGCCGCCTATGAGACCCTGATGGTCCGTATCCGCACGGCGGGTGCGATCGGGCCGACCGCCCAGCCCCTGACCGGCCCGCTGGAAACCGCCATCCCAATCCAGGCGGCCACCTTCGGCATCGTCCCGACGGTCACGCCGGACGGAGACGGGGTCGCCGTCACCGTGACCGGGGCCCGCTATGACAGTGTGACGCCGTGGCTGGCGGCGCTGGAGGCTTCGGGGGCTGTCCTGTCTTCGGTCCGCATGGAGCGCGCCGGCTCCCCCGGGGTCGTCGATGTCGCTCTGGGCGTGTCCCGGCCATGAGCCTCGCCGACGATCATATCCCCGCCCCGCCGTCCCTGCCCGGCACGACCCCGGCCCTGGCCTACGGCTTCGCTCGCAGACAGGGAGCCATGATCCTGCGGGGCGGCGACCGGCCGCTGTGCCTGCACCGCCGCTCGGCCACCCTCGAGACCCTGCTGGAAGTCCGCCGCGTCAACGGCGGCGACATCGCCTTCGAGGCTGTCGATGACGACCGTTTCGATGCCCTGCTGCGCGAACAGACCGGCAGCGAGGCCGCCCCCGCCGCTGACTATGCGGCCTCGGAGGACGACCTCGCGGCCCTGGCCGAGGACGCGGCCGCCGTCGACGACCTGCTGGACAGCCGCGACGACGCCCCCGTCGTGCGCCTGATCAACGCCCTCCTGCTCCAGGCCATCCGCGACGGGGCCTCGGACATCCATATCGAGGCCGAGGAGAAGCGGCTGATCGTCCGCTTCCGCATCGACGGCGTCCTGCGCGAGGTGCTGCAGCCCGCCCGCGCCCTCGCCCCCCTGCTGGTCAGCCGGATCAAGGTCATGGCCCGGCTCGACATCGCCGAGAAACGCGTCCCCCACGACGGCCGCGTCACCCTGCGCATCGGCGGGCTGGACGTCGACGTCCGCGTCTCGACCATCCCGTCCCAGCATGGCGAGCGGGTCGTCCTGCGTCTGCTGGACCGGGGCTCCACCAGCCTCGACCTCGCCCAGCTGGGCATGAGCGCGCGCGACCTGGCCACCTTCGAACGGCTGATCGCCCGCCCGCACGGGGTCATCCTCGTCACCGGCCCCACCGGCTCGGGCAAGACCACCACCCTCTATTCGATCCTGACCCGCCTGAACGACCGCCGCCGCAACATCATGACGGTCGAGGACCCGATCGAATATGCGCTGGACGGCATCGGCCAGATGCAGGTCAACGCCCGCATCGACCTGACCTTCGCCCGGGGCCTGCGTGCCATCCTGCGTCAGGACCCCGACGTCATCATGGTCGGCGAGATCCGCGATCACGAGACCGCCGAGGTCGCCATCCGCGCCTCCATGACCGGCCACCTGATGCTGTCGACCCTGCACACCAATACCGCGGTCGGCAGCGTCACCCGGCTGATCGACATGGGCGTCGAACGCTATCTGCTGGCCCCCATGCTGACCGGTCTCGCCGCCCAGCGCCTGGTCCGTCGCCTGTGCCCCGCCTGCAAGGCCCCGGCCGAGGCCACCACCGCCGACTCCGAAATGACCGGCGGGGCCATCCCCATCGGGGCCCGCATCTTCCGCCCCGTCGGCTGCCCCGAATGCCGGGGCGAAGGCTACAAGGGCCGGCTCGGCGTCTACGAAGTCATCGAGATCGACGCCGACCTGCAGCAGGCCATCCACGACGGTGCGGCCGAGAGCGAACTGGTCCGCCTGGCCCGGCTGCGCGGTCCCGGCCTGCTGGAGGACGGCGCGGCCAAGGCCATGGCCGGCGAGACCTCGGTGCAGGAGGTCGCGCGCGTGGTGCGCGAGGATCTCTGATGCCGGTCTTCGCCTGGCAGGCTGTCGACGCCGAGGGCAAACCCCACAAGGGCACCATCGAGGCCGCCTCGGATGTCGGCGCGCGCCAGCTGGTCCGCGACCGGGGCCTGCTGCCGACCAGCGTCGCCCTTTCGGGTGAGCGCCGCAGGACCGACCTGTCGAAGGGCGTCGTCATCTTCCAGCGCGGGATCAGTTCGAAAACCCTGTCGGCCGTGACCCGCCAGCTCTCGACCCTGATCGGCTCGGACATCCGCATCGAGGAGGCGCTGCGTATCGCCGCCCAGCAGACCGAGGGCCAGCCGATCGGCGTGGTCCTGACCGACGTCCGCGCCGCCATCCTGGAGGGCCGCAGCTTCGCCTCGGCCCTGGCCCGGCATCCGAAGGTCTTCCCCGAATTCTATCGCGCCTCGATCGCGGCCGGAGAACAGTCGGGCAAGCTGTCGACCGTGCTGGCCCATCTGACCGAGTTCGTCGGCAATCAGGAGAAGGCCCGCCGCAAGGTCCAGCTGGCCCTGCTGTACCCGGCCCTGCTGGCCAGCGTATCGCTGCTGATGATCAGCCTGATGATGGTCTATGTCGTCCCCGACATCGTGAAGGTGTTCGTCTCGCGGGGGGCCGAACTGCCGTTCCTGACCCGCGCCCTGATCGCCCTGTCGGCCTTCGTCCAGAGTTTCGGCCTCTATGTCCTGATCGCTGGCGCGCTCGCCGGGATCGGCTGGAACCGCTGGCTGGCCGTGCCCGCCAATGGCCGGCGCTTCGCCGGATTCCTGCTGAAGACCCCGCCCTTTTCCGGCTTCACCCGCCATCTGAACGCGGCCCGGTTCGCCGGCTCGCTGGCCACGCTCGTCCGGTCCGACGTGCCCCTGGTGGAGGCGCTGCAGGCCTCCGCCGCCGTCACCCCCAACCGCTATGCCCGCGAGCGTGCCCTGCTGGTCGCGGCCCGGGTGCGTGAGGGCTCGTCCCTGCGCCGCGCCATGGCCGAGGCCGATGTCTTCCCGCCCCTGCTGCTGGCCATCGTCGCCGCGGGCGAACAGTCGGGCAAGCTGGGCCATGGCCTCGAACGCGCCGCCCAGGATCTGGAACAGGAACTCGACAGCCTCGTCCAGGCCCTGGTCTCGCTGGTCGAGCCCGGCGTCCTGCTGGTGATGGGTGGCATCGTCCTGCTGATGGTGCTGGCGATCCTGCTGCCGATCGTGAACCTGAACAATCTGGCGGGGTTGTGAGCCATAGCGCCTACAGGCTGGTCTCGATCGACACCGGCGCGCCAATGCCCGGCAGCAGACCCACGCCGCCCGGCTCGACCGAAGCCGTCAGCCCGCCGTCCGCCTGCACCCGCGCCCGCATCACCGCCTCGCCCGACCCGGCCCGGCCCAGGGTCACGGTCGTGCCCCGCCCATCGGCCGTGACCGTTCCGTCCAGCGCCGGGATCGGCGTCGCCGCCCCCCCGCCCGAGGGCGCACAGTCGCCCGGCGTGGTGGTCATCCGGCCCACCCCCTCCGGCGCGCCGCGCACCGAGAGCCGCGCCACATCGATCCGCATCATGGGCGAACAGGCGAACGGCAGCCCCGGTGCGAAAGCGTTCAGCAGCCGCATCGACGCCGTCCCCTCCAGATCGCGCACCAGCACCCGCCCCGGCCGCACCAGGGCCTGGCCCGTCAATGCCGTGTCGGGCCCGCGCACGCCCAGCCGCTCGGCCACCGACAGATTCACCAGCGAGGACAGGGGCTCCAGCGTCCATCCGGCCGCAAACCCGCCCGGCAGCGCCCGTTCCCCGGCCCAGACTGTCCCCACGGCCTGCCGTTCACCATTGGACGAGCGCGGCACAACGATCTCGGACGGCGCGGTGGCAATCAGCGCCAGCGCATATGTCCCGACCCCCACGGCCGCCAGCACCACGCGCCAGCGGGTCACCTTTACCGTCAGCCGTTCGAACTGAAATGCGCCCCCCGACCGGCCGCCTTCGCCCTCGCGTGTTCTCCAGACCTTCAGCATGGGCGTCTCTCCGGCTTGCCGGCGCAGATACCACGCCCCACCCCAAAGCAAAGCCGCGTCGCGAAGGTTTCACCCTCATCGAGGTTCTGGTCGCCCTGGCCCTGTTCGCCCTGATCGGCGTGGCGGGCTTCACCCTGCTGGACGGGGTGCTCCGGACCCAGGATGCCACCGGAACCCGAATGAGCCGGATGGCTGAAATCCAGCGCGCCCTGCTGGTGGTGTCTTCCGACCTCGACCAGATCACCGGCGGTCTGGCGGGCTCCGGCCCCACCCTGTCGCTGCAGAAGACCGACCTGTCCGGGACCGTCGTCAATGTCCGCTACGATCTGGCCGGCACGACCCTGACCCGCACGGTCTCAGGCCCGGGCGGAGAACGGAGCCAGAGGCTGATCGACAATGTCTCGGCCGTCCGCTGGACCTTCCACCGTCGCCGCGGCGACTGGCTGGCCGACTGGCCCGGTCCACCGGTCATCGCCCCGCCGCCTGTCCCCGGCAGCCCGCCTGCGGGCCGCCGTCCCGACGAGGGCATCACCGCCGTCGCCCTGGACCTGACCCTGTCCGGGCTCGACGGCCGGCCCGGCACCACCCTGCGGCGTGTCGCTTCCATCCCGCTGATGGACCCGCCCCCGCCGGTCACCGCGCCATGAGCAGTTCGCCGGGACGCCCGCCCCGCCGCGAGGGCATGATCCTGCTCAACGTCCTGCTGGTGCTGGCCGTGGCCAGTGTCGCGGTGCTGATCATGGTCTCGACCCAGGACATCGAGGTCCAGCGCTCGACCCGCCTGCGCGACGCCGCCCAGGCCTCGGCCTATGCCCGCGCGGGCGAGCTTTCGGCGATCACCGCCCTGCGCCGCGACGCCCTGACCGCCTCCGCCACCGACAATCTGTCCGAGCCCTGGGCCGCCCTGTCGCAGCAGGATATCGCCGTCCCCGGCGGCCGGTTCGCCCTCGCTATCGAGGACGAACAGGCCCGCTTCAACCTCAATGCACTCCAGACCGGCGCCCCCGGCCCGATCGACCTGTTCCAGCGCATCGGCGCGGCGCTCGAGGTCGACCCCGCCACCCTGATCCGCATCGCCACCGTGGTGCGCGTGGCCGGCCCGCTGACGGATGACAGCCTGATCCGCGCCGCCGGCGTGTCGCCCGCCGATCTAGACCGGCTGGCCCCCTATGTGACGCTGCTGCCGCCGCGCGCAGAGATCAATCTCAACACGGTCAGTGAGCCCCTGCTGGCCCTGATCACCGATGATCCCGAGGTGTCCCGCCGTCTCGTCGAGCGACGGACAAGGACCGGCTATCTCCTGCCCGCCGATCTGGCCGCAGAAGGTGCTCCCTCCCTGCCGGCCGCGGGCTACACCTCCGACCACTACCGGGTGGTCACCACGGTCACGGTCGGCGAGGTCACCCAGGTTCTGGACAGTCGCCTCGCCCGACTGCGCGGCATCGGTGCGGTCGATGTGGTCGTCACCGCACGGCGCCGCACTGCCGGATAAAGACAGGGCCGGTGTCGTTTTCGACACCGGCCCCAAGGTTTCGTTCAGGAGAGAACGAAGTCAGTAACGGTAGCGGGCCCCCACGTAGAACTGGCGTCCCGTGTGGTGATAGACCGAGGTCGACTGCCGGCTGTCGTCGCCGACAAACTGGTGGTTTTCCTCATCCGTCAGGTTCAGCCCCTCGAACGTCAGGCTGATCTGGTCGGTCAGGTTGAACCGGGCGGCCATGTCCCAGTTCAGCGTCTCCTGCTTGCCCTCGATGGCATTGCCGTTCCGGCCCGGCACGTTCTGCAGATAGGCCTCGCGGTAGGACGCCGAGACGCGGACCGAGAACCGGTCATCCTCATAGTACAGCGTCCCGTTGTAGGCCGTGGGCGACAGGGCGGCGAGGTCGTCCGTCACAAAGGTCGTGCACAGGGCGTCGGCGCAGTAGTCGATCTCGGACTCGACCCGGGTGTAGTTCAGCTGGACCCCGGTGTTCTGCAGGAAGCCCGGCAGGAAGGTGAAAGGCTGCTGATAGCTGATCTCGAACCCTTTCAGCGGCCCGCCGTCGGTGTTCACCGCGGAGGTCAGCTGGAAGATCGTCGTGGGCGAGCAGACCCCGGTGCAGAGACCCGGCGCGAACGCCGAGGGATTCAGCGAGGTCAGGTCTGTATAGGGCAGGTCCTGACGCAGGATCTGGATGTAGGTGTCGATGTCCTTGTAGAAATAGGCGAAGGACAGCAGGCTTTCCGGTGCAAAATACCACTCGATGCCGACGTCATAGGTCTTGGCCCGGAACGGCTCCAGATTCACATTGCCGATGCTGGCGGTGAAGTTCGGACCCGTGGCATTCAGCGACGTCGTCGGGACCAGATAGTTGGTCCCGGCCAGGGCATTGCCGATCTGCGGCCGCGCCATCACCTTGGCCGCCCCGAAGCGCAGAACGATGTCGTCTGTCGCCTCAAGGGCCAGGTTCAGCGACGGCAGGGTGTCGTTATACTCATTGGTGCCCGAGACCGGCGTCCCGCCCCCGATGGACGAGAAACCGTCAGCCTCCAGCACGGTGTTCACCTGCCGCACGCCGACGTTGCCCCGAAGCGGCATGCCAAAGGCGTCCACCTCGAAATCGGCCTGGACATAGGCCGCCAGGTTCTCTTCCTCGATCGACCGGTTACCGCCGCGGGCGTTGCCGTTGGTGATGCCGGTCAGGCGGAAATCACCGCCCGGGACCCCCGTGTCGCAGTTGCAGTAGATGTTGAACAGGCTGGCCACGGCGTTGAGGTTGGGAACGACCCAGGATGAGGCGACACCCGACGGGATCAGGTTCTGGCCGTATCCGGTCACCAGGGAGGTGATGCTGGCCATGGTCGTTCCGGCCGGCAGGGCCGGCACGACGGTCTCATCCGTCCGACGGAACTCGTAGGAGTCCGAGGTGAAGGTCTTGTAGTTGAGGCCGGTCTTGATCGTCAGCCAGTCGTTGGCGTCAAAGGTGAGGTCGGCTTGGACCGTGTTGAACACCGTATCGACGCCGTTCGGCCGGATGCGGATTTCCGAGCGCGGCGTGGCCGCGGTGCTGGCGCGCCATTCCCAGTTGGCCGGATTGGTGACATCAAAGCCGTTGTTGATGACCGGCGTTTCGGCATTCCCCCGGAAGTCCCAGGAATAGCCGAGGCTGTTGTTCCGGTCGATCGTCACAGTGGTCTGGACGGGATTCTCGAAGATCGACTCTGCGCGCCCTGCATAGAACCGTCCGCGGATGCGATCGGTGAAGTCGTGCTCGGCGGTGAAACTGACCTGGGTGAACTCGGTCGACAGCTCGTCGAACCGCTGTTCCGAGCGAATGTCGACATTGTCGAACACGCCATAGACCAGGGCGTTGTTCTCGACCACGGCGTCGCGGACGATGACCTGGGTCTGTCCGCCAGCGGCAGCGTTCCGGCTGAACGACAGGCTCTGGAGGAAGTCTTCCTGCCGTGTCGCGTCCAGCTTGGAGTAGAGCAGGTCGACCGTGAACAGCGTGCTCTCTGCGGGACGGAACTGCAGCGAACCGGTCACCCCCAGACGTTCCTGCTCGTGGGTCAACCGGCCATAGCGCGGCAGGCGGGGCAGAAAGACATTGGGCTGATTGGCGGTGTTGTAGGCGCTGACGCTGGCCGGCGTATTGGCCGGACGGGGGATGCCCGTCGCGCAGTTGGCGGCGCTCGATCCGGCTGCGGTGTTATTGGTCGCATTCTGCGGCGTGACGCCCAGTGGCGAGCAGAAACCACCCGAGCTTCCGGTCCCGACGGCCGGGGCCCAACGGACGGAGCTGAAGCCCTCCTCAAGAGTATCCCGCTCACTGTAGGCCACCGAAATCAGGGCTCCGAGGATCCCGTCATCGGTCGTGTTGCTGAGCAGGAAAGCCCCGCGAGGACTGAAATTTTCCGACAGGTCATTGTACCCGCCCTGGAACGAAGCCGCGATCTGGAGGCCGTCATAGTCGAACGGACGGGCCGTTTGCAGGTCGACCGTGGCTCCCAGGGAGCCTTCTTCCGTCTCGGCGGCCGCTGTCTTGCGGACCTTGATGGAGTTGAACAGTTCGGAGGCGAAAACGTTGAAATCGAACCCCCGGCCCCGGTTCGCACCGCCCGAGGAGTCCGTGCCGCCCGTGGTGGCCTGGGCCTCCATGCCGTTGATGCGGGTACGGGTGAAGTCGGAGCTCAGACCCCGAACGGTGATCGACCGGCCCTCGCCGGCGTCACGGTCAATCGAGACGCCCGGGATCCGCTGAACGGATTCGGCCAGATTCAGATCCGGGAAGTCGGCGATATCCTCGGCCACGATGGCGTCCACGACGCCGGCCTCGTTGCGCTTGATGTTCAGCGCGGCGTTCAGACTCCCCCGGAAGCCGGTGACGACGATTTCCTCGACCTGATCGGCCTGGTCGTCCTGCGGTGCGGTCTGCGCCGAAGCGGCGGCGACGCCGACGGTCAACGCGATCGCGAGACCCGAAACGCCGGCCGTAAGGCCCTGACGGAGCGCGCACGGGCGCCCCTTGGTGAACTGATACATAGTGCCTCCTCCCAAGGTCATGTCATTGCGCCGACGTTATCGCCGGTCTGTAATATTGTGGGTCCCCAGAGGACTGCGGACCGATTGACACCGGTATCATTTCTGAACGACGCACGTTCTGACACCGGTATCAATAAGAGCCTAACCTGATGAACCCCGATCTTGCAAGCCATCTGATCGAGGCGGTCGCCACCATTGTCATTCTGGCCACAGGTGGAGCATCGGCGTCACCGGCCTCAAGGGCCGGGCAAATTTCGATCAGACCGTCTCCGGGTCCCCGTCGCGAAAGCGCCATTTCATGATCAGCACCCCGCTGGCCATGATCAGCGCCGCCGAATTGGCGAAGGTCACCGGCCAGGCCTCCGTCAGCACCCCGTAGACCACCCACAGCACGAAACAGGTCACGGTCAGGGAATAGGTCTTCAGCGAGATTGACGAGGCGTCCCGCTCCTTCCAGATCTTGAACATCTGGGGCGCGAAGCTGGTGATCGAGCACAGGGCAGCGGCCGTGCCGAAGACATTGGCGATCAGGTCTGACATGCCGCCCAAACTGCAGCACCGCCCCTCCGGTTCCACAGCCGGGGTCGCTGCGTTCAGCCCGGTGTTCAGGGCTGCCGCGCGTACGGGGCCAGCGACGGGGCCAGCTCCGGCAGCTCATCGGCCGACCGCGCGAACGTCGGCGGCCGGATCGCCTGCGTCGCCCGTTCAAAGGCATGGCCCAGCGACAGGATACGCGCGTCGTCCCACTTCGCTCCGATGAAGCTCAGCCCCACCGGCAGGCCCTGAACAAACCCCATCGGCACGGTCAGGTGCGGATAGCCCGCCACCGCCGCCAGTTGGCTGGCCGAACCCAGATAATGGTCGCCATTGACCGCATCAATCGACCAGGCGGGCCCATTGGTCGGCGCAATCAGGGCCACGACGCGGTGCTGGGCCAGCAGCCGGTCGATGCCTTCCGGTCCGGCCAGTCTCAGCGAGGTCGCCCGCGCCTCGCGATAGGCAGGATCGTCCAGCCCCTTCGTCGCCTCGGCGGCGATGAAGGTCTCCTGTCCGAACAGGGCCATCTCGCGCGGCGTCGCCGCATTGAAGGCGATCACCTCGGCCAGGGTCCGCGTCGGCACCTGCGCCGGATCGGTCGAGGCCAGATAGGCGTTCAGGTCCGCCTTCAGCTCGGTCAGCAGAACGGTGAACTCCGCCGCCCCGATCACGCCGGTGTCCGGCCCCTCCGTGATCTCGACCAGTTCGGCCCCGGCGTCGCGCAGGGCCTGCAGCGTCTGTTCGAACACCCGGTCGGTGCCGGCGGAATAGCCCGCCAGAAACCGCCCGATCCCGATCCGCGTGCCCCTCAGCGACCCGGCATCCAGCGCCGCGCGATAGTCGACCCTGCGCGCATCCGCCTCGACCGTCGCCGGGTCAGCCGGGTCGCTGCCGGCGATGACCGACAGCACGATGGCCGCATCCTCGACCGTCCGGGTCATGGGCCCGGCCGTATCCTGGGAATGGCTGATCGGCACGATATGGGTCCGGCTGACCAGACCCACCGTGGGCTTGAAGCCGACGATGCCGTTGACCGCCGCCGGACAGGTGATCGACCCGTCCGTCTCGGTCCCGATCGCTGCCGGGGCCAGCCCGGCCGCCACCGCCGCGCCTGAGCCGGAGGACGAGCCGCAGGTATTGCGGTCCAGCGCATGGGGATTGCGCGTCAAACCCCCGACCGCGCTCCAGCCCGACACCGAGGCGGAGGAGCGGATGTTGGCCCACTCCGACAGATTGGTCTTGCCCAGGATCACCGCGCCCGCCTCGCGCAACCGCGCGACCAGCGGTGCATCCCGTCCGGGCGCATTGTTCAGCAGCGCCAGCGACCCGGCGGTCGTCGGCATATCCAGGGTCTCGACATTGTCCTTGATCAGGATCGGCACGCCGTGAAGCGGGCCACGCAACTGCCCGGCCGCCCGTTCCGCATCCAGTCTGACGCCGTCGGCCTCGACCGTCGGACTCACTGCGATGACCGCGTTGAGAGGGAAGTTCGTCGTGCTGCTGGAGGAGGTGATCAGGCCGCTGGCCATCGCTGCATGGCTGAGACCCTCTGTCGCGGGTTCGCCGGACTCGATCGCCGCGATCGTCGGCGGCATGTAGCGCACCCCACCGGTCTCTGTAGGGAAGGTCCAGCTCCCGTCACCGTTCGGCGTGGCGCAACCGGCCAGTACCATCGCTGCGCCGCACAGCAGGGGCACCAGTGCTCGGAGCCGAAGGCTCCCTGCCTGAACGGTCATCACTCCGTCTCCCAGGCGGCGCGCGCCTGCTCACCCGGTGCCCGGCGCGCCATCGTCTTCTGTTCGAACGCATACCCCAGCGACAGCACCGCCGCGTCGTCCCAGGCCCCGGCCATGAAGCTGATCCCCACCGGCATCCCGCGGTCAAAGCCCATCGGTACGGTCAGATGCGGATAGCCCGCCACCGCCGCCAGCGTACTGGCCGACCCCTGCCCCCGATCGTCATCGGTCGGATCATTGGTCCAGGCCCGCGAGGTCGTCGGTGCCACCAGCGCCACCAGCCGGTGCTCCGCCATCATCCGGTCGATCCCCTCGACGCCGGACATCCGCAACGAGCTCTCGCGCGCCGCCACATAGGCCGCATCGTCCAGCCCCCCGGTCGCCTCGGCCTGCAGAAACAGCTCCTGCCCGAACAGCACGGTCTCGCGCGGCTCGGCGGCGTTGAAGGCGATGACCTCGGCCAGGGTCCGCGTCGGCACCTGCACCGGGTCGGTCGAGGCCAGATAGACGTTCAGATCGTGTTTCAGCTCGGTCAGCAGCACCGTCAGCTGCGCCCCACCGATCGCCCGCATATCGGGTCCCTCGGTGATCTCGATCAGCTCGGCCCCGGCCTCGCGCATCACCTGCAAGGACTGCTCGAACACCGCCTGGGTCTCTACCGAGAAATTCCCGACCAGGAACCGCATCACCCCGATCCGCGCGCCGGCCAGGGACCCCGCATCCAGCGCCGCGCGGTAATCGACCTTGCGCGCATCCGCCTGCCCCGTCACCGCATCCAGCGGGTCGGACCCCGCGATTGCGGTCAGCACGATGGCGGCATCCTCGACCGTGGTCGTGATCGGCCCGGCCGTGTCCTGGGAATGGCTGATCGGCACGATATGCGTCCGGCTGACCAGCCCCACGGTCGGCTTGAAGCCCACCACGCCATTGACTGAGGCCGGGCAGACGATCGAACCATTGGTCTCGGTCCCGATCGCGGCCGGCACGATCCCCGCCGCCACCGCCGCCGCGCTCCCCGACGACGACCCGCACGGCGTCCGCAGCGAATCATAGGGGTTCAGCGTCTGCTGCCCCACCGCGCTCCACCCGCTGATGGAGGCGTTCGAGCGGATATTGGCCCATTCTGACAGATTGGCCTTGCCGACGATGACCGCCCCCGCCGCCCTCAGCCGCGCCGCCACTGGCGCATCCCGCCCCGGCGCATTGTTGACCAGCGCCAGCGAGCCCGCCGTGGTCGGCATGTCCGCCGTCTCGATATTGTCCTTCAGCAGGATCGGCAGGCCGGTCATGCCGTCCGCCGTCGTCCAGTCGCGATCGATCGGCGCGCCGGACCAGACGATCACGGCATTGACCGGATCGGCCGGCTCGACCGCCTGGGCCGCCGCGCCGCCGACCCACAGGGCCGACAGCGCCGCCGCGATCAGTCCTGCGCGGACGGAGCCCGCGACCCGATCGTGCGATCGAGGAAGTCGAGATAGGTGCGCCATTGCTGCAGCTGCCTTTCATTGCCCCGCACGCCGTGCCGCTGCCCGGGATAGAGCATCAGATCGAACGGGATGGATTTGGCCTGCAGGGCGTCGATCACGCGCGTCGCATTCTCGAGGATGACGTTGTCGTCCGCCATCCCGTGCAGCAGCAGGAGCCGGCCGGTCAGGTCGTCCAGCTGGTCGACGACATCCGACGCGGCATAGCCGGCCGCATTCGCCTCGGGCGTGGACATGAACCGTTCGGTGTAGTGGGTATCATACAGACTCCAGTCCGTGACCGGGGCCCCGGAAATGGCCGACGTCAGTCCCATCTGCGGCTCGGTCAGCATGTGCAGGGTCATGAAGCCGCCGTAGCTCCAGCCCATGGCCGCGATCCGGCTGTCGTCCACATACGGCAGGGATCTCAGATAGTTGGCCCCCAGAACCTGATCCGCGATCTCCGGCTGACCCATGGTCAGGTGCAGGGCCTGTTTGAATGCCGCCGAGCGATAGCCCTCGCCCCGGTTGTCCAGTCGGAACACCAGATATCCCGCTTCGGTCAACAGTTGAGTCGTGGCCGGAAGCCAGGCCCGCCGCACCCCCCCGCCGCTCGGACCGCCATAGACCTGCATCACCACCGGATAGGTTTTCGACGGATCGAAATCGACCGGCCGGCTCATCTGCCAGACCAGGGTCTCTCCCTGGCTCTCCAGCGTCCCGTATTCGGTTACCGGCCGGCGCGAGACATACGGCTGGAACGGATGGTCTGCGTCCAGCGCATTCTCCTCGATCCAGCGCACGAACTGGCCATCGGCCTGGTACAGACCCGACTGCGGCGGCGTCACCGGATCGGTGTAGTTGCCGACGAAGGCCGTCCCGGTGCGGTTCATACTGGCCGACCACCAGCCCCCGGCGGACGTCACGGCCACCGGCTCGACCACGGCGTTCAGGCTGGCCCGGAACAACTGCTGCTCCAGCGGTGCCTCGACCCCGTCCCGCATCGAGGCGGTGAAGAACACCTCGCCCGTCGCCTCATTGATGCCGTTCAAACCCTTGGTCGGATAGTCGCCCGCGGTGATCGCCCGGATCTTCCGCCCGTCGACCCCGTACAGGTACAGATGCCGCCATCCGGTGCTCTCGTCGGACCAGATGAACCGCCCGTCTCTCAGCGCCTTGAAATCATCGGTCAGCTCGACCCAGGCGTCCGAGGTCTGGGTGGCAATCACCCGTGACGCTCCCGTCGACGGATCGACCCTCAGCAGGTCCAGCGTCTTCTGGTCGCGCGACTGACGCTGGACATACAGGGTCTCCCCGTCTGTCGACCAATTGACCCGCGCCAGATAGATGTCGGTATTGGTGCCCAGGTCGACCTTGACCCGCCGGCCAGCCGCCACGTCCTGCACATACAGTTCGACCACGGCATTGGGCCGGCCCGCGCGGGGATAGCGCTGGGCCACCACCGTCGCCCCGGTGCCGCTGATGTCCAGCCGGGGCACAATGTCGACGGTGCTTTCATCGGTGCGCTGCAGGGCGATGAAACGCTCATCAGGGCTCCACCAGTAGCCGGTGTCCCGGTCCATCTCTTCCTGGGCGATGAACTCGGCCGTGGCCCAGGTGATCAGGCCGTCGCCGTCTGTCGTGACCGGCCGCTCCTGCCCCGAGGCCAGCTCCAGCACGACCAGATCCTGATCCCGCACGAAGCTGACGAAATTGCCTTTCGGCGACACCTTGGCGTCGATCTCGTCGGCCGCGGTCTCGGTCAGGCGGCGCACCGCCCCGCCCTCGCGGCTGGCCAGGAAGATATCGCCTTCCAGCGGGGCGAGGATGTAGCGGCCCTGTTCGTCCCAGGAATACTCGACCACGCCGCGCTGCGAAATCCGCATCCGTTCGCGCCGGGCCTTTTCGGCCTCCGAAAGCTCGCCGGCGTCCGGCACCAGAGCGCGCGCGTCGATCAGCTTGAACGGCTCGCCCGCCCCCGTCGGCGCAGCCCACAGGTCCAGCACCGAGACGTCGTCCTCCCGGGCCCGCAGGAAGGCGACCAGTTCACCGTCCGGCGACAGGCTGACCCCCTGGGCCACCGGGCCGTTCAGACCGGGATTGGAGAACACCCGCTCCGGGGTCAATACCGCAGGATTGGATGTCTGGGCGAACGCCGATCCGGCGGTCAGGGCGAGGGCGGAGACAAGCAGGACTGTGCGCATGGTGCCGGACGCTATCGACAGATTCTGTCCGCGTCACTCCCCTTCCCCTCCCCGACGTGCAGGAAGACATCGCACCGCCTTTCGCGATCGGTTCCGAGCCCCTAAACACCGAAGGGATGACCGACACGACCCTCGCCCCGCCGCCGCCGAAGCCCTCCGCCTTCCATGAGCTGGAGGTCCTGTGGGTCCATCACTGGACCGAACAGCTGTTCAGCTTCCGCATCGCCCGCCCCGACGATTTCCGCTTCCGTTCGGGCGAGTTCGTCATGATCGGCCTGCCGGGAGAGGACGGAGGCAAACCCATCCTGCGGGCCTATTCCATCGCCAGCCCGGGCTGGGACGAACAGCTGGAGTTCCTCTCCATCGCCGTGCCCGACGGCCCCCTGACGTCTCGTCTGGTCAAGATCACGCCCGGCGACACAGTCCTGATGGGCAAGAAGCCGACCGGCACCCTGGTGCTGGACGCCCTGACCGGCGGCGACACCCTGTGGCTGATCGGCACAGGCACCGGTCTGGCCCCCTGGCTCAGCGTCGCACGGGATCCCGAAACCTACAGCCGCTTCGGCCGCGTCATCGTCTGCCACACCGTGCGGACCGTGGCCGATCTGGCCTACCGCGACTTCCTCACCTCCGGCATCCACGACGATCCCCTGATCGGCGAGGAGGCAAAGGCCCAGCTGACCTATTATCCGACCGTGACCCGCGAGGAGTTCGGCACGCCAGGCCGGATCACCGACCGCATCCAGTCCGGGGCCCTGTTCACCGACCTCGGCCTGCCGCAGGGATTCTCGCCCGACCGCGACCGGGTCATGCTGTGCGGCTCCATGGCCATGATCAAGGAAACCGCAGAACTGCTCGAGACCTTCGGCATGAAGGAGGGCTCGAACGCCGAGCCCGGCGACTATGTCCTGGAGCGCGCGTTCGTTGGCTGAGATTTCAGGCAGGATGATGCACAAACCAGCGATCGTGGCAGTCGATCCGCGCATGGACCCGAACGACTGTCAGTCCATGGCCGAGGTGCGTCAGGGCGTCGACGCGCTGGACCGCGCCCTCGTCGCCCTTCTGGCCGAACGCCAGCGCTACATGGACGCCGCCGCCCGCATCAAGCCGGATCGCGACGCCGTCCACGACGACGCCCGCATCGAGGATGTGGTGAGCAAGGTCCTCGCCGCCGCCGACGCCCACCACCTGTCGCGCGATATCGCCGAGCCGGTCTGGCGTACCCTCATCGACCGCTGCATCGCCCACGAGTTTGGCGTCTACGACCGCACGCGCCGCTGACCAGGACCTGCCATCATGTCTGACGCCCCGACCGCAAAGGCCTACGAGGTCCACGAGATCGTCGTTGCCGATCCGGACGCCTATGCGGAGTACGCCCGCCTTGCCGCCCCGACCGTCCTGGCCCACGGCGGGCGCTATGTGGTGCGCGGGGGTGCCGGGTCGGCCATCGCCGGAGAGCCGCCAGCCGCGCGCGTCGTCATCCTGGAGTTTCCGGACCGCGAGACTGCGACCCGCTGGCGCGCCTCGCCCGAATACCAGACGGCGCTGCGCATCCGCGAGGCCGCCTCGACCTCGCGCGTCTATCTGGTCGACGGGGTCCCGACCTAGCCTTTCAGCGACCGCAGCATCAGCTCATGCCGCCAGGCCGCGACATCGGCCAGCGCCCGATCCAGTGCATCGCGGACATGATCCAGCCGCGCCGGGGCGATCGCCTTGTCGGCCCCCTCCGCCGCCTCGCACACTGCGGCCAACTCGCCTGCGCCGATCCCCGCCGCCGCGCCCCGGATCGTATGCACCGCGTCACGCCAGCCCTCGACCCGGGCATCCAGCATCGGCGACCATATCCCGGCCTGCTGGACGAACAGGCCCAGCACCTCCTCGGCCACCCCGTCGTCCCCGCCGGTCGTACGGTCCAGCACCGTGAAATCCACCGCGCCGGTCAGGTCGCGGCGCGACATCAGCCGGCCTGTTCCGGGTGTTTGGCCAGCCGCGCATTCTTCGCCGACCACAGCAGATAGATCACCAGGCCGCCGATGTTCCAGTACAGGAAATACAGCTGGGTCCGGGCCTGCAGGCTGAAGAAGAACACCACACAGCCGACAATGGTGATGGCGCCCACCAGCCAGAACAGCGGGGCGCGGAACTTGCGCTCCCGTTCCGGATCCCGCAGCCGCAGCACGATCAGGCAGACCCCCACCGCCGCGAAGGCCGCCAGCGTCCCCGCATTGGCCAGTGAGGCCAGTTCATCCAGCCGCATGACCCCGGCCAGCGCCGCTACCACAACGGCGGTGAACACCGTCACGACGGCCGGCACACCCCGGGTCGAGATCCTCGCCAACCGGGTCGGCAGCAGTCCGTCCCGCGCCATCCCGAGGAAGATCCGGCTCTGGCCGAACAGGAAGGCCAGCAGCACGGTCGGCAGGGCGATCACGGCGCTGGCCGCGATCCACTGGGCTGCCGTCCCTTGCCCCATCTCGCGCAGGATCAGGGCCAGAGGCTCGGGGCTGGCGGCGAAACTGGCCACCGGCCGGGCCCCGATCGCAGCGGCCGCCACGACCAGATACAGGGCGGTACAGATCAGCATCGAGCCGATGATGCCGATGGCCAGGTCCCGCTCGGGCTTCTTCGTTTCCTCCGCCGCCGTCGAGATGGCGTCAAAGCCGTAGAAGGCGAAGAAGATGATCGCCGCCGCTGCCATAACCCCGGTCTGGACGAAGGGTGCCCCGAAACCATAGGGCATGAAGGGGGTGAAGTTGTCCTGGTCGAAGGCCGGCAGGGCAATGGCCACAAAGCCGATCAGGGCCGCCACCTTGATGACCACCAGAATGGCGTTCAGCGTGGCGCTCTCGCGGGTGCCCAGCAGCAGCAGACCGGTCACCACGGCGATGATGAACACCGCCGGCAGATTGACGATCCCACCCGCCACATGGGGCCCCACGGTCAGGGCCGTCGGCAGATCGATCCCCATCCCCGTCAGGAAGCCGACGGCATAGCCGGACCAGCCCACCGCCACAGCCGAGACCACCAGCGAATACTCCAGGATCAGGCTCCACCCCACGATCCAGGCGATCCCCTCACCCAGCACCGCATAGGAATAGGCATAGGCGCTGCCTGCCTGCGGCATCATGGTAGACAGCTCGGCATAGGCCAGGGCGGCGCAGGCACAGACCAGACCCGCCAGGGCGAAGCTGATCATCACCGCCGGCCCGGCCAGACCGGCCCCGACCCCGATCAGGGTCAGGATCCCGGTCCCGACGATCGCGCCGACGCCCAGCGCCAGCAGATGGGGCCAGCTCAGCGTCGCCTTCAGGCGCGGTCCGTCCGAGGCCTGATGCAGTTGGTCGATCGACTTGCGTCGGTTCCAGAAGGCCATGCTGTCGTCCCCAGGCCCCACCCGGGCCGAATCCACGACAAGGCTAGCCTGTCGCACGGCCCGGCGGAACCACCGGACCGGGCCCTTGCGCCAGACGCCCAATCTCTCTATGTCCCCTCCTCCCCGTTCTGCCGTCTCCGAACGGCGCGCGGGGACCACGCGGTGCCGACGGTGCCTCGCCGGACGACTGGTACGGGTGATTAGCTCAGTTGGTAGAGCAGCTGACTCTTAATCAGCGGGTCGTAGGTTCGAACCCTACATCACCCACCATCGTCTCCTTGATTTCATTGAAAAATTGGCAGTTCCGGTTGACCTCTGTCGCCACGCCATCCTTTAGGGCGGCGATTAGGACGGTAGTTAGGACGGTGGATTGCGTTGGTTTTTCCCGACGAGCCGGCCGTCGCGACCCCGGCACGGTTCCGACCGTAAACTCGCGGATAGTCGGAGATGACACCGCCGCTCAAACTTACGCCCCTCGCTTCGGAATCGGAGACCGCTGGTGGCTGCGCACATGGCAAACCCAACTGACTTCCCCGTACGCTCTCGCTATCTGAGGACGCCCGAAGCAGGCCACTTTCTGGGCCTTTCAGGGCGAACCCTAGAGAAACACCGCACGTACGGAACTGGACCGACCTACCGAAAGATCGGAGGTCGAGTGGTCTATGCAGTGCACGACTTGGAAGCTTGGGCCGATCTCGGTCTACAGAACTCGACTGGCGAGCCCAGGAGTCAGATCCAAGCGGCTAAGCCACGGGATGGAGGACGTGCCGCGATTTGAGGCGCGGGCGTTTGAACTATCCCCACTCGATTACTTAATGACAACAACAGTGTTGTTTACAAAGCTCTTTTTATTGGCAGGACGACCCCATGCCGACTAGGCTACCGTCGCCCAATAACGCTATTGAAAACACTAAGAAATATAGCGTCATAAAATTTTAGTGATGACGCTATCTTTCGAGATCATTCGAGGCATGGCAGCCAAGTCGACGCGTAATTTAAATCGAATCTGAGCTGCAGCGTCCATCTCATCTATTCGTAGCATCTTTGGCTCGAAAGAATCCATGTCGCCCTCGCGGCTCCTATCGACCAATCATGTCGGCGAAGCGCCATGAGCGATGGGGTGGACGCCCCCTGACGGCATCTAAGTGCCAAAGTGGAGGTGTTGAGCACACCACTTGAAGGAGGCGT
>JAIEQA010000063.1 GCA_019748095.1 Caulobacteraceae bacterium | reverse complement strand
CTGGCCAAGGCCATGGACCGGATCTTCATGCTGCACGCCGACCACGAGCAGAACGCCTCGACCTCGACCGTGCGTCTGGCCGGCTCCTCGGGGGCCAACCCGTTCGCCTGTATCGCCGCCGGCATTGCCTGCCTGTGGGGCCCGTCGCACGGCGGTGCCAACGAGGAGGCCCTGAACATGCTCAAGGAGATCGGCACCCCGGACAAGATCCCGGAGTTCATCGAGGGCGTAAAGGCCAAGAAATACAAACTCATGGGCTTCGGCCACCGGGTCTACAAGAACTACGACCCGCGCGCCAAGGTGATGAAGGAAAGCGCCGACGAGGTGCTGGCCGCCGTCGGTGATCCCAACGATCCCCTGTTCCAGGTCGCCAAGGAGCTGGAGCGCATCGCCCTGAACGACGAGTATTTCATCGAGCGCAAACTGTTCCCGAACGTCGACTTCTATTCGGGCATCACCCTGTCGGCGATGGGCTTCCCGACCTCGATGTTCACCGTGCTGTTCTCCCTGGCCCGCACCGTCGGCTGGATCGCCCAGTGGCAGGAAATGATGGCCGATCCCGGCCAGAAGATCGGCCGCCCGCGTCAGCTCTACACCGGCCCGGTCGAGCGCGATTACGTCCCGATCCAGAACCGGGGCTGATCACCCACACGAAGTCTGAAATGCAGAACGCCGGGGTGAAAGCCCCGGCGTTTTCGTATGTTGCGACCGCGAGCCGCGATCAGCTCCCGACTTTCCCGGCCGCTTCGTGGTCCATGAGGGCCTGAATGCCCGCCTGGATCTCTTTCCGGTCCTCCGGCTCGAAGACGCGGAAGCGGGTTCCGTCCAGCGTCTGCGCCGAAAGAACGCTCGCTTGGGTCACAAAGATGAAATGGCCGTTGTAGAGCCCCGTCACCGGCCGGCCCTCCATCATCCTGACCGCCTCCAGCCGGGCCGCACAGGTCTCCAGATTGGGGATGTCAACCGCGACGGCCTCGTTCCGGGCGGCGCCACCCTCTGCGTCCGACACCCGCCAGCAGACATCGGCCGCCGACGCTGTTCCCGCCACCGGCGAACAGGCCGCACTCCCCAGTACCAGAGCGATCGCAAGGCGTTTCATGGGACCCCGACCTGACGCAGACGTTGAAAACCACGGACGCCCGCAAATTCCGGCGCATGCTGCAGTCTGCAGAACGACACACTCACTGCGCGAGAGTGGGCCCGATCTGCTCAACCCGTCAACCGGCTCCTCACGCCTGTCAGGCCGAGCGGCTGCGATTGTCCGGACACGATCACGGGCCTGTCCGGACACGACTTTGCTGGCGTTCCCGGGGCTTCGGCTCCGAGAGTGGGCGTCATGACCTCCACATCACCCCATGCCCCGCCCACTCCTGCCGCCGGATCGGCCCGACCGGACGCCCCGCCCGGAATGGGCGAGACGATCCGCACCGTGGCGCTCGGTCTTGCCGCCGCCGTACTGATCCAGACCGTGGCCTTCCAGCCCTTCACCATCCCCTCGGCCTCGATGGAGCCCGGTCTGGTGGTCGGCGACTATCTGGTGGTGTCCAAATCTGCCTATGGCTGGAGCCGCGCCTCCGTGGCCTTCAACCCGCCCCTGCCCCCGGGCCGACTGTTCGGGCGGCTGCCCGCGCGCGGCGACGTTGTGGTGTTTCGCCGCCCCTCCAACCCAGACGAAATCTGGATCAAACGGGTCATCGGCCTGCCCGGCGACCGGGTGGAGGTGGTCGGCGGCATGGTCATCGTCAACGGCCGGCCCCTGCCGCAACGCGCCCTGGGCCCGGGTCTCGATCTCGACGCCCCCGAACGGCCGGTGTTGCGGGTCGAGGAGCGTCATCCGGTCGGCCGCGCCTATGTGACCTTCGACGCCGGGGCCGGTCTGGCCGGCGATGACCGCCCGGCCCAGGTCGTGCCGGCCGGCCAGCTGTTCGTCATGGGCGATCACCGCGACAACTCGCTGGACAGCCGCTGGTCCGGTGATGTCGGAGTCGGCCTGCTGCCGGTGACCAACCTCGTGGGTCGGGCCGAGCTTGTGGTCGCCTCATGGAAGCCGGGCGCGGCCCTCTACAAGCCTTGGACCTGGTTCAACCTGCGGCCCGGGCGGCTGATGCAGAGGATCGGCTAGCGCGCCTGAAACTCGGCGAAGGTCACGACGCCGTCCCGATCGGCGTCCATCCGGTCGAAGGCGACCCGTGACCCCGGCAGGGCCTGGGCGATCGAGGGGGCCGCGACCGCACCGATGGCGAGACCCGCAATCGCGGCTGCCAGCGCCTGTCGGACGCCCAGGGTCCGGCGGCTCCGGCTTGCCGTCGCGTCCCGCTCGATCAGGGTCCGCACGACCTCGCTGGCGGTCAAACCGGACGCATGACAGCGCGTCATGAAGGCCGATTTGGCCGCATGGGGCAGCCGGACTTCCAGCGTTTCGCTCTTTTTGGGCGGGCGCGGCGCAGTCATTCGACACTCATACAGCAGGAGGCAGTGGACCCAGACTAGGCCCTACCCGATGAACGATCCAGAGGGCCCTGCGCCACCACCCTCAGCACCGCCTCCGCCGCAATCTCGGACGGATCGCGCCCCTCGCGGCCCATCCGGTCCAGCGCCGCCGTCTGCCGCGCCGCCTGCACCGCCCGCGCGGCGGGATCGGCCAGCAGCCGGCCCACCTCGGCCGCCACCTTCTCCGGGGTGGCGTCGGACTGGATCAGCTCCCTTGCGATCTCCTCGTCCGCCGCATGGTTGAACAGGGTCGCGTATTTGCCGGTGAAAAACGGCTTCATGATCGCATAGCTGACCGGTCCGAAGCGGTAGCTGATCACCATGGGCGCGCCGGCCAACGCCAGTTCTGTCGAGACCGTGCCGCTGGTCGCCAGCGCCACGGTCGCCGCCTTCATCGCCGCGTACTTCTCGCCCTCGCCCACCACATGCGCCCGGAAGGGCCAGGCGGCGACCCGGGCGGTCACGTCCTCGGCCACCGTGCCCGCCGCGACCACCACGACCGCCAGGGCGGGGTTGTCCGCCTTCAGCCGCGCGACCGCCGCCTCATACACCGGCGTCATCAGCCGGATCTCGGTCGGACGACTGCCCGGCAGGACCAGCAGCAGTGGCGCATCCTCCGGGATACCCCGCGCCTTGCGGAACGCGACGGGATTGGTGCCGTCCATGTCGACGTGCAGGGCCTGCGAGCCGACCACGGTCGTCGGCAGGCCCTCACGCTCGAACCACGGCGCGTCAAAGGCATACAGGGCCAGCAGGTGATCCACCGCCGCCGCCAGCGTCTTTGCCCGCCCCGGCCGCGAGGCCCAGACCTGCGGCCCCACGTACTTGATAAGCTTCACCTCAGGCAGGACCGCCCGGATCGCCTTGGCCACCCGGATGGTGAAGCCCCAGCTGTCGATCAGAACCACGGCCTCCGGCCGCTCCCGCACCGCCAGCGCCACCGTGTCCGCCACCCTCGCCTTGACCCGGCCATAGGCCCTCAGGCCCTCCAGCCAACCCATGATGGAGAGCTCGGCGATGTCGAACGGACTGTCGATGCCCTCGGCGGCCATCTTGGGTCCGCCGACCCCGACCAGGGCGACGTCGGGCTGCCGCGCCCGCAAAGCTCCGGCCAGTCCGGCTCCCAGGGCATCGCCCGAGGCCTCCGCTGCCACCAGCATGATCTTCATGACCGGTCCTCGCCCCAGACGAACAGGCCCAGCCGGTCGGCCGACTCTATGATCGCGGCCCGGTCGATCAGGATCAGCCGTCCGGCGACCCCGCCGACTCCGGCCAACCCGGCCGCGGCCGCCATCTCAACCGTGCGTGCGCCGATGACGGGCATGTCCACCCTCAGGTCCTGGATCGGCTTGGGGGCCTTGCCCAGCGCGCCCTTCAGGCTCCCGGCCTGGCCTCTCAGATCGGCTGGCAGGCCGGCGACCCGGGCCAGCATGGCGTCCGTCCCCTCCTGGGCCTCGACCGCCAGCACCAGACCGTCACAGACTACGGCCCCCTGCCCAATGTCCAGTTCGCCCGCCTTTTCCGCCACATGCAGGGCCTTCTTCAGATCGGCAATCTGCGCCGCGTCCGGCTGCACCCGCCCCAGAGCCCCCGCCGACAGGGTGTCGCCCCCAAGAATGTCGTCGGCCCCCTCGATGGCATAGCCCTCGGCCTCGAAGATCGACAGGATCTTGCGCAACAGGGCGTCATCCCCCCGGGTCGCCGCCGCGATGATACCGGGCAACAGGGTCGCCCCCTTAAGATCGGGCTTCAGCGCCTTGAAATCGGGGCGGTTCACCGTCCCGGCGAAACAGACCGCCGTACAGCCCGCCACCTTCAGCGCCGCCAGCACCTTGCCGATCTCGGCCATCCCGGCTTCGATCCCCGGATAACGGACCAGGTGGGGGTCGGCGAAGCTCGTCAGACGCACCACGAAGACCGCGCGCTCTTCCAGGTCGCACCGGGCCGCTATGGCCAGCGGAAGCGCGCCGCCACCCGCGATCAGGCCCAGTTTGCCCCGACTCAAGACCCGCCTCCCGGGCCGAATGGGGCGTTTGGTGAAGTTGGCGAGGTTGACCAGCCGACTGGTCGAGTTGGCGACGAAATTTGACGGGTTTGGTGCCCGGAATTTGTCATTCGCCGGGCAGGCAGAGCGGTCGCCTGCCCCCTTCGCGGATGAAGGCCACGATCTCCATGATCTCGGGCAGATCGGTGTAACCGGCCTCGACGGCGTCCAGCCGGTCGGCGAACACGCCCTGCCCTTCGAACAGGTCGCGGAAGGCCGCCAGCAGCCGCCGGACCGCGTCCTTGCCATACCCTTTGCGCTTCAGCCCGATCAGGTTCAGCCCCTGCAGCTGCGCGTGATTGCCCCAGGCCGAGCCATAGGGGATGACATCCCTCGTCACGGCCGCCAGACCGCCGATGATCGCCCCCTGCCCGACCCGGCCGTTCTGGTGCACGGCACACAGCCCGCCCAGAAAGACCCGGTCGCCGATCCGCGCATGGCCGCCCAGCGTCGCCTGGTTCGCCATCACCACATGATCGCCCACGACCGCATCGTGCCCCACATGGGCCCCGGTCATGAACAGGCCGTTCGAGCCCACGCGCGTGACGCCGCTGCCCTGGGGCGTGCCCCGATTGAAGGTCGAATGCTCCCGGATCGAATTGTCCGCCCCGATCTCCAGCCGCACCGGCTCGCCGCGATAGCCGTTGTGCTGGGGGTCGCCACCGATCACGGCGAAGGGGTGGATCACCGTGCGGTCCCCCACCGTCGTGTCCTGCTGGACCACGACATGGCTGACCAGATGAACGTCGGCCTCCAGCCGCACCCCCGGCCCGACCGTGCACCACGGCCCGATCACCACGCCATCGGCCAGGTGGGCCGAGCCGTCGACGATGGCCGTGGGGTGGATGGCGCTCACGCGGGGACCGGCTGGTCGACTTTGACGGCCATGGCCATGAACTCGGCCTCGGCGGCCAGTTTGCCGTCGATGAAGGTCTCGCCGCGGAACTTGAACGCCTCACCGCGGGCGCGGGTGACGATGACCTTCATATGCAGCTGGTCACCCGGCCGGGCGGGCTTTCTGAAGCGGACGCCGTCGATGGTCATGAACATGATGACCTTGCCCGCCACCTCGATGTCCAGGCTCTTGGACATCAGCAGGGCCCCGGTCTGGGCCATGGCCTCGACGATCAGGACGCCGGGCATGACCGGGTCGATCGGGAAATGCCCCGGAAAGAAGGGCTCGTTGTGG
Source organism: Caulobacteraceae bacterium (assembly GCA_019748095.1). Lineage (GTDB taxonomy): Bacteria > Pseudomonadota > Alphaproteobacteria > Caulobacterales > Caulobacteraceae > Brevundimonas. Next base: position 16,388 of record JAIEQA010000063.1, on the reverse strand, counting down.
GTGACGTTCTTGATGCCCGTGATCGAGGTGTGGGCCACAAAGTCCTCGGCCTTGTCGACCAGCAGGAACGGATAGCGGTGGGGCAGCCGCCGCATCACCTCGGCGTAGTCGATCTTGCCCTCCGACTCAGTCATTCGTGCGCGCTCCCTTGCTCCTCGCCTGTCTGGAGACCCAGACGGTCTCGCGCAAGAATTGACGGATGGGTTTGGCCGGATAGCCGGACCAGGTTTCGCCGGCGGGGATGTCGGCCAGCACCCCCGCACCAGCCGCGACCCGCGCGCCCTCGCCGATGGTGATATGGTCGCCGACCCCGGCCTTGCCGCCGAACATGACATTGTCCCCGACCCGCACCGAGCCCGAAATCCCGGTGTTCCCGGCCATCAGGACATTGCGGCCGAGGACGCAGTTGTGGGCGATCATCACCAGATTATCGATCTTCGTATTCTCGCCGATCACCGTGTCGTCGAACGCCCCCCGGTCAATACAGGTGTTGGCCCCGATGGTGACCCCGTCCTGGATGATGACCCGGCCCAGCTGGGGCACATCGACGGGCCCCGTCGCGCCTCCGGCGGCACCGAACCCGGCTTCGCCGATCCGGGCCCCGGCATAGATTTTCACCCGGTCGCCGATCAGGGCGAAGCCGACCGTGACATTCGATCCGATCGCACAGTCGCGGCCGATCTGGACGCCGGGCCCAATGACCGTATTGGCCCCGATCCGCGTGCCCCGCCCGACCCGTGCGCCCGTCCCCAGCACCACGCCCGGTTCGATAACCACACTGTCGTCCTCGCACACGTCGGCAGTATCCGCCGCCGTCAGGCCCCGGGGCCGGTGCAGGGCCATCGCCGCCGCTGCCCACGCCGCCTGTGGCGTGCGCGAGACGATCACGGCGGCGTCCGCCGGTGCCGCCTCGACCGCATCGGCCGGTACGATCACACAGCCGGCGGCCGTGGTCCCCAGGGCCTCGACGAATTTGCGATCCCCAAGGAAAGCCACCGCGTTCCGGTCGGCCACGCTCAAAGGCGCAACCTGGCTGATCCTGCATTCCGAACCGCGAACGACCTCGCCGCCCGACAGGGCTGCGAGGTCGCCGACGCTGACCGGAGCCAGCAGATCGAAGAAGCGGGCGTCGGGCACCATGACCCGGAGTCCTACTGCGCTGCTTGCACCGGGATCGGCAGACGGTTGAAGCTCAGGGTCGGCAGGGCCGTGTTCAGGCGCTGGATCACCGTATCGGTGATGTCCATGGCCGGATTGACGATGAAGACGCTCTCGCGGTCCAGCAGGATGCCGCAGCCGCGCTCCTGATAGACGGCGACCAGGATGGGCTCCACGGTTACCGAGATCAGCCGACGCTGTTCCGACAGGGTGTAGCGCAGTTCGTCCTGACGGGTCTGTTCCAGCAGCTGGGCTTCCTGGATGCGCTGCTGCACCGCCGTGCGGCGCGAACCGTCCGGATCGGCGGCCTGTCCGCCTGCCTGCAAGGTCTGGATCTCGGTCTGGATGGCCGCGCCATAGGGCGACAGCTCGCCCTGGACCTCACCGGCCAGCTGCTCCATCCGCGCCTGGACCGCCTGGCCGACGGTCGACTGGGCCAGCAGGCGCTGGTTGAAATAGACGCAGACGCCGGGAATCACGGGCCCCGGGTTCTGCGGGCCCTGCGTCTGGGCGACGGCGGCCGAGCCGACGAGCGAGGCCAGGGCGACGGCACCGATTGCGAGGAGTTTCATGGAGAACCTTTTCAGGGCCGACAGGGCCCGACTTAGAACTGGGTGGAGGTCGAGAAGCGGAAGGTTTCGGTGCGGTCGTACTCTTCTTCGCTCAGGATCTGACTGAAGTCGAAACGGATCGGACCCATCGGCGAGCGCCAGTGGACGCTCAGACCCGCCGAGGCCCGGAGCGACAGATCATCCGCGATCGAGGTATCGACAAGTCCATTCGTGCCCAGGGTGTAGCGGTCGTCCAGAACCCCCAGGGTGCCGACGTCGACGAACAGCTCGGTGCGGATGCCGTACTGCTCGGGCAGGCCATTGGGCAGGGTCAGCTGGATGCTGCCGACGGCGTAGAAATTGCCACCCAGCGCATCGTTGGTGGTCAGGTCCCGCGGCCCCATGCCGGCATTCTCGAACCCGCGGAAACTGTTGCCGCCCTTGAAGAAGCGATCGTTGATCCGGATCGCATCACCATTCCAGCCCGAGACATAGCCCGACGATCCCGCGACCGACACGATCCAGCTTGGCGTGATGCCATAATAGACCGTCGCGTCGACCTCGGTCTTGACGTAGTTCACGTCGCCCCCGAGGCCGGCGAAATCCTGACGGATGGACCCGGTCCAGCCCCGGGTGGGACGGATGGGATCGTTCCTGCGGTTGACGAAGAGCGTGTAGCCCACCGACGAGTTCAGCGAGGCCCCGACCTGTTCGCACAGGGCGCGCGAGCCCACGCCGTTGACGTTGCAATAGCCGGTCGGGACGATGATCTCGTCGTCCTTGATGAAGTACCGGGTCGACAGGCTGCTGTAGCCGTTCAGCGGATAGGACAGGCGCAGGCCCGCCCCGGTCGACCGGTAATCGAACGAGGACTCATCCTGGAAGTCATAGCGGGAGTGGAACAGGTCAAAACCGGCTCCCACATCGCGCCCCATGAATCTGGGCTCGGTGAAGCGGAAGTCGATCTGCTGGCGAAGGGATCCCCACTCCACGCGGGCGACGACATTCTGGCCGCGGCCCCGGAAGTTGCGCTCGGAGATGCCCAGGTTGACGACGAAGCTGTCGACCGAACTGAAGCCTGCCCCGACCGAGAGCTCGCCCGTTGGCTGCTCCTCGACCGTGACGTTCACAACCGAACGATCGGGGGCCGCGCTCCGGGTCTCCTCGATCGTGACGTCCTTGAAGAAGCCCAGCGCTCTCAGATTGTTGCGCGACCGCTCAAGCAGGGTTCGGTTGAAGGCGTCTCCCTCCGTCAGCATCAGCTCGCGCCGGATCACGGGGTCGATTGTGCGCGTATTGCCGATGATATTGATGCGATCGACATACACACGCTGCCCCTCCGAAACGTTGAAGGTCACGTCAACGGTGTCGGTCTCGGGGTTCGGCCGATAGGTCGGGTTGATGTCAACGAACGCGTAACCCGCCGAGCCCGCCGCGAACGTCAGGGCGTCGACCGAGCTCTCGATCTTGTCGCTCTCGTACAGGTCGCCGGTCCGGATCGGCAGCAGCAGCTCGAGGAAGTCCGCGTTGAGGCGGTCGTTCTCGGTGACCACCTGAATGTCACCGAAGTTGTACTTGCTGCCCTCATCGACCGTCAGGGTCATGGCGAAGGCGCTGTCGTCGGGGGCCAGCTCGGCCACCGCCGAGATAATGCGGAAATCGTAATAGCCGCGGTTGGTATAGAATTTCCGCAGCTGCTCCCGGTCGTAGTCCAGACGCCCGGGGTCGTAGTTGTCGTTCTTGGTAAACAGCCGCCACCACTGGGACTGCTTGGTCACCATGATCTCGCGCAGGGCGCTGTCCGAGAAGGCCTCGTTGCCGAGGAAGGTGATCGACTGCACGCCCGTCTCGGGCCCCTCGTCGATCTCGAAGACGACATCAACGCGGTTCTGTTCCAGCTGGACCAGCTTGGGCGTGACGGTCGCCGAGATCCGGCCCGACAGCCGGTACAGCTCGATAATCTTGCCCACGTCCTCCTGGATCCGGGCGCGGGTGTAGATACCGCGCGGACCGATGGTGACTTCCTCGGTCAGCTTGTCCTCGCTGATCGCGCTGTTCCCCTCGAACACCACCTGGTTGATGATCGGGTTCTCGACGATGCGGACCACGAGGTCCCCGTTTTCCTGCAGCCCGATCTGGATGTCAGCGAACAGCTGGGTGCGGTCCAGAGTACGGATGGCAACGTCCAGGATGACGGGGTCGATCGTGTCGCCTGGCTGGATTGGCAGATAGGACAGCACCGTGGTCTGGTCGATACGCTGGTTGCCCTCGACCAGGATGCGGTTGACCGTCCCGGTCTCTGCCGGGATCGCGGCGGGGGCTGGCCCAACCTGCCCGGTCTGGATGCCCGGGGCGGGCGGCGTCTGCGCCAGCACGGGCGACGCGGCCACGAGGGCCAGCAAACTGGCTGTGGTCGCAACGGTGCGGCGCAGGCTGCGGGCGCCCGGATGGAATACGGCGCGGGGGTCGGTCAGGATCATTCGGGAAACCATCGGGGGCTGGCGTCGGCTCAACTGACGAGCCCGCCGAGGAATTGGAACAGGTTCAACTTCTGCAGGTCGTTCCAGGTCGCGAACAACATCAAACCCGCCAGCAAAGCAAGACCGACCCGATATCCCGCCTCCTGAACAGCCGCCGCTACGGGTTTCTTCGCCACAGCCTCATAGGCGTAGAAAACCAGATGGCCGCCGTCCAGAACCGGGATGGGCAACAGATTTAGAAAGCCGATTCCGATCGAAAGTATGGCGGCAAAGCTCGTCAGCGTCAGCAGAAGGTTCATGGCGGTGGCCACGGGGTCGGGATTGGCCGCGACGGCCGCATTGGTCAGGGCCCCGGAGGCCTTGGCGATTCCCAGCGGGCCGCTCAGCTGATCGCCCGATTCCCGTCCGGTGAAGATCCGGCCCAGATAGTTCAGCGTGGTGCCCAGAATATCTCCGGTTTCCTGAACCCCACGCCCGACGGCCTGGATCGGATTGTAGCGGACGTGCCGGGTCTCGGCGGCGGTCGAGGACAGGGCAAGGCCGATCCGCCCGACGGTGATCCGTCCAGCGATCGGGTCCGTCTCGACCCGCCGCTCCGGGGTGGCCACCAGCTCGATCTCGGACCCGCCGCGTTCCACGGTGAACCGGACCGCATCCCCGCTGGACAGGCTCACCTTGCGGGTCACCTCCCCGGCATCGGCGATGATACGGCCGTCAATGGCCGTGATCAGGTCTCCGGGCTTAAAGCCGGCCACAGCCGCGGGCGAGCCCGCCGTCACCTGGGCCACGCGTGCAGGTCGAAGTTCCACGCCGAGCAGGGAGAACAGGACCGTAAAAATGGCGATGGCGAGAATGAAGTTGGCGACCGGTCCGGCGACCACGATCAGCATCCGCTGCCAGACCGGCTTGAAATGGAAATAGTCGCGTTCCGCTCCGGCCCCGTCGCGCGAGACGATCTCGGACTTCAGCGCGTCGAGCCCGCGCTTGTCAGGGACGCTGGAGGCATCGAGATCACCGGAAAACTTCACATAACCGCCCAGGGGCATCCAGCCGACCCGCCACTCGATGCCGTTCCGGTCGGTCCGGCTGTACAGGGCCCTGCCGAAGCCGATGGCGAACCGGTCCACCTTCACGCCAAAGGCCCGGGCGACCAGAAAATGTCCAAGCTCGTGGATCGTGACGATGACCGTCAGGACAAGCAGAAACGGGACGACATAGATCAGCGCCTGTCCGATCGCGTTCAGCATGCCGTCATCGACTCCATTTCTGCCACGCGATGAGGATCAGGCGGCCAGCGCCAGATCCCCGACGATTTCGATCGCAACACGACGGGCACGCGCATCGAGGGCGAGGGCCCCCGCGCAGGCGTCGTCGAAATCGCTGTCTGCCCCCGTCTTCACCATACGCTCAAGCGTTTCGGCGATGACTGCGGCAATATTGAGAAAGGCCAGTCTGCGGTCAAGAAAGGCCAGGGCCGCCACCTCATTGGCCGCATTGAAGATCGTCGGCGCGCCACCCCCGGCCTCCAGGGCCTCGCGGGCCAGGCGCAGGGCCGGAAACCGCACCGGATCGGGGGCCTCGAACGTCAGTTGGCCCATGGCAGCGAGATCCAGACGCGGGGCTGGCCAGCTCAACCGGTCGGGCCAGGCGAGAGCACAGGCAATCGGTGTTTTCATGTCCGGTGGACCCATCTGGGCCAGGGTCGAGCCGTCGACATATTCGACCATGCTGTGGATGACGGACTCCGGGTGCACCACCACATCGATCCGGTCCGCCGGCATGCCGAACAGATAGGCGGCCTCGATCATCTCCAGACCCTTGTTGGCCATGGTGGCACTGTCGACCGAGATCTTGGCCCCCATGCTCCAGTTGGGATGGGCCACGGCCTGTTCCGGCGTCATCCCGGCCATGGCTTCCAGCGAGGTCCGCCGGAACGGCCCGCCCGAGGCCGTCAGAATCAATCGCGCGACCCGCTCGGGAGCCGCTTCCGGGAAGACCTGAAAGATCGCCGAATGCTCCGAGTCGACCGGGATCAGTGTCCCACCCGCCGTCCGGACCCGCTGGATCAGCGCCGAGCCACAGCAGACCAGGCTCTCCTTGTTGGCGAGCGCCAGCGTCGCCCCCGTCGCCGCTGCCGCCCAGGCGGATTTCAGACCGGCCGCTCCGACGATCGCCGCCATGACCAGATCGGTCGGCCGGCTGGCAGCCTCGACGATCGCGGACTCCCCTGCAGCCGCCTCCACCCCCGTCCCGGCCAGGGCATCGCGAAGTTCGTCCAGCCGCGCAGGGTCAGCCGTCACGGCCACGGATGGCCGCCACCGCCGCGCCTGTTCGGCCAGCCGGGTGATGTTGGCCCCACCGCTCAGGGCCACGACCTCGAAGGCACCGGTGCCGCCCTGCTCGGCCTGGTCCATCAGATCCAGGGTCGAGGTGCCGACCGAGCCGGTGGCACCCAGAACGGTCACCCGTCGCCGGATCATGCGGCACGCTCCAGCATGACGGTGCCGAGCCGTCCGGCCGCGATGACGACGGCGGCGAACATCAGGCCGTCGACCCGGTCCAGCAGACCGCCGTGACCGGGGATCAGACCGCCGGCGTCCTTGACCCCGAAACGCCGCTTCAACGCCGACTCCCAAAGGTCACCGGCCATGGTCGCCAGCGCACCCGCCAGACCCAGCGCCAGCCCCCAGGCCGGATCCGGCAGGCCCAGCGGCAGAAACTGTGCCACGACATAGCCGGCCAGCGCGCCGGCCATTAGCCCGCCTGCAAAGCCCGACCAGGTCTTGTTGGGTGAGTAGCGGGGCCAGAGTTTCGGTCCGCCCAACAGACTGCCGACCAGAAACGCCATCACATCGGCGGACCAGGCCACAACAAAGACCAGAAGGGTCCAGCTCAGCCCCACGTCAGACTGACCCTCGCGCAGCCAGATCAACAGGATCGTCGGCCAGCCCAGGTACATGACGCCATAGGCCGCATCGACACCAGCCTCGCCAAGCCTGCGCGCATACAGGGCCACCGCAGCCGCACCGAATACCAGCACAACCAGCGCCGGAGACATGGCCGCCGCATGGGCGGTCACTGTGGCAGCGAGGATGGCGATGGCGACGCCGACCGCGATCGGGCCGCGGCGTCGGGGAGCGCTCATGGCCGCCCACTCACGCGCCAGAAGCACGATGGCCGCCAGAATCAGGGCCAGAAACCACACCCCGCCGGCCCAGATGGCCAGAATCGCCAGCGGCGCCAGCACGAGGGCGGAGGCCGCCCGGATTCCGAGGTTCCTCAGCGACACCATCAGCTGGCCGCGAGTACCGGCTCGACATCCACGGCCCCGAAACGGCGCTCACGTTGTCGATACTGGCGCACCGCGTCGCCGAGCGCCTCCGGACCGTAGTCGGGCCACAGCACGTCCTGATAGACCAGCTCCGCATAGGCCGCTTCCCAGAGCAGGAAGTTGGACAGCCGCCGCTCCCCGGATGTCCGCACGATCACATCCAGCGGTGGCGCACCGGCCGTGGCCAGTCCGGCCTCCAGCGTCGCCTCGTCCAGAGGTCCGCTCGCATCACCGGCCAGCACCTTGTCGACCCAAGCCTGGGCCGCATCCACCAGATCGGCGCGTCCCCCGTAGTTGAAGGCCACCTGCAGCAGGAAGCGGTCATTGCCGGCGGTCGTCGCCTCCGCCCGCTCGATAATGGCCCGGATGTCGGCCGGCAGACCGGTCCGACGCCCCAGCACCCGGACCCGTACGCCCTCACGGTCCAGCCGGTTGAGGTCACTGGCGACATAGGATCGGACCAGCCCCATCAGATCCGACACCTCTTCCGCCGGCCGACGCCAGTTCTCCGTCGAAAACCCGAACACGGTCAGGCATTCGATCCCGAACTCCGGGGCCGCCTGGACGGTCCGCTTCAGCGCCTGAACGCCTTCCCGATGCCCGATCGCGCGCGGAAGCCCCCGCGCCTGCGCCCATCGGCCATTGCCGTCCATGATCAGGGCGACGTGTCTCGGCCCGATCTGCGAGCCCGGCACATCGGCGGGAGGGGCCGTCATTCCGTCATCTGTCCTGTTGAGGTCCGGGCTGCCGAGGCGATGCCGTCAAACCTGCATGATCTCAACTTCCTTGGTCTTCAAGGTCTCGTCGATACGCTTGATGGCCGCATCGGTGTCCTTCTGGACCTCGGTCTCCATTTTTTTCTGTTCGTCCTGACTGATGTCGCCTGCCTTTTCGGCCTTCTTCAGGTCGTCATTGGCGTCGCGGCGGACATTGCGAACGGAGATCTTCTGCTGTTCCGCATATTTCCCGGCCAGTTTGGCCAGCTCCTTGCGGCGCTCCTCGGTCAGCGGCGGCACCGGAATGCGCAGCGTCTGGCCGTCGACGATCGGGTTCAGCCCCAGACCGGCCGCGCGAATGGCCTTTTCGACCGGCCCCACCATCGACTTGTCCCAGACGCTGACCGAGATCATGCGCGGTTCGGGCACGCTGATCGCCGCCACGGCGTTCAGGGGCGAGGTCGAGCCATAGGCCTGGACCTGGACCGGATCCAGCAGGCCAGCGTTGGCCCGGCCGGTACGCAGTCCCTGGAACTCTTCCTTCAAAGACGACACCGCCTTGTCCATGCGGTCGCGATAGGTCTTCAGATCGGGCTTGGCCATGTCGGTCTCCTCAGGTCTCTTGTCTTGTATCAGGCCGCCGCAGGCGGCGTGTCGCTGATGACGGTAAACGTCCCCTTGCCTTTCAGCACCTTGCGCAGCGATTCTTCCTCGCGGATCGAGAAGACAACGATGGGGATGCCGCTCTCGCGCATCAGGGCGATGGCGGCGGCATCCATGACCTTCAGGTTCTGGGTCAGCACATCCTGATAGGTCAGGTGATCATAGCGGGTCGCGGTCTTGTCCTTCTTGGGATCAGCGGAATAGACGCCGTCGACCGAGGTGCCTTTCAACAGGGCATCACACCCCATCTCGGCCGCGCGCAGGGCCGCCGCCGTGTCGGTGGTGAAATACGGATTGCCGGTGCCGGCGGCAAAGATCACCACCCGACCCTTCTCCATATGCCGCACGGCGCGCCGGCGAATATAGGGTTCGGCGATCGCCGCCATCGGGATGGCGCTCTGCACCCGCGTCTGGACGCCGATCTTCTCCAGCGCATTCTGCATCGCCAGCGCGTTCATGACCGTGGCCAGCATGCCCATATAGTCGGCGCTGGCCCGTTCCATTCCCGCCGCCGCCGTCGACAGGCCGCGGAAGATGTTGCCGCCGCCGATCACCAGACAGATCTGGGTCCCGCCCTTGGCCACCCTGGCGATGGCCTGGGCCACGGCGTCGACCGTGTGCATATCGATGCCATAGCCCTGCTCGCCCATCAGGACCTCGCCCGATACCTTCAGCAGCACCTTCTTGTATCGCAGGGGAGTGCTGTCGGCGGCCATGGGATCTCTTTTCTCGGGAATCGTGGAGGTCTTATAGACGAAGGGCGCGCCCGGCTTCAAAGCCGAACGCGCCCCGTTCGTCGTCAATGCGTCGTAATCAGCTCTGCGGCGCGATCATCGAGGCGACTTCAGCGGCGAAGTCCGGTCCCTCGACCTTCTCAACGCCCTCACCGAGAGCCAGACGGACGAAGCCCGCCAGGTGCAGGCCGGGCGCACCCAGTTCCTTGCCGGTGTCGGCGACCAGTTGCTCGATGGTCACGTCCGGGTTCATGACGAACGGCTGCTTGGTCAGCACGACGTCCTTCTGGAACTTGTTGATCTGACCCTCGACGATCTTGGCGATCATGTTCTCGGGCTTGCCCTCTTCCTTGGCCTTCTCGGTCAGGACGGCGCGTTCCTTCTCGATCGTGGCCGGGTCCAGATCGTCGGTGTTCAGCGACAGAGGGGCGGTAGCCGCCACATGCATGGCGATCTTGCGGCCCAGTTCGCGCAGGGCGACCTTGTCGCCGCCGCCGTGCAGGGCAACCAGCACGCCGATACGGCCGAGGCCGGGGGCCACGGCGTTGTGGACGTAGGAGGCGACGACGCCTTCATCGACCGACAGACGGGCGGCGCGGCGCAGCTGCATGTTCTCGCCGATGGTCGCGATCATGTTGGTGACCTCGGCCTCGATGGTGTTGCCGTTTTCCAGCTCGGCACCGTGCAGCGCCTCGACGGTGTGGTGCTCGAGGCCCTTTTCAGCGAAGGCCTTGGCGGCGTTCTGGAACAGCTCGTTGCGGGCGACGAAGTCGGTTTCGGAGTTGAACTCGATCGCGGCACCGATCTCGCCCTTGCCGGCTTCCTTCGACGCGACGGCCACCAGGCCCTCGGCGGCGACGCGGTCGGCCTTCTTGGCGGCCTTGGACAGGCCCTTGGCGCGCAGCCAGTCGATCGCGGCACTGATGTCGCCGTCGGTTTCCTGAAGCGCCTTCTTGCAATCCATCATGCCGACGCCGGACTTGGCGCGAAGTTCCATGACGAGGGCGGCGGTGATCTCGGCCATTTCTGGTCTCCTGAGGTCTTGAATGCGTGAGCGGCCGGGCTTGGATTAGCCCGGCCGCATGTCAGTTTTGCGGACGGTCCGGTGTGCCGGACCGGTCCGATCAGGCGTTGGCTTGTTCTTCGACAGCCGGTTCCTCGGCAGGCGTCTCTTCGCCCGAGGCAGCCAGCATTTCCTCGGCGACCGCTTCGGCACCCTCGGGGGCGACGTCTGCGGCAACCGGGGCCGAGGCCTCGGCCAGCATCGGCTCGACGGGGTTCTCCGACGCGCCCAGATCGACGCCCGAATGGGCGGCACCGGCGGCCAGACCGTCCAGGATGGCGTCGGCGATCAGGTCGCAATAGGTCTGGATGGCGCGCGCGGCGTCATCGTTGCCCGGGATCGGATAGGTGATGCCGTCGGGATCCGAGTTGGTGTCCAGGATGGCGATGATCGGGATGTTCAGCTTGCGGGCCTCAAGGATCGCGATCGCTTCCTTGTTGGTGTCGATCACGAACATGATGTCAGGGATCGAGCCCATGTCCTTGATGCCGCCGAGGGACAGTTCCAGCTTGTCCTTCTCGCGCTCGAGGTTCAGCAGTTCCTTCTTGACCCGGCCCTCGCCGCCGCGCTCCAGCAGGCCTTCCAGCTCGCGCAGGCGGGCGATGGAGCCCGACACGGTGCGCCAGTTGGTCAGGGTGCCGCCGAGCCAGCGGTTGTTCATGTAATACTGGGCGCAGCGCTTGGCGGCCTCGGCGACGGGCTCGGCGGCCTGGCGCTTGGTGCCGACGAACAGGACGCGTCCCCCTTTTGCAGCGACTTCGCGCACGGCCACCAGAGCCTGGTGGAACAGCGGCATCGTCTGCGACAGGTCGATGATGTGGATGTTGGAGCGCGAGCCGAAGATATAGCGCTCCATCTTCGGGTTCCACCGGTGCGTCTGGTGGCCGAAGTGGGCACCGGCTTCGAGCAGGGTGCGCATGGAGAATTCTGGCAGAGCCATGAGGGGTCGTCCTTTTTCCGATTGATCCGCCGCAGACGGTGAAAGGACCAGATGGCCCCTCGGAACGGCACGACCGGGATGTCTCCCCGGAACGCGCCACGCCTGCGTGTGAAGTGGGCGGGCTTCTAGGCCGGTCCGGGCACAAAAGCAAGCCGGGCGGCCATGGCCTGATTGCGATATCCGCGTTATAGGAAAAGTGAGCCGGGGGGCCTGCAATGGAACGTCGACGACTGATCATCCTTACGGCGGGCGGACTGTCCGTCCTGGTCGCAGGCGGACTGGCGCTGGCGCAGGTCGCCCGCACCGCCCGGCCGATTCCGGTCGAGACCACACTGGCCCCCTCCAGGGCCGACAGCGCGGCGCTCGCCCAGGCGCGCCAGAGCCCGCTGGCCGCCCGTCTCCAGACCGTCCTGGCCAACGACCCGGCGGCCGTCGCCGTCCTCCGCCAGATCGAGGCATCCGACGTCCCGGTGATCGGGCCACCCGACCCGGCCCTGTTGCGCACCGCCCGCTTCTATCCAGGTGAGCGACAGTACACCCTCGTGGTCCGCCCGCCCGGCCAGATCGTCGAGATCTTCGGCTCCACCCGCGCCTTCCGTCCGCCGGAGGGCGTCACCCTCCCGCCCCCACAGCAGCCGGCCGCGCCCCCGCCTGTCGCGACGCGGGTCATACGCCAGACCCCCCTGGCTGCGGCCCTCGCCGAGGGCCGCAGCCAGGGGCTGGGGGAGATCCGCACCGAACGGACCGAATACGGCGTCGACGTCAGCTTCACCCGCTTCGGCGCGGTCTACAACGTCAGCTTCATCTGCGACGACCGCGCGTCGCTTGAATGCTCGGATGCCGCCGCCGTGCAGTTCGCCAGCCGGCTCGAATTGATCGGCGGAGGGCAGTGATGCGTCGCCTCGTCGTGCTCGCCGCCCTCGCCCTGAGCGCCTGTTCGCCCGGGGCCTGCAGCCCCGGCGGGGTGGAAACCGCGCCACAGGGGGATACCCCGGTCGCCACCCCCGACGGGGGCCTGCCCGCAGATCCCGGCCCGCCGGTGCCGGAACCCGTCACCTGGCCGCACGAGCCCCCGGGCGGACTCGTCGCCGGCTCGGGCACCGGTGCAACCGATCCGACCGTCTGGGCCCCGGGCATGCGGTTCCCCATGGAGGCGGGGCCGGCCTATGCCAACTCCCAGGTCTATGGCTACGGAGGCTTTGCGGCCCCGGGGCCGGGCGGCCAGTGTGACGCCCGCAATTATGCCTATCCGTGGCGCGACAATTTCTGCGAAACGCGCGGCTGGACCAACACCATGTGCCCGACGGGCAAGGGCCATCAGGGCCAGGACATCCGCCCCGCCACCTGCGTGAAAAGGGTCCATGGCGTCGTCGCCGCCGAGGCCGGCGTGATCACCTCGATCGGCAGCTATTCGGTCTTCCTGCGCGGCGATTCCGGGCGGATCTATCGCTATCTCCACATGGACCCGGCCCATGTGCAGACCATCCTGACCGAGGGTCAGCGCGTCACGCGGGGCCAGTTGATCGGCAAGGTCTCGGACGCCTTCGGCGGCTCGGCCACCACCATCCACCTGCATTTCGAGATCAAGGCCCCGGTCACCGCCAACGGCAGCACGGCGGTCATCTTCGTCCCCACCTACCCCAGCCTGGAAGATTCCTACGCCCGCCTGCTGAACGCGGCAGCCTGACGGGCCTCAGTTTTCCGCCGCCAGCGCCAGCAGCGCCCGGTCCATGACCGCGATGGACGACCCTGCGGTCGAGGGCCGGTCATTGGCGTAGATCGAGAAGACCAGGGTCCGCCCGCTGGCCGCCGTCAGAAATCCGGCCAGGGCGGTGACGCCGTTCAGACTGCCGGTCTTGGCGAAAATCCGGCCCTCCAGCGGCGTGCCGACGAAGCGCCGGGTCAGGGTGCCATCCCGCCCGCCGACCGGCAGGGTCGCCCGCCAGGCCTCTCCCCAGGGCTGGCCCATCGTCCACTGCAGGAAACGGGTCGTCGCGCGCGGACTGACCCGGTTATAGGCCGACAGGCCCGAGGCGTCGTACAGGTCGAAGGTCGACCGTTCCAGGCCGGCGCTGGCCATCAAGGCCTCCACCTGAACCAGACCGTCCGCGCGCGCGCCCGTCCCCTCCAGTCCACCCAGACGACGCAGGGCCAGTTCCGCGTGCAGGTTCTGGCTGAGCTTGCCAGTCCGGGTAAGGCTGGCCAGCAGGGGCGGACGCGCCAGGCGGGCGATCTCGACCCCCTCGGGTTCGACCGCCGGCGCGGCTCCGTCGTCGCTCCCGGAATCGTCGGCCAGGTCCAGCGGCCGATGTCGCGCCCTCGCCTGCCCCTCCACCGTCACGCCGCGCGCCTCCAGCAGACTCCGGAACCGTCGCGCCGCCGTCAGGGCGGGATCATCGAGCCCGACCCTCAGGGCCGTGGCGGGCGCGTTCATTGGCATCCGCCCATACAGGCGAACCGCCTCCTCCCCCGGACGGCGCTCCAATCTCAGATCGGCCTCGCCCGCCTCGATCGTGATCGCCGTATTCTCCAGCGGCTGCAGGTCGTCGCCCGGGCGCCATTGAGCCCGGATCGCCGCGCCTGCGCCGTCCCCGGGCGCGACCTCCAGCACGACGACATTGTCGTTGACCGTCAGGGCGGACACAGCCGTCCCGAAGCCGGCCTGCATGTCCTCCCAGCTCCAGCCCGGCCCCCATCGCTCGTCGGGAAACAGCCGGTCGTCACCGATCACGTCGCCGACCCGCTTCACCCGGGCCGCCGTCCGGTCGGCCAGCTCAGCCAGGCAGTCCGAAACGCAGCCCGGACCGTCGCCGAGGGCGGGATCGCCCGACCCGATCACCGCGATATCGGGCGCACCCTCATCGGCCCGCGCCTCCAGCCGGACGGATGTCCCGTCGTCGGGATCGGCCGCCTCCAGCCCTTCCACAAGGGCGAAGGCGGCGGTCGTGGTGAAGATCTTGGTGGTCGACGCGGGAATGAAGCGGTCGTCGGCGCGCCTCTCGACGACCGGTTCACCCTCGGCCGTCACGACCATCAGACCCCACCGTGTTCCGGTCAGGGCCGGATCGTCAAGCAGGGCGAGCGCCGTCGCCCCCGCCCGCGCCGACGCCGCCGGCGTGCCCACCAACGAGGCGCACCCGCCCGCCGAAAGGCCGAACGTCAGGACCAGCGACCAGAGGGCCGCCAGCAAGGCGACCCGGCGGCTCATCAGGCCTCCTCCAGCATCAGTACGCCCGGCGCAGACTTCAGCGCGCCCCGCAGCGCCCCGTCCAGCCGGTAGCGCCCCGGCAGGCGCATCTCAACCTCGCGTCGCCCGTCCAGCGAGGCGATCAGGGTGATCTCCCCGCCCTTACCCTCGGCCACAGCCCGCGCAAGCCTCGCCTGAATGGCGACCGGATCGGTCGTGCGGGCCGAGACGTGAACCCGCAATCCCGCCAGACCGTCGTCCACCAGCGTCTCCAGCCGGGAACAGTCGTCGCCGAAGAACCGCACCTCCCCGTCCGACGACTTGGCCCGGACCCGCACCATCAGGGCGGTTCCCACCTCCAGCAGGTCACGGCATTTCCGCAGTTGCTCGGGCGGGAACAGACATTCGAATTCGCCGGTTGGGTCCGAGAAGGTGACGAAGGCGAATTTCTCGCCCGACTTGGCGCTGGCCCGTTCCTGCCGCCGGCGAACCACTCCGGCCATCAGGAAGGCGTCGTGCCCCTGTTCGGCCCGCTGAACCGCCTCGGCCACGAAGGTCACCCGCTTCCGGCGCAGCGCCCCTTCCATATCCTCCAGCGGATGGCCGGACAGATAGAAGCCGACCGCCGACAGTTCCTGGTCCAGCCGCTCGGGCCCGACCCAGGGCTCGACGCTCTTCAGCCGCGGCCGCGCCGCCCCCGCCTGATCCGCCCCGAACAGCGACACCTGCGATGAGGTCCGGTCGGCCGCCACGCTCTGGCAATAGGCCATCAGCACATCGGCCTGTTCGAACAGCTGACGACGGTTGGGATGAATGGAGTCAAACGCCCCCGCCTTGGCCAGCCCTTCCAGCGCCCGCTTATTGACGGCGCGCGGATCGACCCGCTCCAGAAAATCGAAGATGTCCGCGAACCGCCCGCCGGTCTCGCGCACCTCGACGACGTGTTTCATCGCCTCGAGGCCCACGTTGCGGATGGCCCCCAGGGCATACAGCACCGCCCCGGCCTCCCCTTCCCAGCTGACGTCGAAATCGGCCGAGGAGACATTCACGTCCGGGGCCCGCACCGGCACCCCGAACTTGCGCGCATCCTGATAGAAGACCGCCAGCTTGTCCGTGTTCGACAGGTCCAGGCTCATCGAGGCGGCAAAGAACTCGACCGGATGGTTCGCCTTCAGCCAGCCGGTTTGATACGAAATCAGCGCATAGGCCGCCGCGTGCGACTTGTTGAAGCCGTAGCCGGCGAACTTGGCCACCAGTTCGAAGATGGAGTCGGATTGCTGTTCCGGAACGGACTTCTCGGAGGCCCCCTTGATGAAGCGCGCCTTCTGGAAATCCATCTCCTCCTTCTTCTTCTTGCCCATGGCGCGGCGCAGAAGGTCGGCCTCGCCGAGGCTGTAGCCCGCCAGGATCTGGGCGATCTTCATCACCTGCTCCTGGTAGATGATGACGCCGTAGGTCTCGGACAGGGTCTCCTTCAGGCTGGGGTGCAGATAGTCGACCTCGGCCCGGCCGAATTTCCGGTCGATATAGGTGTCGATCATCTCCATCGGCCCGGGCCGGTACAG
>JAIEQA010000081.1 GCA_019748095.1 Caulobacteraceae bacterium | reverse complement strand
GCGGCCGGACCCGACCGGGCGCCGATCCGCCCGGGCCGGACGCGGAAATCGTCGTCCCCGGTCATGGCGCGGCCGACAAGGCGTGAAAACACCAGGTGTTTCCGCGAGGTAGAGCGACAGGGAAGGCGCGGACAGTCTGGACGCCTTGCAGCAAGCGCCTGAGATCATGGGAGAAAAGCCCGCCCCACCCCCGCCGCGCCTTGCGGCTTTTATCTTGCCCTCTCCTCTGGACATTCACAGCGGCGCTCATCGGGGGCGCACCGGCTCCGGGCCGGCGGACGGACCGAGCAGAGCAAACAGGCCGGAAGGGGCCGGATCGGCGGAGGACGCCGATGCGGGGAAGAGGGGCGCCGTGTTGGGATCGACCGGCGCGGGCGCGGCGATCCGGGGTGCGGGAGGCGCGTTCGGCGTGCTCCCCTGGACGCCGATGCGGGCGCCGATACGGGCGATGTAGTCGCGGGTCTCCGCCGGGAGCGGACGCCCCTGGTCGCGGTGCTGCAGGTAGCGGCCGGGGCCTGCATTGTAGGCGGGCAGCATCCCCTCCAGGCCGAACCGGTCGTACAGCTCACGCAGATAGGCGGCGCCGGCCAGGACGTTGTCACGCGGGTCGTACGGGTCCGACCCGAGGCCATGCCGCCGCCGCAGTTCCGCATAGGTGGCGGGCATGACCTGCATCAGTCCCATGGCTCCGGCATGCGAGGTGGCGCGAGGATCGAAGCCGCTCTCCTGTCTCATCACAGCGCGGATCCAGGGGGCCGGCACGCCGAAGCGGCGGGTGGCCTCCTCGATCAGGGTGTCGATCATCGGCCCGGCGAGAGCCTGCGGCGCGGCCTCCCGAACGGCGGGCGGCGCCGCCGCGAGACAGGGCGCGCTCGTCGCGGCGAGCGTCAGGCCCAACGCCACGGCCCATCCGGGGAAGGATCCAGAGATCGATCGCGCCCTCACCGGTGCCTCTCCCGGACGCGGATCGGCGCCACGCGACCGAGCAGATCGTCACGGCGGACGGGACCGAAATATCGACTGTCGAGCGAGTCCGGGACTTCGGGCGCTAGCAAAAAGACAGCCTCCGGACCGAGCGTGACGCAGCCGGTCCAGCGGGGGAGAGCACGTCCGGCGGCGTCCCGAACCCGCGCCCTGGCCACAGGCCGGCCGTCGATGGTGATCGCCGTATCGTGGCGACAGACCACGGAGGGCGCCGTCGCGGCGACGGGTTTCAGAAGCGGAACCCCGTCGGGGAGATAGCCGCGCGCCGAGAACCATCGCGACCATTCCGGCGTGGGCCGCCAGGCGGCCCGCTCGCCGACGGCCGGCCGCACCGCCGGTTCAAGCCGGTAAAGGCCGATGGGTGCGCTGGCCGAGGCGTTCCAGATGAGGAGCGGGGCGCGCGCCGCGGTCGGTCCGAGCGCGAGACCGGCAAGCGCCAGGGCCGCGCATCCCAGAACGGCCCCGCGCCTCATGAGGACACCTGCTGGCGCAGACGAAAGGCCCGGTGGCGTTCGGTCGTATAGGGCAAGGGCGACAGGCTGACGGCCAGCCGGGCGTGGACGTGTCGCCAGTAGTCCGGCGCCACCGCGCCCGGCTCGAAACCGCCGCTCTCGACCGCGTCGATCACTTCGAGCGCGCGGCGAACCCGCGGCCATCCGTGCAGGCGTAACAGGCTGACCGCGCCGGGGAGCACGCCGGGGATGGCGATCCGGGCCCGCGTCACATCCGCCGCCTGGAGGATGTCGAGGCGTGAAACCACCGTGCCGTGATCGTTGGAAGCCCATCTCACGAAGGCGAAGACGACGCCGGGTCGGAAGGCGACGAAGCGGTTCCGGCGCGAGACGATGCGCTGGTCGACGGCCTGGCCGAACCGGATCCAACGCTCCATCCGCCCCGGATCGAAGACGAGTTCGACCCAGGTCAGGTGATCGGCGGACGTCGGCGCAGCCTCCGCCACCACCACGGGATCGCGGTGATGGACGAGATAAGGCGGCGGTTCCGACGCGTCCTCGGACGACCGGCGGCTCATCGCCGGGGGCCTCGTTCTGGCCGGCGCGCGGGGGCGATGGCGTCGTGGCCCGGATCCGTGGTCGAGGATTTGACGCCGCGATCCGCCCAGTCCTGGAGATCGCCGACGGCGTAGACGACGCGTCCGCCGATCTTCCGATAGAGCGGGCCGGTGCCGTAGCAGCGGTGTTTCTCGAGGGTTCGACCCGAGAGGCCGAGATGCCGGGCGGCCTCGGCGGTCCGGAGGTAGCGCGGCGGCATTGGGGTCTGGGCGTCGTGCATGACGGCAATCCTTGGGGGGCTGGAACGCCGGCGGCGGGCGGCGGCGGGACAGGCCAAGGATTTCGACAAACGGGCGTCTGCGGCAGTCGGCGCACGGGCATCGGGTGATGCCTGCCGGTCATCGCCCGGCGCCGGTCGTTCGGTCGCGGATTTGCGGTCCGCCCGCAGGCGCGCGGCGCCCTCGGCGTTGGAGCGGAAGAGTAGGCGGCGGCGCGTCGCGCCGCCGCCGGTTTCTCAATTGCGCGACCAGATCAGGCTGAAGCCGTCGTCGGTCTCGATCAGCGAGGCGTAGATCGGCGCCGGGAAGCTCGGATCGTCCAGCTTGACCGAGAGGTATTCGCGGTTGGCCTGAGAGGTCTTCTTCCAGGCGGCGCCGAACTCGGTGGCGCCGGCGAAGATGCGGAAGTCGGGGGCCTTGTCGTCGTTCTTTTCATTGGGCCGCAGGACGGCCGTCTTGACGTTGAGGGTCAGGGTCTTGATCGATCCGGTATAGCCGTCGCCCTGGGCGGTGAAGTTTCCGATGGCAGCCATGTCAGTCTCTCCTTGGTTTCGGGCCACGCCTGCCGCGGCCTCGATGGCGATCGGGAGACCTGGGCCGGGCGGCGTGCAGGGCGAGCGAAGCGAGAGCCCGCAGCGCAGCGGAGGACCGCGAAAGGCGACTTTCTTGTCTCGCGAGGAAGGCCGCAGGCCGGGGAAGAAAGTCGCCGCGCGGTTGCGCCAGCCGACCGGTCACGGTCAGATCCGCCTTCTGGAGAGGCCGCGCGGGATGGCGCGCGCACCGAGTGAGACCCGCTGTGACGCGAAGGTCGACGCCGCTCCGGCGCGTCGGGAGCGTTCAAAACCCTGATCCCCACAGCTTCGGCTTGACCTTCCAGGAAGAGCGCCGTCGCACGCGAGACGCTCGATCTCAACGCCGCCGAGATCGCTTCTGACGCAAGGAAGTGGCGCCGCCGCGCCTCGGAATCGGCTTGCGGTTGTCCTCGACGTTCGCGCATAGGCGTTGATGGAGCTCGATCGGAGGCTCGCACACCGGCTCGCAGACCATGACCCTCGCGCCTCGCCCGGCCGCCGCCGCGCCCGCCTTGCCTTACCGACCCTATCTGTCCGCTCTGCTGGGCCAGGCGCGCGGACGCTGGCGAAACGCGACGGCCGCGAACCGGCTGGCCCAGGCGGTGGAGGCTGCCTTGCCCCTGATCGGCGCTGTACCGCCCGGAGTCGGTCCGAGGACGGCAAGCGTGCCGCTGCCCGCCGTCCGACACGGCGGTCTGTGGATCACGACGATGACCTATCGGCAGGTCACCACACCCGCGTGGGCCGTCGCCGTGGGCGGAGCGGCGGCACCCCAGGACATCTCCGAACATCTGGTGGTGATCGCCTGCAAGGGGGACCGAACGGCTATCTGCGGGTCGGACACCTCGATCTACGGCGCGCTGCACCGCGCCATGAGACCCGACTTCGACATCCTGAGCCATGCGGACATGGAGGCCGCGTTCGTCGGCGCGGAGGCCAAGGCGATCTGGATGTCCGGCGTCCATGCCAGGACGGCCGTCAAGCCGACCGCCAAGACCCTCATGGGCGAGGCGCTGGAGTATGCGCTCGATCCGCTGGGGGACCAGACCTTCTACTTCTCGGCCATGCGCAGCCGGGTGGCCTTTCCGATCGGCGGGGCCGTTCAGGAAAAGGTCATCGGCGTCGCTCCGGGGCAGGGACGGGTCTGGGTCGGCCGGCCCTCCGACTGGACGGCCTTCGTCACTGAGTTGGAGGCGGTGATGGATCATGCCGCCGCCCCGGGCCGGGCGCGGTCCGTCCTGTTCGACGCGCTGGCACGCACCGTACCGTTCGCCGGCGTCGGCCCGCCGGAGTCCGTTGCCGTGGCGCCGCCCGACCTGTTTTCCGAGGCCGAGGTGGAGCCGAACGCGCGGGAGACGGCGGTGCGCTGGGCCTATGAGGTCGGGCTGGTTTGCACGCCAACGGGGCCGCTCGGCCTGACGCTCGCCGCCACCTGGCAAGGACTCCCTCTGGGCGATCTGGCGATCGACATCGTTCCGGGCGGCGACAAGCATGAACTCGACGGGCGGTGGTTGACCACGCCCCGGCATGCGACTCCGGCCATCGCGGCCGAGCAGGACGCCATGCGCGAGGACGCTCTTCGGCTGGTGCTGGAAAAGACGTGGCTCCGCATCTATTTCGACACCGGCGAGGTTCTGGCGGGGGGCCGGCTGTTCAGGCCGCGGTTCCGGGACGCCCTGTTCGTCTACACGCCGCGTGACTTCACCGGTTACGATGTCGATGTCGAAAAACCCGTGCACACCAAGACCTATCCACTGGTCCGCGCCATCGCCGGGTTAGATGCGAATGGCAATCGGGACACCTCGCTCTTCGCTTGGGTGGTCGAGAGGATGTTTCTGGACGCCCGTGGCGTCCCTTATGGCTGGCTGGCGAGCGATGACGGTTCGATGGAATTCGCGGACTTCGTCCATATCGACGACGTCAACAACATCGTCACGCTGGTCCATGTAAAGGCGGCCAATGCGACGGGACCTCGCCATGTTTCGGTCTCGGCGTTCGAGGTGGTCGTCTCCCAGGCGATCAAGAATCTTCGACACCTCGATCACGTCCATCTGCACGAGGCGCTGCATCGGGGGCAAAAGAAGAAGATCGCCCGCGCCGTTTGGCGTGACGGGGTCCGTCAGATCAATCGCGCGGGCATCATCCGCGCGGCGCTCGGACTGCCGTCCGGCTACACAAAACGTCTGGTGGTGTTGCAGCCTCAACTGACTGAGGCGGAACGGCTCGATTGCGAGAACAAGGTCGCAACCCCCAAGCGGCTGGACACCAAGGCCCGGCTCGACACCCTATTGAACGGCGCCCGGCTGACGGCGATGGCCGTCGAAGCGGAGTTCGAGACTTGCACCGCGCTCTGACCTCGCCGAAGTCCGTCAGGCGGCGACAGGCGCCCCCGCGTCCGACAGCGCTCTTGGCCTTCCTGTCGGCGACAATGCCGCGTCTTGCATCCGTCGATCCGCGAGCGGGCCCGAAGGGAGCGCGAGCCGCGATCTCCCGCACAGAAAGGGAAAGGCCGCGCGTCCGGGGACGCGCGGCCAGTACAGGACCCTATTCGGCGGCGAACGAATAGCCGTCCCCGGTGACGGGCGCGTCCTCGCCCGCCGCCTCTTCTTCCGGCCGCGTCACGCGCAGCGCCGACGGCAGCCAGCCCCTTCCTTCGACCAGTCCTTCGGCCGCCGCCGCCATGTCGCCCTTCCTCAATCCGGCGATCCGGCCGGCCTCCTCGGCGTTGACCGCTTCGGTCACCGCCTCGAGCACCCGCGCCTTCGGCACCCGGCTGAAATAGCTGGCCGCCGTCGCCGACCACGTCCCCGTCATGTCCAGACCGGCCGCCGTCGCCAGCATCTCGGCCTGGGCCAGTGCGCCGGGCCGCCGGTCGTGCGGGTCGCGCACGGCGTAGAGGCCGACCCCGGCGCAGCAGGCCATCAGGTCCAACTGGTCCGACGGAGCGAACCCGGCGATCACGCCCCACGCCTCTTCGGCCCGCTCGGGCAGACGCGCGCCCCACGCCTCGCACCGGTCGCGAACCCTGCGCCCCGCGGGGCCGTCGTCCACCCCCGGCGCGAGCCGCTCCAGTCCGGTCGTCGTCAGCCGAAGCTGCAAGGGAGTCCAGACCCCATAGCCCGGATAGAAGACCTGCAGGGCGAGAGCGTGGACCACCGTCGCCAGCGCCGCTCCGACATCGGCCTGCACCGCGTCGCGCAGCCCCATGGTTTTGTGGGCGGTCAGGTCGATTAGGAGACGATCCGAGAGACCCGGCGCCTCGTCCGCCTCGACCGCCTCCCGGCGCCCGTCGCCGCCTTCACCGGACGTAGGGCCACCGTCCTCGCTCTCGACCTCCGGCGCCTTCGGATCGGGCGCACGGTCGCTCACCGCGTCCTCGGGCCGCACGAGTCCGCGCTCGAACCGCGCCAGTCCGTCATGGCCCAGCAGAACCATCACTCCGGCGCGCGTCTTGACCTCGGGCGCGTAGTCGAAGTCGGGACCGAAGGCCTGCAAGATCCGGTCGATCTCCTCCAGACGGGCATCCACCTCCGGCGGCAGGGCCTCGGCGCTGTCGGTCTCCGAGACAAGCCGATCATACTCCTCCGACAGGGCCGCGATCTCGGCGGCGTGCGCCTCCGACCGCTCGACCGCGACCGGATAGACCCGGCCCAGGGCCGAGACCTCGGCGTATTCGCCGCCGGCCTCCGCCCATTTCCAGCCTTCGCGCTCGCGCGCCTCTTCGGCCAGGCCGGCCAGCTTCTCCGAGACAAGCCTGTCGAGCAGACCCACGTCCTCGAACCAGCCTCCGCCGTCCTCGGTGAATAGGTCGCGCAGTATCGACCCGCCCTCGGCCGCATAGGCCTCGACGCCGACGAAGACCGCGCGCCGGTCATCGGCGCGCACCTTGGCCTCGGTCATGGCGCGGCGGATAGCGTAGGCCGGAGTATGCGGCCCGATCTGCTCCAGCACCTGCCGCTGCCGCTCCCGGTCCTCACTGACGCAGAAGGCGGTCAACTGGTCCAGCGCCAGCGCGCCCTCACGATAGGCCTCCATCAATTCCGGCGCCGCCGCCCCCAGCCGCAGCCGTTGGCGCACGACGTGGGCCGACACCCCGAACCGGGCGCCGATCTCCTCCGGCCCGTAGCCCTTCTCCACGGCCAACCGCTGGAAGGCCTCGAACTGGTCGGCGGGGTGCATGGCCTCACGGGTGATGTTCTCGTCGAGGCTGATCTCATGGGCGTCATTGTCGGCGTCCACGATCACCTTGACCGGATGGGTCCGCTTGATCGCCTTGCGCTTGGCGAGCAGCCGCAGCCCCTGACGGCGACCCTCGCCGATGGTGACGAGGTAGTTCCCGGTCGGGACGCCCTCGGCATCCGTCTCGACCTCGACCACGGGCGGTTGCAACACCCCCTTGGCCTTGATGGAGGCCGCGAGCGCCTCGATGGTGGCCGCCGAATGAGTAACCTTTCGGGCGTTCCTCGGCGAGGCCTTGAGGCGGTTCAGGGGAACGGAGACCTCCGCGCCATGCTGCGGCGCGGTCGCTTCGGTGACGGTGGTTTCGACAGGTTGGGCACTCATGTCTGCCTCCTTTGGGCAAGGGTTGCAGGCACGCGAACTGCGCGCCTGAAACCCTGCCCGTCGGCGAGACCGGGGTAGAAAGGGCCAGGGCGGACCGGCCGGAGGGGGATCGCCCGACCTGCACAAGCCTCACACTGATGACGGTCATGACGTCCCTCGCCGGCGCGGAAGGTCGGGGAGACCGGCCGGTCCGGCGGCGGAGCCGCTTCACCCTGGCCCGCGCGAGGGCGGAGCCCTTAGCCCTTCCTTTGGCGAGCGAGGACGAGCCGTTCATTGATGACTTCCGGCTTGCCCGATGTTCTGATCGGATGATCCAGACGGTCGCTGTCCGGCCGTCCGGGGCGGCGAAGGCGAATGCCATGGCGGAACGCGACGAGACGGATGGGGACGGAACGCCCTTCCGGTGGCGGAACTGCCGTGCGGACATCGACGCCTGTCGGCACGATGTGACGATCGAACTGTACCTGGCCGATGTCGTCCTGCCCGCCCTCGCCACCCTCGACGCCAAGATCGCGCTCCTCGGCGAGAGCGAGGACGAGGGCGACGCCTTTTTCCAACGCGATGTCGAAGAGGTGCTGATCGAGACCAAGCTGGCGTTCGGCCTGTCCATCCAGTCGATCTGGGAACGCCAGTTGCGCGCCTACCTGAAGAGGTGCGCCAGGGAGCTTCGCCCCGAGGCGGATATGACCCGCAAGTTGGAGAAGGCCGACTGGGGCGAGCTTGCCGAACATTTTCTCCGGCTGCGCGGCATCCGCCTCGACGCCTTTCCGAGCTATCCCGCCCTCGACACCCTCCAGCACCTGGGGAACGCCTGCCGCCACGGCGACGGCGCATCCGCCCTGGAACTCGCCCGGCGGTGCCCGGACCTGTGGCGAACCTGGCCGCCCCTTCCCGAATTCCTGGGAGCCAGCGCCCCGCTTCCGCAAACGGTCGCGATGATCGATCTACCGGTGTCGCGGCTGCACGCGTTCGTCGCCGCGATCGCCGGCTTCTGGCGCGACGCGACCTACATCTACAACGAGAGCATCGAACCGAAGCACGAGAGCCTGGAAAGGCATCTGGTCCGCGAGCGCCGCGAACGCCTCTGGCGGCCGACGGCCGCGGACGCGCAAGGACGGGCGACCTGATGCCCCGTCGAACCGAACTCCGAGCGGCCTTGGAAAGGCTCTGGCGTCTCCCGCCCCCCGGCCCCCGCAATCTCTACGCCTCGCCCGATTTTGCGGCCCTTGCCGACGCCTGCGCCGCTTACGGCGGGGGCAAGCCGACGTTCGGCCTCGGAACCGCCCTTCGTGCCCTGGGCCTGCCATGCGGACTGCCGGCTGACCGGCAAGGCGACAGCCTGCCGGTCGCTGCGGCGGTGCGGGTTCTGGAGAAGGCGCTGACACGTCGAACAACGACGCGGCGCTATCTCTGTCCCCTCGACCTCGCCCAGTCCCTGCCGCCGCTACGCTACGGGAACGTCAGACTTCAGCAGTTCAGCGTGTCCGATCTCGACGCGATGTTCGATGCGCCCCGAGCGCGGCGCTACTATCCCAACGCCCGGTTCGAGCCCGAGCGATTGGCCCTGTTTCAGTGGCTCGTGGTCAAGGAGACGGTCAAGATCGACCCAAGGCCCGAAGCCCGGGCCATGCCGTTTCTGTTCGAAGGCTTCAACCGCGACACCGGCGCGTTCGACCCTCACCGCGGGACCTTTCCCGAGGCGGTCGAAGCGGCCCTGTTCTTCCTCCTTCTCGCGCCCTGGGAAGATTGGTCGACCATGCCGGAGGTGGACTGGCGCGGTTTCAGGATTCCCTGGATCCACGTCGTCGACGAGGACCTGTTCGTGCGGCCATCGACGTTTCCGACGGCTGACAGCCTGACCCTGGAACCCTGGATCGTCCACGACGACTGGGGCGAGGACGAGGAACTGGAGCGGCCTGTTCCCTTACCGTTGGAGGATGGCGCGGAGGCGCTGGCGGACTGGACGGACGAACGCTGGAGGGCGCATCGGAGAGCCTGCCGCGGGCCGCTGCTGGAAACTCCCGTGGCTCATTTCCTCGTGCGCGGTTTCGTCGGCGACGGCATCGACGAGGTGATGGCTCATATGACCGCTATCGAAGCCGCCCTCGGAACGCGGGAGGACGGCTTGAAGGGAAAGGGCAAAAAGCCGTTGCCGCCGACGACGGCGACGGGCCGGGTCTGTTCGAGGATCGCAGCCCTCCTTTCGGACGCTGAGGCGGCCCTCGTTTACAAGGATCTGTTCGAGCTCCGCAGCGCCTTCGTCCATGGCCGGGGCGGTCTTGATCGGGTGTCCACCACCCAGCGGGTCGATGCACGTCGGCTGGCTGGCCGGGTCGCCGCCGCCTTGATCGACATCGGCGGGACGAAGACACGGACAAGGCAGGACGTGTTGGACGATCTGTTTGAACGCGGAAGGGCGGGATTCATCGCTGCGGAAGACGCCCGGAAGCGCGCCACATCAAAAGGTTCAGCCGGAGACGCGGGTGAAGAGAACGCGCTCTGACTTGAGACAGAGCGTGGGTTCGAAGCCGGCGTCTCGCCAAGCCTGCGATTGAACCCCCGCTTCAGATCGCCACCAACTATCGGCCAAGGCGGCCTTCGGCAGGAATGAGCCGAGCTTGCGCTCGATGTCGCGGAAACTGAGGTCCACCACATCCGCCTTCTGGCGGCGTAAGTAAGCGCAGAGCGGATCATATCTCCCCATGGGTGGTGGAGACCTCATCCGTCTCGTGAACGCAAGGTGACGAGACCTCTATCAACTGGCGGGGGCGCGCCTGGCTTCCCAGGTCGCGATCAGGAAGGTCGCCATGGTCCCTGCGAGATTGACGGCGAGTTCGGCATGGCGGGGCAGCGGCCGGGCTCGTATCGGACCGATGCTGTGGGCGTCGCCGAGTTTGTTGCGCAGGGCGCCCAGGCCCGTGACGACGGATTGGCATCCGGAGAGGATCTGTTTGAACAGCTGTTCGGTGTGGTCGTCCGGCGCGAGGTTCAGCGTCTTGGCCAGCTTCTTGTAGAGGACCGGCAAATCGGCGCCGTCGTCGAAGGCTTCGCCCGACTGCGTCAATATCCATTTGGAGACATCTTCCAGCAGAGTCCGCGCCAAGGTGATGGCGCGTTGCGGATTCGTCTCGCGGCTTTCCAGGGCCGCCTGCCAGCGCGGATGAACGTCCGTCGGGTTGAAAGCGACCAGGGCCGCGGAAATGGCGTCGTCAGCGGGAGACGCCGGCGCCAGAGGCTGCACCTCATAGATCGCACTTCCGGAACGACGGGCGACCACCGTGAGCCCGTAGCCGTCGTGGACCAGGATGGCGTTGATTTCGGCGGCCAGTTCAGCCTGTTCTGACGGAGTGCGCATGACCGGGGCCACCGTCAGTGCAAGAAAACGGAAGAGCCGGGCGGTGGAGCAGGTCGGCAGTCCGAGCTTCTCCAGCAGCTCCTTGCCGGACCAGTCGTGGTTACGGATGGTGTGCTGAAAAATGTCGTCCTCCAGCGTGGCGACCTGACCCCACTGCGGCTCCACCGCGGCCGGCATCTGGGAGATCGGCCAGATCTTCCGGATCAGATCGATCTCCTCTTGCTGCGTCGCCAGCGGCGTCGCGTCAAACAAGGTCATGAGGCGTCCGCGCGTGATCTCGGTGACCTCGGGCGCTGACAGGTCATCGATCTTGCCCACCTGTTCCTCGAGATCGAAATTCTCGGCCTCCTCTAACAGTGCGCGCGCGATTTCCACCAGTCTGGGCGGCGGGAGCTCCGCCAGGCGTCGACTGGCGTAGCGCGCCTTGCTCTGGTGCGCCTCGTCTCCGGTCCCCGGCGCGAGGCCGAGGCGTGTGCAAAGTCCCGGCACGTCGTAAGACTTCGTTTTGGCGATCTCGTCGGCGATGCTGCTGCGCAGGATCGCGATCATCCGGCCGGGAATGACGGGCGTGGCTCTCAGGCCCCTATGCGCTTTGTGGTCTACGGACATCCCCATCGATAACACGGATCATTCAGCAGGCGGATGGCTGCGGCGACCTGCGGATAACGGGACCGACGGCAAGCACCTCAGGACATGGCTGCCCTTCAGATCCGCGAGAGAATCTTGCCGTTCAACCTGTTCAGGTCCGGCTTCACCTCGTGGATGGAAGGGCCGATCTGTCCGAGCTGATAATCGATCGACCGCAGGGAGACATGGAAGTGAAGTTGTTCCCTGCCTCGCATCCAGCAGCGCGACGGCAAGTGATCGGACGGTCCATCCTCGTCGAACCTGACGTAGACAATGAACCCGCAAACGCCGAACCAGCCGAGTTGAGCGACGCGCCTGGTCCCACGGGCGCCGAGCGAGGGCGTCTGATAGTAGTAGACATCGTTCGGATCGGTGAACGCGGCGAAAGAGAACAGGTCCCGCTCGATCCCGACATCGACGGTCTTCGGGATCGGCGCGCCGCGAAAGCAGATGTCTTCGAAGACGTTCCGGTACTCTCCCACGTCGATATAACCTGGGAGCCTTGGGGAAACGGATGCGTATTTCCAGAGGATGCCACATGCGAAGCGCATGAAGGCGTCGGGGTCCGGCGCCCTGAAGGCGTAGTCCTTCTCACGGATGACGGACTCGGTTTCGGTTTTGACGCCAATCCTGCGCGACCTCAAACGGCCCATGAGGCGTAGAGCCGCTTCCTCGTAACGGCCCAGCTTTCCATCGCAGGGACCGCAGAGAATGCGAGGTTCATATCGACCGGTCTTCGACGGCTGCTTGTAGTCGAGGCTTGGGTGAATAATCAGATGCTGTTCGCCGGATTTGGGCTTCATCTGAATCTGACGGATGAAGCTCTCGGGGATCAGATGCGCCTTTATCGTCGGGCGTGCGCCGCAGACCAGGCAGGCGGGCGCCGCCCCAGCATCGTCGATCGCAGCAAAGGCATCAGCCAAAGCGAACTCCATCTTCCAGCGCGACGTCGCCCGTCCGCCTCTCGCAAGCGTCCATGCGGCCAGCTGATTTCAGCAAGGGAGGATCCCGCAGCCTCTCAGCCATGCGCTCTTCGGATACCCGCTAACCTGCGTAGGCGCGATCGTCACCTTGGCGCGCGCGTTCCCGGTGCCAGGTCTAGCGCCGCCTCGGATCGGCAAGCCGTTCCATTCGCAGTCATCAATGGAAAGCCGACATGTGCGCGCGCCATGGCGCAGAGGACCAGCAAAAAGCCGAGCACGATGCCCAAGGCAATCAGCTGGATAGGCGAACCAACAGCCCGGATGATAGCGGCCACGTCGAATTTGAACATGATATCTCGACCCGCCCGGCCTTCGCCGGACTAGAAAGGTGGAGATCGCCTTGCACCGCCCAAGACCCAGCGGTGCGCGCCCATCACAGCGCAGAGATCGGGATCCATTTTACGTCCGGATTTCAGACGAGGCGCCACCCTAGCTACGGCCATCGATCAGATCCCGTACTCGACGCCTGGGTTGGCGAACGGGGGACCAGTTTGAAGATGGCTCGCTTGCAAAATGATTCAAGGGCGCGATGACCTCTCGCCACAAATCACGTCCTGAACAGCAGGTCAGCGAGCAGCCGTGCATTGATGCTGTTCGCCGCCGGCGAGGCGCTTGGGTGGAGAGCGGCGCTGTCGATCGCCAGTGCGCTGGCGGAACGGGTCTTCGAAAGAAATGAAGCCAGGTTGCTGGTGACCTGGAAGGCCGGCCCGCCAGCGACATTCGGGTGCAGGAAAACCGCATAGCTGCGGCGAATGTCGAAGTCCGTGTGAAGCTTGATGAACAGGTCCTCGCCGGCGGCCAGCTTCGAGGTCGCTGAAACCTGCGCAGGCGCTATGACCTTGTAGCGGCGCTTCGGATCGGTATGGCCCGCCTTGAGGTCTGCTTTCACCTGAGCATAGCTCTCGCCTCTCTCGTGCCAGGACGAGAGCCGCACGAGCAGATCGACGTCGGGATGAACCTCGTAGTTTCGCCTGATATTGGCGCTTTTCGGATAGCCGCCGTAGGCGCTGTAGAGCTCGGCTTCTTCGAAGAGGCTCCGGATCTGGTTGCTCTTTCCCGACCCCTGATCGGCGATCACAAGCAAAAGCGTGTCGATCATGCCGTTAACTCCGCCCTGCCTCGCTTGTAACGAGTGAGCCACTTTTTTGGGGGTCGATGCAATCGGCTTCGTTCAACGACCAGTTGCCCCAAGCTTCCAAGTCGGGGATCGTCGGGCGACGTCAGATAAGCTCGAATCAACCATATCTGACCAATAACTCGACGAAAACGTCCAAATCTGCTCTTTTACAAGCCTAGGGCAAGATCGGCCTCGGCGTGATCGAAAGCAGATTCATAGGCGCGCGCCAAGTCCCCGGTGACGCCAACCTCGCGAAACGCCTCACGCCAACGCCGGGCGATCTGCTCGGCGGCCGCCCGGATCATGGTCTTCGCCTCCTCTTCCGGTATCTCGAAGAAGGCGCTGGCTTCCAGGGCCAGGAGGATCGACCGTTCGTGCGTTCCGCCTTCCATGATCGCCGTCTCCAGGTGAGGGTTTCGGTCCGGCGCGGGATTGATGTCGAAGGCCGGTGACAGACGCCAGCGCTGGCCGCCGACATAGAGGAAGCCATGGTTCTTGAGATGGTCGTCCTTGTTGGAGACCAGGATTGTGAAGATCAGGCGCAGATAGAGCTCACGAAAATCCGCTGCAGGATCGGCACCCCAGCTGCGGATGAAGTCGACGATTTCCGTATAGGCGCCGAGTTCGGTGCCGGTCTTCAGAAGAGCGGTGCGCGCAGAGATATAGGGGATGCGCGCTCTACCGCGCCGATCAAACCTCTGGATCAGAGCCACGGGAAAGCTGCTGCCCGCCAGTTCCAGACGCACCTCCGGCGTCCGGATCCCACAGGCCCGAGCCAGACGCAGCGTCGCCACCTCGACCCGCTCGATCGGGGCCTGATCGTGGGCCGAAGTGAACTTCGCCAACCAGAGCGCGTCTCCGTCCTGGACATTGGCCTTGGGGCGAGCGCCGCCGGAGCCGCCCGCGCCCGCAAGGGCCTGCATGTCGTCAGCGGAGATGTCCTGCCCCTGTTCATAGGCCCGCGCGATCTGCGTGACCGCTTCCAGATCGACCAGACGGGGAACCGCCTCGGCCGCGCCTCGAATGACCTCGCCCTCCTCATCCAGGAAACGCAGGGCGCCCTGTCGGCAGGTGTCGTCCGATAGGGTGAGGTATTCAAATTCCGATAGGCCGGCGCCGTAGGCCCGCTCAAGCAGACGCCGCCCCCAGGTGTCCGGCGCGGCGTCCGAGAAGGCTCCAGCCAGAGCGTCCCTCATATGGCCCGGTTGTCCGGAGGCGTAGAAGGAAGCCCCGTCCAACGGGAGGTCTGGCTGAAGCGCAAAGGCCCGCTCATCCTCGACCCAGTCCGGGTCATAGGTGAAGTTGGAGAACTGACGCGGTCCGGCATGGGTGAAGCGCAGCCGTCCGACCCGGACCAGACTTTCGCCGAGCGCGACCTGCGCCGAAAAGTCCGTCATCAGAAGGCCGCTCCGTCCGGATCGACAATGTCCGTTCCGGCGCCCACCGCCTTCGGATCCGAAGACGCGGCCCTGCGCAGGCGCGCGCTCGATGATCGTCCGCGCTTGGGCAGGCGTTCCTCGGAAAGCGCGAGGCCGAGATCGTCAGACCGGATGTCGACCAGATTGGCCAGCCGATCGACAAGACCCAAGGCGATGAGAACATCGGCCAGAGTCCCGAGCCCTACGCCAGCTTCGCCTTTTTCAAGGCGCGTGAGGGTGCTCGGCGACGTCCCCGCCCGCACGGCGAGGTCCGCAACGGCCATGCCGCGTCGCAGCCGAGCTCCGCGCAGATCGCGGCCGAGACGTTCCAAGGCCGGTTTTGACTTGGGCGACCCCATGAAGAGCACCGTATATGACAAACTGTACGCCTCAATATGCCATATCTGCTAAGTTAAATCGATATGAGTTTTCCTGAAAGCATCATTCTGGGAGGCAAGCCGTCGTCACCGCTTGAGGCGAGCTTCAAGGATGGCCGCGTCCCGGTCGTCGAGATCGCCGATCACGCGCCGCAAGGGATCCTTCTGGGAGCGTAGAACCCGATCCTCGTCCTCCTCGGCGAGCAGGCCGAGAACGCGCCAGCGTGTCTCCCCCACAGCCTTTCCCGCCGCCATGGCCAGGCTCATCATAGCGCCCAGACGATCTGACCTGGACGTCGCATCTCGTACCGCCCTGCGCACGGCCGTGCGCGCGTCTGCCTTCCGGACATCGAGGATCGCCGCATCCAGGCCAGGCGTCGCCATCCATCCCGCCGCGGTCAGTCCGCGGATGCGAACCTCCTCAAGCTCAGAGGCGAGGAGAGCCCGTATCTGGGTTTCGACCATAGCTGGCTCCGGGGCGACCCGCAGCGCCCGCCCAATGTCGGCCGCGACCTTTTCATTTCCTGGAAGGGTGATGAACTTCAGGAGAGTGGGCACGGCCCTCTCAGCCGCAGTTCGGACGGCCGGCCCGGCCAGCCCCTCGCTCGCCTTGCCGCCTTGGCTGAGACCTTGTTCGAATACCTCGAAGGCCAGGTCGGGATCCGTGCGCCATAGGCGACTCTGCCCATCCCTCGGAGTATTGAGGAGGGTGCTCTGAAACTGCAGGGCGTCGTCCAGCGCCATCTCGGCGAACAGGCTGTCGCTGGCCCAGGTCGGCGCGATCTGGACATCAGCCAGGACGCGTTGCAGTGCGAGGCCGCTCCGGGTCGTCCGAAGTCTGGCGAGCAGACGAGGACCGATGATCTCGTGATGGGACAAGGTCGCTATGGTGGCCGAGTCCCTATAGTCGGACCGGGCCAGGTCCTAGTTGAGCGCCTGCTCCACCCGCAAAAACAACGTCTCGTCAGCCAGTCGTTCAGCAACCCAAAGCACCAGGGCCCGGCCTTCCGATCCATCCTCTTTCAACGCTTTGGCGACCGTTTTGCACAGCCGTGCGTCATCGGATCGGAACCAGCCCAGAAGGCGGATTTCCAGTCGCCGGTTGGCGGAAGCCCTAGTCTTGCCGAGGCGGTCGAGCACGGCTTTCGCCAGCACGGAATCACTGAGGTCCAGCGCCACCTCGCCGGCTGCCCAGATCCCCAAGGGTTTCCCGCCCTTCAACCAGGCGGCAACGAGGGTTGCAGCCTGTTTCGGCGAAACCAAGCCCAAGGCTTCCAAGGCGCTCTGGGAAACCTGCCCCTTGCCACCGTCGAACTGCCGTTCCAGATCCGCAGCGAGCCCTTGCGCGACCTTGGGGTCGTTGCAAAGCAGGACGTCTCTCTCGCCTGCCCGCCGCTGAATATCCGAAGCCGCGGACAGACGGACGCGCGTGAGCTGGGCCAAGGCCTTGCCGTCCAGCCGCAGCAGGACCCGACTGGCAGTCTCCAGCTCCGGATCGCCGGATCGACCGGAGTAGTCCGCTGCATGGCGCTGGGCGCGTCGCGAAAGCGTCCTTTCCAGCGCAGAGCCCGGCAGGGCCTGCATGCCTTCCAGCAGCGACGCCGTCGCCGTGCTTCCAATCGTCCTCCACAGGAAGGACAGCGCCTCTGGATCTTCGGGCGGCGTCCGGGCGATCAGCGCCGCCCAGAGCGCGGAGGAGACGAGCGTCCCCCAGGTCGCCATGCCTCGGGCCAAGTCTTGACTGTCCAAGGAGCCGTCGGCCAGCTTATTCATAAGAAGCGTTTCGGTTTCGCCGGGCCGCCGCCGGATCAACGGGTCGATGTAGCGTATCCAGGCCGACCATTGCTCGGGCGTTGCGGCGGCGAGACGAGTCAGCGCCGCTTTGGGGTCGATGACGCACTGGGCCTCGAACAGGAAGACATCATCGGCCTGTTCAGGGGCTAGCCGCTTCACAATGCCAGGATCCGCCAGCACAAGCAGGTGCTGGTTCGAGGCGCGGCCCAAAACGTCCGGAGCCAAGGCTTCGAACGTAGGTAGGGCTGTCCGCCACCCCATCAGGGCCTCGGCGGGCGGCAGTTCGCTGATCAACCATGCAAGGGTGCGCACGTGTGCCGCCGGCGGGGAGGCCGCCACCAGTTTCAGGAGGGCACTCGGCCTGAACCGGGCGGCGGCTGCGGCCGCGTCATAGCTCGCGCTTTGCTCTTGGTAGTCTCGAACAAAGGCAGGACCAGCGGTCAAGGCCATGGCGTCGAATCCTGCGCGCAACTTGACCAGGGCGGGGAGTTGGCGCGGATCCGGATGCCGGGTGTAGATTGCCAAGGCGAGCATGCGCTTCTCGCGGGTCTTCGATCGCAGATAGCCGGAAGCGAGACGTCGGATCTCGCGCGTGACGCCGCCGGCCAGCAGGGCGTCGACGAG
Source organism: Caulobacteraceae bacterium (assembly GCA_019748095.1). Classification (GTDB taxonomy): domain Bacteria; phylum Pseudomonadota; class Alphaproteobacteria; order Caulobacterales; family Caulobacteraceae; genus Brevundimonas. Next base: position 4,257 of record JAIEQA010000081.1, on the reverse strand, counting down.
CGGCTTTCTGACGGGCGGCCAGTCCTTTGGTGGTGTCGACACGACAAAGGCCCGGGCGATGGCGGCGCCCCGGGCGCCGAGAGTGGCGATGTCGTCCCAGTCGAGCATTCGCCGGCCCGGGGTGATGGTTTGGACCAGGTCCATGACCATGGGTGTGACGCCGTCGGCGGCGAGCAGCCAAAGCAGGTCAAGCGGCACATAGCCCAAGGCATGACGTGCAAGGCCGGGAACCGTATCATCGCCCTGCCACCAGCGTTGGATCAGCGGCTCCAGCGTGTCCGGTGTGATCGCTCCGGCCGACACCCTGCGGGCCAAGGCTTCCGCCAAGGTCCAGGACAGGGTTCGGTCCGTGTCGAGCTGAATCCCTCCACCACCGGTCCACCGGATGAATCCGAACCGTTCAAGAAGTTCAATCTGGGTCTCCGAGAGGGCGGGAGACAACTGTTGCGGCCAGGGATAGATGACCGGCAGGCCAGTCAGGAGGGCCTCGGCCATGGCGTCCAGACGCGCTTCCAGGACAGCCTTGGCGGCCCGAAGCTGTTGAACGTGTCCGGGAGGTTCACGGTGCCAAGCGGCCTCCATGAGGACGTATTCGTCCGGGGGGCGGAACGTCGAGGTACCGAGGGCGGCGAACTGCCGGGCCAACCCCGGGGTCCGAAGCAAGCGGAGAATGTCGATGGGGATCGACGCCCAGTCGATGCCGCGTTGCTTGAGGAACCGGCGCACTTCGCCGAGCGTGAAACCGTCAACGTGAATGAGGGTCACGCCGGGTTCGAAGGCAACCGCATCCGGTTCAGCCGCCGGAAGGGCGGCAATCAACTCGATCCCATTCTCCGCCCACCAGGGATCGGTGATGAGATCGTGCGCGATGGTCGGACTGCTGAACCGATCCAGGCAGACGCAAACCCGCAAGGCGGGACCGGACCCTGACGCCATGTCCAGGATCGATCGCATCGCGAGCGGGTTGGCGTGCGCGGTTCGATCCCGGGCCCTCTGTATGCGTTGGGCGATGTGAGCCTGGAGGCGATCCCGTTCGTTCGGGGGACGATCCACCCAGATGACGACGGCGCCCGACTGCTCGGCCTCCATCGCCGCGCGCGCCATGGCCCAGGTCTTTCCGACGCCGCTGGGCCCGGCGAGGGCGCAAGGTTGCGCCCCAAGAACGGCCACGGCCTTCGCGCGGCTGTCCTGCGGCGGCGCATAGCCGAGATCTCGCATGGCCTTGACGAAATCCTCGTGAAGACGCGCGACGAACTGAACGGTCGAGACGAGTTTCGCCTGATCGACATGGCAGTCGGCGAAAATGCGTTCCACCGTAACCGTGCGAAACTCCGAGGTCGCGAGGATGACGAGGTGCCCGATCAGGGTCTTGAACAACTGATGCGCATCCTCATGCGTGCCGGCGAGTTGGCGGAGCCCCTGCATGACCCGGTCGAACACGCCCTTTTCGTCAACCTCGTCCTCGACGCGGAAGCGACTGATCAGGTCGGCGAGGCTTTGGCGATCATGCTTGGTCCGGCTTTCGGGGGAGACCACGCCGAGCAACCAGTCGAAATGCTCTCGCGCGGATCGCGTGTCCTTGGCCTGATGCGCCTTGAACCGAAGACCTTCCGCCTCGGCCTGGTCGAGACCCGCCTCGATCGGTTGCGACCCCAGCAGTTCCGTCAGCCGTTTGAAGGCCGGCGTCAGCTTGACCGGCGCATCTGTCCTCAAGACGAAGGCTTGATCGGCGTCGGTTCTGGCCGCCTTGAACAGATCCGGAAAGACCTCCACCAGGACGTCACGTTCGGTGAAGTTGCCACGGCGACGGGTCTTGAACTGTATCGTCGCCTTGTCTGCACCCGCCTTGTGGGTCGCATCCCCGCCCGAAGGCGGGTCGATCGTCACGGTGAAGGTATCGTTGGAGGTCTGCGGATCCCGGTGGGGAGCCACGGCGACGGAGGTCGCGAAATCGAGTGAACTGAGCAGTTGGTAGACGAAGCCGGCAAGCGCATAGCCGCCTCCGGTAATCGCCATCTGCTCGGCCGTCCCTTTCATCGCTTCGCGTCTCTCCTGCTAGGACGGACGGCTATCCCCAGCGTCCCGAGTTCGCCGAGGCCAGGTTCCCGTTTTCCTCAGTCCCAATCATCTCCATAGCCGAAAACGGGAGGTCTAAAGTCATGGTCGTCATCGTCTCCAAAGAGTCGGGATGTCTCAAATCGCGACGATAACCCCGACGCCTCCAGCGCCTGCTCACTATCCTTCAGTCGCGTTTCAGCGAAGGCCATGAATTCGCCCACCCGGCCCGAAGGCTGATCGCCAAGTTGTCCGTGCAGACCGGCGACGAGACGTCGTAATCGATCGAGGTCTGCGATTTCACGGAGCAGGTCGTCCAGGGCGGCATTGCGCCGCTCGAGGATATGCCGGTCGCGCAGGGCGCGCTCCCTCAGCTCCTGGGCCTCGCGCCTCTGTCTTTCAGCGAGGTCACGCCGGCGACGGTCCTCCTTCAGAGCCGCCGCGAGAACATGGACGCCGACCAGGATATCTCCGGCCATCTTCTCGAGGCGCTGAATTTTGGCGTCCCGGAAAGTGCGGCGAGGAGAGGAGCCGTAGAGGTACGGGGCGTCCATTTCGAACGACAACTGTCCCGTGGGCTCATAATCCCATTCCACGAACTGGGGGCGCCCCGGAAGCATGAGTGCCTCCCAGCCGCCCTTGCGCAGCACCTTCTCGTGCTTCTTCTCCCAGGCTGCGAACTGGACCTGCTCTGCCTCGGTCAGGACGTGCTTGTGCCGACGGTAGCTCTCCGACACCGAGAAACGAACTGCCTCGTCGGAGTGCCGGAAAAACGCCCCCTTGTCGTCTGCGGTCAACTCGACCTCGAGCGCCTCGCCGGCCGCCGCCAACCGTCCGAGGATGAGTGCCACGCGATCAATCGAGGCCGGCGAGACTTCAACCTTGGCGCGGCCAGCTGCCGAGACGGAAACAAGACCCTGCAGACTGGGCGGTCCCGCTTCCTTGAGAGCCCGCACCGTTTCTGAAACGACGGGATGCTGGGCGGTGGCGCCCTCCAGCTGGACCGAAGATGCCAACAAGCGCGCCTTCTCACGCGCAGCGGCCATCGCCTCCGGTTCCTGGTTGAGATGACCCGCTGCGATCGTGATCATCGTGACGACATCCCCCGCCTTGAGGCGTGGAAGTGGCGTACGCTTGACCGGTTTGCCTGCGGCCTGCTTCGCCCACCATCCTAATGGCGGGTTTGGAATTCCGTGCTTTCTACAGATCTTGTGAAGCGCGACATCCGACAGGGCGAAATCCTTCGCCAACTGGGTCATCGGTTTGGACCAGACGAGTTCGTAAAACGCTTCGCGCGTGAAGGTGCGGGCCATTGCGGGTGCCGTGTGTAAACCAGAAAGGGACTGATGGCGGCTAAAGCATGAGGTCCGCCGAACGCGCGACCTCATCGACAGTCAACTGCATCGTTCGGCGTGTGGGTTCCGGGACCTTTCGGGCCGCGACGCGGGTAAGGACGATCTCACCGCCTTCGCGGGCGATCCCGTCGAACAGCGCCGGTTCTGTCGAGGCCACGGTGAGCGGACGCTGCGATAGCCCCTCCAGGACCGAGGACAGGCCAAGCTGTTTAAGGCCCGCGAGTTCGATAGCGCGCTCCTGGTTGTCCTCCAGTGCCTCAATGAGCCGAGCGGCGTTGTGGTCGGCGCGCAGGAGACCGTGCAGAATCTCATGCAAGGCGCGTTCGACCGAGGCGAAGCCGACTTTACCGTGCACTTCGCTGTCGCCGCGCTGCACCTCGCCGTAGGCGGTGTTCAGCCGGTAGACAAACGTCGCCATGCCAGCCTGCTGCGACACGATCCGGCCGCCGACGATCTCCCGATAGTCATGCTTCATACGATTGCACATCAGTGCGATGGGGTCGCGCAATCGCTTCACACCGGACCGGTAGTCTCGAATGAGCCGGTCTTCGCTCTTGGGGCGGCTCACCTCCAGACGCTTGGGCAGGGCCGCGTGATAGAAATCGAAGGTCTCCGTCGCTGAATAGATCAGCGCTTTGAGATCCTGGGCCATGGGCTTGGCGTCGAACGGACCGTTCAGTCCTTCCGCTTGCAGCCGCTGAAGTTCGACCAGAGCCTGGCTGCCGGCACTGCTGACTTTTCGCCAGCACGCGGCCAGAGCGGTGTACGGATACCGGCTGGGTCTTCTTGAACGTCTTGCGCTTGGCCAGCAGCCGCAATGCCTGCCGCCGCCCCTCACCGATAGTGA
>JAIEQA010000028.1 GCA_019748095.1 Caulobacteraceae bacterium | reverse complement strand
GTCGGATTGGCCGGGTTGTTGGGGATCATCTTGGCCAGACGGTCCACCTGCCCCAGCGGCATCTGCAGCACCCGGCCCACGTCCCTCAGTACCGCCCGCGCCTGCAGGGTGCCAAAGGTGATGATCTGGGCCACCCGGTCCTTGCCGTAGCGTTCCTGGACGTAGGTGATCACCTCTTCCCGCCGCTCCTGGCAGAAGTCGATGTCGAAGTCGGGCATGGAGACCCGTTCGGGGTTCAGGAACCGCTCGAACAGAAGGCCGAACCGCAAGGGGTCCAGATCGGTAATGGTCAGGGCCCAGGCCACCAGCGACCCGGCCCCCGAGCCCCGCCCCGGCCCCACGGGAATCCCGTGCGCCTTGGCCCATTTGATGAAGTCCGCCACGATCAGGAAATAGCCGGGGAACCCCATCTGGGTGATGATCCCGACCTCCCACTCCAGCCGGGTCCAGTAGTCCGCCTCCGGGGCCGAGGGCGTCACCAGCTTCAGCCGCGCCTTCAGACCCTCGCGAGCCTGATGCATCAGTTCGTCCGGCTCGGTCCGGCCGTCGCCGGTGTCGAAGCGCGGCAGGATCGGCGGGTGGGTCTTCACCAGAAAGGCGCAGCGCCGCGCGATCTCGATCGTGGTGTCACAGGCCTCGGGCAGGTCGGCGAACAGGGTCCGCATCTCGGCAGCGCTGCGGAAGAAGTGCTGGTCGGTGATCCGGCGCCGGTCCTCCTGACCGGTGAAGGCCCCGTCAGCGATGCACAGCAGGGCGTCGTGCGAGCGCGCCTGCTCGCGCCGGGCGTAGTGGACGTCATTGGTCGCCGTCAGCGGCACGTCCTGGGCGTAGGCCCAGTCGACCAGTCCCTGCTCCGCCACCGCCTCGTCCGGCCGGCCGTGCCGCTGCAGCTCGACATAGAAGCGGTCCCCGAACGCCTCCGCCATGGCCGCCAGCGCCTTGGCCGCTTCGCCGGGCTTGTTCTGCACGAACAGGGGATCCACCGGCCCGTCCGGCCCGCCCGACAGCAGGATCAGCCCCTGCGAGCGCTCCACCACCCGCGTCCACGGCACATGGGGCTCGTCGTCCCCGGCCTCCAGATAGGCGGCCGAGGACAGGGCGCACAGGTTCCGCCAGCCGGTCTCGTCCTGACAGATCAGCACCACGGTCGGCACCTTGGCCCAGCGCTCGGACCGTTTCCCGCCGATCCCGGTCACCGGCAGGGCACAGGCGATCAGGGGCTGGACCCCCACGCTCTTGGCAGCCTCCGAAAACTCCAGCGCCCCGAACAGATTGACCCGGTCGGCCACGGCCACGGCCGGCATCCCGGCGTCGGCCGCCAGCTTGCCGACCTTGCCCGCCTTGATCGCGCCCTCAAGCAGGGAATAGGCCGAGCGGACCCTCAGATGGACAAAACCGGTCTGTGCGGACGCGTCGGTGATGGCCTGAACCTCGATATCAGGCCGGAGGCGACTCATCTCGCCAACAGGGCGACCTGCCACACCATCCAGACAAACCCGCCGCATGATGCAAGCGACAGCGCTTCGCGAACCACCCGTGTCATCGTCTTATCCCCAGTTCTGTGTTCCGGGAATGTTCTATGTTGGCTTTTTGTTCTCGTCAAGCTGGGTCTAGCGACCAAGAGATCAAATCGGAGGGGGGCCATTGGAACTCGTCGGTTGGATCGACCGTCCGGTGAAGATTTTCGATTCTAATTCCCACATGCCCAAGTGGGCCACGCGAAAGTGGTAGGCAGCCAAGAATCGAATTTCCCGGCTTTGACCGATCCATTTTCTGCTCTTCCGGCTCTTCAGGGTCCGTCGAGATGAACCCAAATGGAGCGATCGGCTGACCAGCTTCCGGTAGCAGGCAAGCAAGACCGCCGGACATGCCGCCAAAGACGGGGATCGTCGTTTCAACACACGCTCCACGACAAAGGATATGACCGCCGGGATGCTCCTCCCTAACTTTGCCCATTCTGAGTGTTGGTCTCAGTTGAAGCGTCCCGGTGACGATGCCGTTTCCCTCGTCTTCAAACTTAGAACTCATATTGGCGTATCCCAGCACCGCAACGGTATCTCCTGCTTTGGGCACACGAGAATCTAGCCCAAACTGAGCTTCGAACCGCTCATCATTGCCCAACTCCTGGAGCCGGACCCCCAAGATAGCGACGTCGGATCTTTCGTCCCACACAGCCCAGGAGACTTTGGAAGCGACTGGGCGGCCTCGCGATCGTTGCAAGACCCGGATCTTCTCAGGTTCAATCTGCGGAGCTCCGCCGTGCGGCAAGAATTCCGCCAACGCCGAAGACGCGCTTCTGGAATGCGGAACCTGAACGCCAGCAATACCCAATCTGATATTGTGAGCGGCAGAGATGGCGACAGCGTGGTCGCCATAGGCCGCGACGACAAACGCGCTTCCGATCAGTTTGAGGTGGCCACTCGCCGTAACAGCAGCGATTGCTAGCAGGCCGTCTAGAATTTCATCGAAGGTGCCGGCTTCAGCCTCATTCCAGTAGAAGCCCCCCAATGGATCGGCATCTACCGCGCCACGCGTCATTTTTTCCCTGGCGGCTGGGTGAATGGCGAAGTTCCCACGGAAACTGCTGGTTTTGCCTTCTCGGCTTTGGGCTTGCGGGCTTCTTTGTTGCTGCGAACTTGGCCTTTGGCCATGACAATTCTCCTGAGTGGCTGATACCCATACACCCTACCCCCGCGACCGCTCCACCGTATCCACGTTCGGATTGGCCCTGAGCGCGGCGATAATGCTGATCGCGTGTTTGGCGTCCGCCACCTCGACGTCCAGATCGACGTCGAAGAAGTCCGACTGCCGGTGGGCCATCCTCAGGTTCAGGATGTTGCCGCCGGCCTCGCCGATCACGGTCGCCACCTGACCCAGCACGCCCGGCGCGTTCTGGATGGTGGCGCGCAGCCGGGCCATTCCAACCGCCCCCTGCTCGGCCTGGGGCGTCCATTGCAGGTCCTGCCAGACGCTGTCGTCGTCGGTGAAATCCGCCAGCCGCTGACAGTCGATCACATGGACCGTCAGCCCCTTCTCGGGCTCGAGGATGCCCACGATCCGGTCGCCCGGCACGGGGGTGCAGCATTCACCGAAATGGATGCTGACGCCCGGCGTCAGCCCCCCGCCCCGCACGAACATCCGGGCCCTGTCATTGGCGATCCGCTTGCGGTCCTGGCCGGACGTCAGCGTGCCCTTCAGGGCTGGAAACAGGATCTCGATCACCCGGTTGGCCGCCAGCCGCCCCCGGCCGATGGAGTCAAACAGATCCTCCTCGGTGCCGGTCGCCAAGGTCTCCACTGCCACCGTCAGCGATACGTCCGCCAGAGACTTGCCGGCCCGCGACAGGGCCTGTTCCAGCGTGGTCCGCCCCAGCTTCTGGAACTCGTCCCGCTCGGACGACCGGATATGGCGCCGGATCGCCGACCGCGCCCGGCCGGTGACGGTCAGGCTGCGCCAGTCCGCCGGGGCCTCGCGCTTTTTGCCGCGGATGATCTCGACCACATCGCCGTTCTGAAGCGCCGTGCGCATGGGCTTCAGTTCACCATTGATCTTCACCCCCACCGCCGTGTCCCCGACCTCGGTGTGGACCGCATAGGCGAAGTCCAATGCCATCCCCCCGCGCGGAAGGGTGATCAGCCGCCCCTTGGGCGTGAAGACGAACACCTGATCGAGATACATCTCCAGCTTGGCGTGCTCGACCCAGTCCTCGCCGCCCTCGCCGTGCTCGATCACCTGCACCAGATGGCGCAGGTTCTGCAGCGGGTCGCGCCCGCCGTCCTTCTCCATCGCCTCGCGGTCAAAGCCATAGGACTGGTTCTTGTAGGCCCAGTGGGCCGCCACCCCGTCCTCGGCCACCCGGTCCATGGCCTCGGTGCGGATCTGCATCTCGATACGCAGCCCGCCCGGCCCCACCACCGTGGTGTGCAGCGAGCGATAGTTGTTCGACTTGGGCGTCGAGATGAAATCCTTGAACCGCTCCGGCACCATCGGCCAGGTCCGGTGGATCACCCCCAGGGCACGGTAGCAGTCGTCCTCGAACTGGACCAGCACGCGAAAGCCGTAGATGTCCGACAGGGAGGAGAAGCCGACCGACTTGCGCTGCAGCTTGCGCCAGATCGAATAGGGCGTCTTCTCGCGGCCATAGACCCGGGCCGGAATCCCGGCCTCGCTGAGCGCCCGCTCGATCTCGCTGGCCACCCCCTCGGTGGCCCGCCCGTGCTCCAGCTTCAGCGCCTCCAGCCGGCGCTCGATGGCGGTCCGGGCCGTGGGGTTCAGATGCTCGAACGCCAGTTCTTCCAGCTCGGACGCGATCGAATGGATCCCGATCGACCGGCCCAGCGGGGCATACACTTCCAGCGTCTCTCTGGAGATCCGCTCGCGCTTCTCGGGCTTGACGTATTTCAGCGTCCGCATGTTGTGCAGACGGTCGGCCAGCTTCACCAGCAGGACGCGCACGTCCTTGGAGATGGCGAGAATGAACTTCCGCAGGTTCTCGGCCTGCCGGGTGTGCTCGGCCTGCAGTTCCAGCCGGCTCAGCTTGGTCACCCCCTCGACCAGAACCGCCACCTCCTCGCCGAACATGGCGGCGATGTCGTCGCGCGTGGCCGAGGTGTCCTCGACCACATCATGCAGCAGGGCGGTGACGATGGTGGCTGTGTCCAGCCGGTAGTCGGTCAGGATGCCCGCGACCTGGATCGGATGGGCGAAATAGGGATCACCCGAGGCCCGCAGCTGCGAGCCGTGCATCTTCATCGCATAGACATAGGCCCGGTTCAGCAGGGCCTCGTCGGCGGTGGGGTCATAGGCCTTGACCGCCTCGATCAGCTCGAACTGGCGCAGGACCGGAATGCGTTTCGCCGCCGGCTGTAGAGCAGCCGACGGCGAAACGGAATCACTGGCAATGGAAGTCGGCGGCGGGACCTTGCCGGCCCGCGCCGGGAGGATGGTGATACCGGGGGCGGGTTCCGCCGTCAGTACCGCTCCTCCTGGCCGCCGTCCCGGTCGCTCTGCAGCGCGCGGATCAGCTCGGCCTCGGCCATGTTCATGTGTTGCGGCTCGGCCAGCAGACCGACGATTTCCGCCTCGTCCTCGGCTTCCGTGCGCTCATCCACCCGCTGCAGGGCGACGATGACCGTCTCCAGCAGTTCAGCCGGCACCACGGTCTCGTCGGCGATCTCGCGCAGCGCCACCACCGGGTTCTTGTCGTTGTCGCGATCCAGCGTCAGCGGCGCGCCATTGGCGATGGCGCGGGCACGGTTTCCCGCCAGCAGGACAAGGCCAAACCGGTTCGGAACCCGTTCGATGCAATCTTCGACAGTGACGCGAGCCATTCAGGAATCCTCGGGCGGCGGGGAGAACCGCGTTGCATACAGATAGGTCGCCTCTTGTGCAACGCCAGAGGGGCGATTTCGGGGCGGATCAGCCCGCCGGCCGGGCATCCCGGCCTACGGTGGCCCCGCGCGCGAGCGTCTCAGCGTCGATGCCGGAGACAGGATGCACCCACGCCGGCACGATCTCCGCCAGAGGCCCCATGACGAACAGCCGCTCGGCCGCCCTGGGGTGGGGCAGGATCAGGCCCTCGCGGTCAAACGTCTCGCGCCCATAGGCGATCAGGTCCAGATCCAGTGTGCGCGGCGCGTTCGGCCGGGTCCGTTCGCGCCCGAAAGCCGCCTCGATCCGCTCCAGCGCCACCATCAGCCCGTGCGGGTCCAGCGCCGTGCGCACCCGGACCACTCCGTTCAGGAACGGCGGATCGGTCGGATCGGGCCAGGCCTGTGAGCTCCACCAGGACGAGCGTGCCAGCACATCGACGCCCTCGGAACGCAACCGCGCCAGCGCCGCCTCCAGCGCCTCGCGGCAGTCGGCCCAGACCCCCTTGTCATTGCAGCCGAGGGCGAGGAAGACGGCGGCGTCCGGATCCGGGTCGTCGTCGATATTGACGCTGACGCCTTGCGGGTCGGGGGCTGATATTTTCGGAGCGATATCCATGAGCCTTTATCCGACCGATCGCCTCGCCCTGTTCATCGACGGGGCCAATCTCTATTCAGCGGCCAAGGCGCTGAACGCCGACCTCGACTTCCGCAAGATGGTCGACGCGTTCCGGGACAAGGCCATCCTCGTCCGCGCCTACTACTACACCGCGGTGACCGAGGGCGAAGAGTTCTCGCCGGTCCGGCCGCTGGTCGACTGGCTCGGCTACAACGGCTTCACGGTCGTGACCAAGCCGACGAAACGCTTCACCGACGCCCAGGGCCACAGCCGCACCAAGGGCAATATGGACATCGAGATCGCGGTCGACATGCTGGAGCTGGCCCCGCACCTCGACCACGTCCTGCTGTTCTCGGGCGACGGCGACTTCCGCCGTCTCGTCCAGGCGGTCCAGGCCAAAGGCGTGCGCGTCACCGTCGTCTCGACCGTCAAAAGCCAGCCCCCCATGATCGCCGACGAGCTCCGCCGCCAGGCCGACGACTTCATCGACCTCGCCGACCTGCTGCAGGACTACGGCCGTCCGCGTGGAGGGGGTCAGTGACGACGGGTGGGTGCGATGTTCGGTGCTGGTGATAGTGCTGGTGAGCAAGTCGTGAGCGATCACGGCCAGACTTCGCCGCGGTGCCCCCTTGCTCACAGGCGAAGCCTGCTCACTAGCACTAGCACTCTGCCCACCCCTGCCCCCGGAACGCCCCGCCCGTGACCCCCGAACCGCCCCGCGACTGCCCCCTCTGCCCGCGCCTCGTCGCCTATCGCGAGGAGAACCGGCACCAGAATCCGGACTGGTGGAACGGCCCGGCCCCCTCGTTCGGCGATCCCGACGCCCGGCTGCTGGTCGCCGGCCTCGCCCCCGGCCGGACCGGGGCCAACCGCACCGGTCGCCCCTTCACCGGCGATGGGGCCGGGGTGATCCTGTACGAGACCCTGCTGAAGACCGGCTTCGCCACCGGCACCTATGATGCCCGGCCCGACGACGGCCTGACGCTGGTGGACTGTATGATCACCAATGCCGTCCGCTGCGCCCCGCCCCTGAACAAGCCCCTGCCGGTCGAGGAGGCGACCTGCCGCCCCTTCCTCAAGGCCCGGCTGCAGGCCCTGCCCCGGCTCAGGGTCATCGTCACCCTGGGCGACGTCTCACGGCGCAGCGTCCTCAAGACCCTCGGCCTGCCCGGCACCGCCATCCCGGCGGGCCACGGCGTCGAGGGTAAGGCCGGCGGCTACCACCTGATCAACAGCTACCACTGCTCGCGCCTCAACACGAACACCGGCCGGCTGACCCCGGCCATGTTCGAGGCCATCTTCCTGCGCGCCCGGGCCCTGATCGAGCTCGGACCGGACGAGGGTTCATATATCAGGGGTTGATGGGCGACCCCCTCAATGCAATGCTTTGGTGTCCGGCAACCTTGCTGAAGGTCTCTTAATGCTTGCGCTCGCACTTGCCGCCTCGCTGATGACGGTCTCCCTCGGTCCCGGTGCTGCGTCGGGTTCCGGAACAGGACTGCGGGGGCAGGATCCGACCGAGTCAGCACCCGTCGCCCTCGACGATGTGTTCGTCGAAGGCCGTCGACTTGACAACCTTGCGCGCGACTTTGTCTCCGAAGTAGCCATTCCCGCCAGGGGACGCGGGCTCGCGCGATGGCGTGATGGGGTGTGCGTCGGGGTCGTCAATCTGAGAACCGAAGCCGCTCAGTACATTGTTGATCGCGTCTCGACCGTGGCGGAAGGCGTGGGACTGCGCCCCGGAGCCCCCGGCTGCACCCCGCGGATTCTGGTGATCGCGACCACAGATGCGAACCGCTTCACCCGCGAGTTCGTCGCCACCCGGCCGAGGCTGTTCCGGGTCGGTGGGGGCGGTATGGACCTTGGGCACAATGCCCTGCGCGCGTTTGAGGCCACCGACCGCCCTGTGCGCTGGTGGACCGTAAGCGCTCCGGTCGATAGCCGAACCGGACAGATCGCGGTTCGCCTTCCCGGTACGGTCAACGGTTCCGGAGCCGCGCCTCCCTTCGGGAGTACGGCCCAGCAGTATGCGCCCCAGATCTCCAGCACCGCCTCACGGCTGACCACCCAGATCGTGGATGACACACTGCGCTCATTCGTGATCGTGGATGTCGACCGCCTCAACGGGGCATCCCTCGAACAGTTGGCTGACTATATTGCCTTTGTTTCCTTGGCCCAGATCGACCCGGATGCCGACACTTCGGGCTATGTCTCGGTCCTCAATGTCTTCGACGACCCCGGGCAGGCTGAAGGCCTGACCGGTTGGGACCACGCCTACCTACAGGGTCTGTATGCGACGGAACGCACCCGACTGAACCCTGCCAGCCAGCAGACCGAGATCGTCGGAACCATCGCCCGCGCACACCGGGCGAGGGGAGACCGCGAAGGGGCGGCGGCGGACTAGATCCGATCGACGTTCAGGGAATCAGGGCGATCATTGCTCGCGCCTCAACACGAATATCGGCCGGCAGACCCCCGCCATGTTCGAGCCCATCTTCCTGCGCGCCCGGGCCCTGATCGAGGCCTGAGGGTTAAGCCCCGTTGACCCTTCCGTTGGGGCAACTGTTGTTCGCCGGACACACGAATCAAGGCCCCTTCGTGCTACAGGGATTCAACCGGAACAGTCATGCCACGCCTGCGTTCAACAGGCTTGGCAGGAGGCAATGACATGCCCGCGAACAAGGCCCCGTTTACAGCCGCCGAGCGCCGGATCGGGCTGCTCGCCCTCGTCGCCACGGTCGTCCTGACCCTGGCCATGATCGTGCTCGACGCAGCCTTCCGTCCTTCGCTGGGCTTCTACGACTCACCTGGATCGGCCCCGTCGTCCCTGCCCGACGTCATCGACGCCCGCCCGCTGCAATAGGGCTGAACCTCAGCCCTTGTCCCGCATCAGCCGGGCCTTGTCCCGGGCCCAGTCCCGGTCCGCCGTAGCCTCTCGCTTGTCGTGCAGCTTCTTGCCCTTGGCGAGCGCGATCTCCAGCTTCGCCTTGCCGTCGTCGTTCAGATACAGCCGGATCGGGATGATGGTCTGGCCGTCCTTCTGGACCGCCCCGATCAGCCGGTCGATCTGCTTGCGATGCAGCAACAGCTTCCGCGGCCGACGTGGCTCGTGGTTGAAGCGGTTGGCCTGGGCATAGGGCGGGATGTCGGCGTTGATCAGCACGATCTCGCGCCCCTCCACCGCCGCATAGCTCTCGGCGATATTGGCCCGCCCCATCCGCAGGGCCTTGATCTCGGTGCCCAGCAGCATGATCCCGGCCTCGATATTGTCCTCGAGGAAATAGTCGAACTTGGCCCGCCGGTTTTCGGCGATGACCTTGGCCTTGGTGATCGGAGCCTTGGTCGTCGCGGCCGCCGCCTTCTCCCGGGTCGTGGCCATCAGCCCAGACCCGCTGCGGCCATGGCGGCATCGATCGCCGGCTTGACCCCGTCGCGCGTCGGCACCAGCGGCAACCGCACCTCCTCGGTACACAGCCCCAGTTTCGCCAGCGCATATTTCGCCGGCGACGGCGAACTGTCGAGAAACAGCGCCGACTGCAGGTCGGCCAGCCGGTCCTGCCACGTCCGCGCCAGCGCCAGATCCCCGCTGGCCACGGCATTGTACAAGGCCACCATCGCCTCCGGCGCGACATTGGACGCCACCGAGATCACACCGTGCCCCCCATGGGCGCAATAGCCCAGGAAGCTGGCGTCATCGCCCGAGATCAGGTCGAACGGCCCCGGGATATGCGCCCGCATCCAGCTGACCCGGCCCATGTCCCCGGTCGCGTCCTTGATGCCCACGATGTTCGGATGCCCTGCCAGCGCCGCCACCGTCGCATTGGCCAGATCGACCCCGGTCCGGCCCGGCACATTGTACAGCAGCACCGGCAACTGGACCGCTTCGGCGATCGCCTCGAAATGGGCCTGCAGCCCCGCCTGGGACGGGCGATTGTAATAGGGGGTGACCACCAGCGCCCCGTCGGCCCCGACCGTCTTGGCGTGCTGCACCCGCTCGATGGCCTTGTCGGTGCCGGACGCCCCGGCCCCCGCGATCACCCGCACCCGCCCGGCCGCAATCTTCACGCACAGTTCAATCACCCGGCGGTGCTCGTCCCCGGTCAGGCTGGCGCTCTCTCCGGTCGTGCCCATAGGCACGACGCCGTGCACTCCAGCCGCGATCTGGCGCTCCAGCAGGGCCTCGAAAGCGGCTTCGTCCACGTTTCCGTCACGAAGTGGTGTGATCAGGGCGGTGATCACACCCTTGAACAAGGGGGCGGTCATTGAAACAAGTCTACCTTGCGTGGGGAATGGGCGACGGGCGCCTGAAACGAGACGCAAGAGGGTAGGTTGCCAGGGTCAAGCCTGCAACCGGGATGAATGGGGATCCGGCAGATCATGCTCAGCGTCAGCCTCGCGGCCCTTCTGGCCGCTCTCGCCCCCATGCCCCAGACCGCCGACCTGAATCGCCAGCCGATCCCCTATGTCGCCACCGCCGCGACGCCCCAGCCCCGCGTCCTGAGCGAGGCCGACACGGCCCTGTTCCGTCAGGGTCTGGCCGCCGCCCGCGCCCGCGACGTCACCGGGGCCCGCAACGCCGCCTCGGCCATCAGTGACCCGACCGCCCGCAAACTGGTCGAATGGGCCCTGATCGACACCTCGGCTGAACAACTGTCCTGGACCGAACTGTCGCAGGACGTCCAGACCCTGCGCGCCTGGCCCCGGGCCGAGAGCCGCGTCTCCGCCGCCGAACAGGCCCTGGACCGCGCCGCCATGGGCCCCGACGCAGCCCTCGCCTTCTTCTCCGCCACGCCGCCGGTGACCGTCGAGGGAGCCATGGCCCTGGCCGAGGCGCTGGACCAGCGCGGCCGATCCGCCGAGGCCCGCGTCCTGATCACCGATTGGTGGCGCACCCGCGCCTTCAGCGAGGCGACCCAGACCCGCATCCTCGGCCGCTGGGGGTCCATCCTCTCCCTCGCCGACCACGAGGCGCGGCTGAACATGCTGCTCAGCGGACCCCACGGCCCCGCCACCCGGGCCATGGTCTCACTCGTCTCGCCCGGGCGACAGGCCGTCGCCAATGCCGTCCTCGCCCTGCGCACGGCCTACAGCCCCGACACCCTCGTCGCCGGCCTGTCCCCGGCCCAGGCCATGGACCCCGCCGTGGTACTGGAGCGGGTCCGTATCCTGCGCGGGGCCAACCGCGAGACCGAGGGCTTCGCCCTGCTGTCCGCCCTGCCCCCGGCCCCCCTGCACACCGACGGCCAGAACACCCTGTGGAGCGAGCGCCGCAACTATTTCATCGACGCGCTGGAGCGCCGCGAGTGGACCGCCGCCTATCACGCCATGGCCGGCCACGGCTTCCCGGGCGGTGAGCGCAAGGTGGACGCCGAGTTCTTCGCCGGCTGGGTGGCCCTGACCAAACTGAGTGATCCCGCCCGCGCCGCCGGCCATTTCGAGACCCTGCGCCAGGCCTCCTCGACCCCGATCACGCAAGGCCGCGCGCTCTACTGGCTGGGCCGCGCCGCCGAGGCCCGGGGCGACCAGGCCACCGCCCGCACCTTCTATGAGGGCGGGGCCCGCCACATCCAGACCTTCTACGGCCAGCTCGCGGCGGAAAAGGCCGGCATCACCACCCTGACCCTGCCGGGCGACCCCGTCCCCTCGGCCGGCGACGTCGCCGCCTTCGAGGCCAATGAGGTCGTCCGTGCCACCCGCATCCTGGGCGAGACCGGCGAGTCCAGCCTGTATCGCGTCTTCGCCTATCACCTCGACGACACTGTCCCGGGCATCATGGACCTGGCCCTGCTGATGGACATGACGCGCGGCTATGGCGACGGCTTCGCCGCCATGATGGTGGGTCGCGCCGCCAGCCAGCGCGGCTTCCTGATGCCCGAGCGGCAATACCCCGTCCGCGTCCCGCCCGTGGTGCCCGGCGCTGCCCCGGTGGAGTTTTCGCTGGCCATCACGCGTCAGGAATCCAGCTTCGACCCCCGCGCCCGCTCCTCGGCCGATGCGCGCGGCATGATGCAGTTCCTGCCCGCCACCGCCGCGGGCGTCGCCCGCCGCCTCGGTATGCCGTATTCGGCCGAGCGCCTGTGGGACCCCGACTACAACATGACCCTGGGCAGCTATCATCTGGGTGAGCTGACGAACCAGTTCTCCGGCTCCATGCTGCTGACCACCGTCGGCTACAACGCCGGCCCCGGCCGTGTGCCGCAATGGACCGCCCGCTGTGGTGATCCGCGTGGCGGCGTCGCCGGTGGCGGCATCGACCCCGTCGACTTCATCGAATGCACGCCCTTCACCGAGACCCGCAACTATATGATGCGCGTCATGGAAAACATGGCCGTCTACAAGGCCCGCCTCAACGGCGGCTCCGCCCCCCTGACCACCAGCACCGACATCGCCCGCGGCTCCAGCGGCCCGAGGCCCTACGCACCGTAGGGGCTCGAATGCCGTCGCATTCGACGTCTTGCTTCCTGCCCCCCGTTGACCCTACGCTCGCCGAACCGCGTTACCGGCCCGCGAGCAACCTATGGTCCTGATCTTTGGCAGTGTCATTGCTCTGGTCGGTGCGGCGATGGGCCAGACGACGCTCCAGCCGATCGTGGTCGCCACCGTTCCGTCCTCCGGCGCGGTGGTGCCCGCCGGCGACCTCCGCGTCAGCGTGACCTTTGACCGCCCCATGCGCCCCGGAGGGTATTCGTTCGTCGCCCCTCATCCGGCGGCCTTCCCGAACTGCGATAGGGCTGTCGTCCAGTCCCCCGACCGGCGCACCTTCTCGATGCGCTGCCGGGTTCAGAGCGGTCGCGCGTACGAAATTGGAATCAACGGCGTGAACTTCAACAACTTCGTCTCGGACGATACGGGCACGCCCGCCCATCCGGTGACAATCAACTTCTCGGTCCAGTAGCGACGGCTCGACGGGCCAGACTACTGGGGCTGATCGGTCGCCCCGGACCGCCGGGCCAGAGCGATCCCCGACCTGCCCGCCAGCAACAGACCCGCCACCCCGATCAGGGTGGCAAGGGACCAGCCCGACACGATCGCCCCCGCGATCAGTCCGAGGCCGACCACGACGGCAAGCACCAGGGCCCACGACGGCACGCGATCGATCGTCATCATGGACCGGGCGCAGGTCGGGTGCCACCAGCGCACAACCTCCACCCTCTCGCCCCCCCCCGGGCGGCCGCGGCCGGTCGGGCGTATTGTCGCACCCCGCCGTTCAGCCAAGCTTAACCGTGGATTGGGATACCGGTGTCATTCTTGAAGGATTTTCTATGCCTGCACTCCGTATCAGCGGCGTTCTCAACCTTTTTGCGGTGCTGCTGGTGTGCGGTTTCGCCCTGACCACCGGGGCGGCGGTCTATGCCCTGCAGACCCTGCGGGTCGGCGGTCCGATCTCCCAACAGCAGACCGAGGCCCAGGTCCTGCTCGCCGACATCCTGCCGCCGCCGCTCTATCTGGTCGAGGCGATGATGACGGCCCAGCGGGGGCCCGCCGAACCGGATCAGGCCCGGGCCCTCGGCGCGACGCTCGAGCGGCTGCGCGGCGAATACGACGCCCGCCGCCAGTACTGGACCGGGAACCCGCTGAGCCCCGAAATCAACGCCGATCTGGACCGCTCCGACGCCGAGGTGACGAAATTCTGGAGCGTGGTCGACCAGCAGTATCTCCCGGCCCTGAGGGCCGGAGACGTGGCCGGTATGCAGGCCGCCGTCGTCACCCTCGGCGGCCACTACCAGGCGCATCGCGCGGTGATCGACACCCTGGCGGTCGACTCCGCCGCCTACGCCGATGCCCAGGTCGTCTCGGCCGGCGTCCTGACGCAACGGATCTACATCCTGCTGGGGATTACCTCGGTCCTGATGCTGGTGGTGGTGGTCGGCGGGATCGTTTCCCTGCGCGGGCGGGTGGTGCGGCCGGTGCTTTCCATGACCGGCTATATGGGCGAGCTGGCCGGGGGTCATTATGAACAGGACGTGCCCCATCAGGGTCGCAGCGACGAGATCGGCGACATGGCCCGCTCTGTCGGGGTCTTCCGTCAGGCCGTGCTGGATCGCCGCGCGGCACGCCAGCAGCAGGATGACCTTGATGCCCGGACCCAGCAGGAACGGGCCGAGCACAATGCCCGGACACAGGACGAGTCGCGTCAGCGCGAACAGATCGTCAGTGCGCTCGACGCCGGTCTGCGGGCCCTCGCGGAGGGTGACCTGCGCTACAATATCGATGACGCCTTCCCGGCCGAGTTCGAACAGCTGCGCCTGAACTTCAACCGTTCCCTGCGCGCCCTCGAACAGACGATCTCCCAGGTCGTCAGCGGGGCCCTCGCGGTCGATGGGAGCGCGCGTGAAATCTCGGCGGCGTCGGATGACCTGTCGCGCCGGACGGAACAGCAAGCCGCCGGTCTCGAACAGACCGCCGCCGCCCTCGATGAGGTCACCGCCACCATCCGCCAGACCGCCGACAGCGCCGGTGAGGCCCAGACGGCTGTGTCGCAGAGCCGGCTCGCGGTCGGGCAATCCAGTTCCGTGGCCGATCAGGCGATCACAGCCATCGGACGGATCGACAAGTCCTCGCGCCAGATCGCCCAGATCATCAGCGTCATCGACGAGATCGCCTTCCAGACCAATCTGCTGGCCCTGAACGCCGGGGTCGAGGCCGCGCGGGCGGGCGATGCCGGTCGCGGCTTCGCGGTCGTGGCCTCCGAGGTGCGGGCCCTGGCCCAGCGCTCGGCCGAGGCGGCCAGGGAGATCAAGGGCCTGATCACCGAGTCCAATGACAACGTCCAGAGCGGCGTGGGCCTGGTCACCCAGGTCGGCGAGGCCCTGACCGGGGTGGTCGAGCATTTCACCCGGATCGAGGAACTGGTGCAGCACATCGCCAAGGCGGCCAGTGAACAGGCCCAGGGGGTCGATCAGGTCAATACGGCCGTCAACCACATGGATCAGGTCACCCAGCAAAACGCCGCCATGGTGGAGCAGACGACCGCAGCGACCCACAACCTCAGCCGCGAGGCCCTGCAGCTGGGGCGGCTGGTCGAAGGGTTCCGGCTGGGCAACCAGCCGGCGCAGCGGACCGCGCCACGTCTCGCGGCCTGAGCTCTGGTCCGGACCCGGGAGCTCTAGGTATTTATTCTTGACCGCTCCTTGCGCCCGCCCCCTCAACGACCCATGCTCTCCGACAGGTCTTTGACACGTCGAACCCCGGCCATGCGGTCCACCGCCAAGCCGTATCCCTCGCCCTGGCAGCGGGGCTGAACCGCTGCGGCGGCCGAAACCCCTGCGCGGTCACCCCGTCCAGAGTCACCCTGAGTCACCCTGTTTTTGAGTCACCGTGACTCAAACCCCAAGGCCACTGGATTTCCGATCATCCCGTCACCGTGACGAAGTCCGGCCCCACGATGCGATTGATTTCGCGGTCTTTCCCGGATTTCGCGTCTGGAAATGTCATGGTGTTTTTCGGCGTCAGGGTCACATAAACCCGCCGCCGACGACCCGAAGCAACCCCGGCTCACCCCCGCCGGATCAGCCGCAGCCCCCCGTCCGGACCCGCGCCCCACTCGCCCCCGACCCGGAACACGGCGTCCAGAACCCCGGCGCTCAAGGCCTCACGCGGCGGCCCGTCCGCCACAATCCGACCCTCGTCGACCACCACGATCCGGTCAGCAAAACCCGCCGCCAGCGGCAGGTCGTGCAGGCTGACCAGCACCCCCTGCCCCGCCGCCGCCCGGGCCTTCAGCCGACCCATGACCAGAAAGGCCGCGTCCGGGTCCAGCCCGGCGACCGGCTCATCCAGCGCCAGCGCCTTCGCCCCCGTGGCCAGCACCCGGGCGATCAGGACCCGGGCCCGCTCCCCGCCCGACATCTCGGCCACGCCCCGGTCGGCCAGATGACCCGCCCCGACCTCTTCCAGCGCCGCCGTCGCCCGGGCCCGCGCCTCATCACCCGCAAGGAAGGGCAGGCCCAGGGCCGCGATCTCCACCGCCGCCATGTTCCAGGCGATCCGCCGCTCCTGCGGCAGATACGCGATCCGCGCCGCCCGCTCCGGCTCAGACAGGCTCCGCACCGGATCGCCCCCCAGCCGCACCGTCCCGGCCGTGACCGGCAAGAGCCCACAGGCCGCGCGCAGGACGCTGGACTTGCCCGCGCCATTGGGCCCGCACAAGGCTACCAGCTCGCCGGCGGCGACGGTCAGGCTGACGCCCTCCAGCACCGTCCGTCCGCCGATCGCGGCCGAGACCCCGTCCAGCGCGATCACGACCGCCACTCCCGCGCCGCCCGCCAGGCGATCAGGGCAAACAGCGGGGCCCCGATCAGGGCCGTGAACACCCCCAGCTTCAGCTCCTGATCCGTCGGGATCAGCCGGGCCAGCAGATCGGCCAGCACAAGGATCAGCCCGCCGGCCAGGGCCGAGGGCCCCAGCAGGGCGGCGGGATCGCCCCGCACCGCGCCCCGCACCAGATGCGGCGCCGCCAGACCCACAAAGCCGATCACCCCGGCCACGGCCACGGCCGCCCCGGCGGCGAGCGCGGCCGCAATCAGGGCCAGAATCCGCATCCGCCCCATGGCCAGACCCGAGGTCGCCGCCGTCTCCTCGCCCAGGGCCAGCAGCCGCAGGCCGGGCCCGGCGGCCAGCGCGCAGACCGCCGCGATCAGGACCGGCGGCGTGACCCAGCCGACATCGATCCAGCTGCGGTTCTGGACCGAGCCCAGCAGCCAGCTCATCACCTCGGCGCTGGCGATCGGCGACGGCGACAGGTTGAAGATCAGGGCCGTCAGCGCCCCGGCCAGGGCCGAAAGCGCCACCCCGAACAGGATCAGCCCCTCGGGCGAGGCCAGCCGGGCCGCCACCGCGATCAGCAGCACAGCCGCCAGCCCGGCACCGGTCAGGGCCGCCACCTCGACAGCCCCCGGCAAGGCCGCCGCCCCCAGCACAATGGCCAGGGCCGCCCCCAGCGCCGCCGTGGCCGAGACCCCCAGCACCCCCGGGTCCGCCAGCGGATTGCGCAACAGCCCCTGCAGCACCGCTCCCGCCAGCCCCAGCGCCATCCCGACCATCAGGGCGCAGACCGCGCGCGGAGCCCGCACCGCCCACAGCACCTCAGCCTCCGCCGATCCGGGCCGGGTCAGGGCCTCCAGATACTGGCCCCCGCTGAAGGCCGTCTCGCCCAGCAGCACAGCCCCGATCAGGGCCCCGACAATGGCTATGGCCAGACCAGCCATCAGGGCCCGGGTAGCGGGGGAGCCCCTCATCGCCCCGGCTCCGGGTTGCCCCGGGCCACGGCCAGGGCCGCGTCGGCCGCGAACCAGGCCGGGCAGGTCAGGCTGGCCGCCGGCAAATCGGCCACGACCCGGCCCCGGCTCGCCGCCCGGACCACCGGATGCCGCCCGGCCCCACGCCAGTCGGCCCGCGCCTGATCGAAGAAGCCCAGCACGAACCGCAGCGGCGGCTCCAGCGCGATCCGCTCGACGCTGACGGGGCCAAAGCCCGTGAGCCCGGCCGCATTGCGATAGCCCCCGGCCGTCAGGATGGCGTCCATCAGGGTCCCCGCCCCCGCCGTGAACCCTCCGGCGGTCAGATACAGGGCGGTCCGATCGGGACCGATGGGCCGCACAGCCGCCGCCTCCTCCAGCCGTCCGTCCATCCGGGCGATCAGCCGGGCTCCCGCCTCCGGCCGCTCCAGCGCCCCGGCCACGGCGGCGATATTGCCCCGGATCCCCGCCAGATCGCCGGCGTCCGCGATCGTGACCACCGTGGCTCCCCGCGCGGCCAGCGCCGCCAGCAGCCGGGGATCCCCGCCCCAGTAGCGGACCACCACCTCGGGCCGCACCCCGGTCGCCGCCTCCAGCGTCGGTCGCACCCGACGGTGACCCCGCGCCTCCCGGGCCATCCACGAGTCCGGATCGTCGGCCCTGGGCGACAGGAACAGCGTCGCCTCCGGGGCCAGGGCAAGCACATACTGGTCGGCGCACTGGTCCAGCGACTGGATGCGGTCAGGTGCCCGGGCAAGGGCCGGCCCGGCCGCGCCCCCCACCAGTATCGCCGCCGCCAGCAGGCCGGCCGCCGGCCTCACGGCTTCAGCAGGCCGGTGAACAGGGCGTCCATCATGGTCCGGGTCAGGACCTCCCGGTCGACCCAGTCGAAATAGGGCTTGGTGATCATCAGCGAGACGATCCCGTGCGCCCCTGCCCACAACGCCTGGGCCGTCGCACGGGGTTCGGCGCGCAACCGGCCGGCCGCCCCGACCTCCTCGATCAGCGCCTCGAACGCCCGGTACAGTTCCCCGCCCAGCCGCTGCGAGGCGCTGTCGGCCCCCTCGCGCGCCTCGACCGGCCGCGTCAGATAGATCAGCCGGTAGGCATTGGGATTGGCGAATCCGAAGTCGACATAGCCCTCCATAAGCCGGCGCAGCTTGGTCTCTGCCGGCCCGCCCTCGGCGAGAATGGTGGCATTGGCCGCCTGCAGCCGCCCGAACGCCCCCTCGCAGATCTCATGCAGGATCGCGCTCTTCTCCGGAAAATGCATGTACAGCGCCGTCGACGACAGCCCGACCTCGTCGGCGATCCGGCGGATCGTGGCCCCGTCATAGCCGACCTCGACGAAGATCCGCTCGGCGGCGTCCAGGATCTCGGCCCGCCGCGCATGGCCCTCGCCCTTGGGCTTGCGGGTCGAGCGGCCGGTCGGAACAGGAGACTGGATCGGAACGCCGGACACGCACGCACTCCCTGAAGGGGACCGACCGACGCAATCGCGCGCCGGACCCGTCCTGCATAACGCCATTGCCGCCGCGCTGCCAACGGCTTGCCGCACGACCAGACCCGCGATAGCTGTGCCGTATGGCGCGCACGGGGGCGAGCGGCACGGCCAGGGTCCGGGAAGCGGCCTACCCACATCGGGCGTCGCAGCGGTCGCTTGGCCTGGCTCAGGGCCTGGTCTGGCTCGCGCTGTGTGGCCTCGGACTTGTGGCGTTCCTCACGGCCCCCGACGTGACCTTTCAACGGCTGGTGTTCGCCATCCAGTTGGCCTTCGTCATCTATGCCTTCTGGCGTTGCTTGCTGGCGGTGGCCAGCCTCAACATGCCTGCCCCCCGATCGCCGATACGGGGTCAGACGCTGCCGCGCTATACCGTCCTCGTCGCCCTGCTTGACGAGGCCGAGATCCTGCCCCAGCTGATCGAGCGCCTCGCGGCCATCGACTATCCCCGCGACCGCCTCGAAGGCTATCTGTTGCTCGAGGCCCATGACCGCGTGACCATCGCCGCCGCCCGCGCCTGCCCCCTGCCGTCCTGGCTGCAGGTGCTCGTGGTTCCGGAGGATGGCCAGCGCACCAAGCCCCATGCGCTGAACCATGGCCTCGCCGCCGCGCGAGGCCGGTTCGTCACCGTCTATGACGCCGAGGACACGCCGGATCCCCTTCAGCTCCGCGAGGCGGCCGAACGATTCGCCGCCGACAGGACAGGATCACTCTGGGCCCTCCAGTCGCCCCTGCGGATCCGGACCCGCGAGCGCTCGGACAGCCGCTTCCTCGATCGCCAGTTCGCCGTGGAATATGCGGCCCTGTTCGAGGTGACCCTGCCGGCCATGGCCCGCCTAGGCCTGCCCTTCCCGCTGGGCGGCACGAGCAACCACTTCCGGGTCGACGCCCTGCGCGCCGTCGGCGGCTGGGACGCCCACAATGTCACCGAGGACGCCGATCTTGGCTTTCGCCTGTGGCGGGCCGGTGGCCGGCTCGGCACCCTGTCGCGCCCCACTTACGAACCGCCGCCCGGGGCCCTCGTTGACTGGCTGCCCCAGCGGACGCGTTGGCTGAAGGGCTACATGCAGACTTGGGGTGTCCACACCCGCGATCTGCGCGGTCTCGGCTGGCGCGGCTGTCTCTCGCTTCTGCTGACGGTTGGCGTGGCCCTCGGCTCCGCTGCCATTCACGCGGGCACTCTGGCCTGGGTCGTGGCCAGCGTGGCTATTGCGGTAGCGGCCGGCCTTCAACCCGCCACCCCGATCTTCGCAATGAGCGTGCTGGCCGGAGGCACCTCGGCAGCCTGGCTGACAGGCCATGTCGGCGCGCGACGGGCCGGGATTGCCTATACGCCGGCGGACATGATCGTCGGCCCGGCCTACTGGTCCTTGCTCAGCCTCGCCTTCTACCACGCCCTCTGGCGGCTGGTCCGCGAGCCCTTCGCCTGGGACAAGACCCGGCACAGCCCCGATCCTGGCCACCCAGGCACGCATGTGGATGCTGGACGCGAGGTCGCCTGAAGGAATAAGGGCTTGCCGATGCCGCCCGTTCTTTCGCCCAGCCCAGAGACCCTCGTGACCCGGGGCTGGACCGACTACGCCCTGCTGGACAGCGGCGGAGGCCGCAAGCTGGAACGCTATGGCCCCCATACAGTCGTCCGGCCCGAGCCCCAGTGCTTCTGGACCCCGCACGATCCGGACGCCTTCGCCACTGCCACCGCCACCTTCGATCCCGACGACGAGGATGAGTCCGGTCGCTGGCGCTTCATCGGCAAGCCGGTGGAGACCTTCCCCCTCGCCTGGCGCGACGTGCGGTTCACCGGCCGCTTCACCCCGTTCCGGCACCTCGCCTTCTTCCCTGAACAGGCCGCCAACTGGGACTGGCTGGACACCCGCATCCGCCGCCTCGACAGGCCGCGGATCCTGAACCTGTTCGGCTA
>JAIEQA010000093.1 GCA_019748095.1 Caulobacteraceae bacterium | reverse complement strand
GATCCAGCGAACGGTCCGGGCCTCCGCCTCGTTGATGGCCAGCGTCCGGCCGGCGGCGTCATAGCCCAGGGGCACGATCCCACCCATCCACATGCCCAGCTTCTTGGAGGCCATGATCTTGTCGCGAATCCGCTCGCCCGTGACCTCCCGCTCGAACTGGGCGAACGACAGCAAGACGTTCAGTGTCAGCCGCCCCATTGAGGTCGTCGTGTTGAAGGCCTGGGTCACGCTCACGAAGCTGGCACCGGCCTTGTCCAGCACATCGACGATCCGGGAGAAATCGGTCAAGGCCCGGGTGAGGCGATCCACCTTGTAGACGACCACAACGTCGATCAGGCCCGCATCCACGTCGTCGAGCAGGCGCTTCAATCCCGGCCGCTGCATGTTGCCACCGCTGTATCCGCCGTCGTCATAGACCTCGGGCAACATGGTCCAGCCTTCGCCCGTCTGGGACAGGATGTAGGCCGCGCAGGCGTCGCGCTGGGCGTGGAGAGAATTGTAATCCTGCTCCAGGCCCTCCTCGGTGCTCTTGCGCGTATAGATCGCGCAGCGAAGCGTGCGGCCAGGCTGGCTCATCCTGGCGCTCCATCGCGCAGGCCGAAGAACCGGGGACCGTTCCAGCGAACCCCGGTGATCAGGCGCGCGACCTTCGACAGGCTGGCGTGCTTCTGCCCCTGCCAGAGGTAACCGTCATGCCGGACCTCAACCTCGTGGCGGACGCCCTGCCATTCCCGGATAAGCGTCGAGCCGGATTGGAATGATGAGGTCCGCAGCTTCGGCTTCTTGCCGGTGCGGTGCTGGCTGGCCGCACTCGACAGCCGCCGGTCCAGTAGGGCGGACTTGCCACTGGCCTGGACCTGAAGCGCTTCGGCCAGAGCGCCCCGAAGCACAATAATCGAGCGGACCGGGGGCGGCTCGCCGAGCCGCTCCCGCCACACCGCGCGCAATCCATCCACATCCATGGCCGAGAGGCTGGCCAATGTAACGCGCAGCTCACTCATTCCCGCGCCGCCTTGGCCGCGTCGGCCAGCCCGGCGGCTCCGGTGATCCGCCAGATCCGCTGCTCGCCGGTCTTCTCGCTCGTGACGGTATGGCCCTTCTTCCTCAGGGCTCCGGCCATGGCTCCTCGGATCGAATGAGCCTGCCAACCCGTGACCTCGATCATCGTGGGCATGTCGGCACCCTCTTCGCACCCGAGAATGGCGGTCAGGCGGTCGAGCTTGGACTGTGCGCGCGGCGCGGCTGCCGAGGCGGTTTCAGAGCCGGTCTTGGCCTTGGGTTTACGGGGCATGACGATCGTTCCTCGGATCAGCGAGCGCGTTGATGCGCCCTACTGAGCCAAGCCCGGACTGCCGGGCGGGAACAGGATCACTACCGCTTGCCAGGCCGCGGTAGTCCAGTCCGAAGAGCAGCGTTGCAATAGACCTTGCGCGCGGAATTAAGACTCCCATCTAGGTTGCACGGAGCGGCATTTTTCTAGTCCGCACACTTGTGATGACCGTCAGGTCTGGCTTTCGGGGCATCGCCCCATTGAGACGTTGCAGCCGTCTCCAGACTGCATTCAGGTTCGCCGATGTCGGCGCGTGGTGGAGCCATTGATCGGCATCATCAGCGGACCTCCCATCAAATCAGGCGTCTAGCCGGGCATGCGTTTTCGCGTGATCGCGGAGCTGCGCCGAACGCGAGAGACTGCAATGACGCCATCATCAGACCCATCAACTCGTCCCCCCGCGCCCATGCCCATGCTTGAGGGCATGATCGTTCACCGCCCTCCGCAAAGCCTCCCCGCCTATGGGCGACAAGCCAAGTGGCACACTCCCGCCAAGATCAAATCCATGGCGGCAAGCATCAGGGCGTTCGGGTTCGTCGTACCCGTTCTGATCGACGAGAAGGAAAAGGTGCTGGCCGGCAACGCGGCGGTGAAGGCTGGCTTACAGCTTGGTATGGAGCTGATCCCATGCGTGGTGGTCTCGGGCCTTTCCGACACCCAGAAGCGTGGCTTGATCCTGGCCCACAACCGTTTGGCCGAACTCGCCGAGTGGAATCAGGACATTCTACAAGAAGAGATCATTTCGCTCCGCGAGCATGACCTCGAGTTTGATCTTGAAGTCATCGGCTTCACCGGGGCGGAGCTGGACGCAATCGTCCTCGGCGACGAAGGCGGCGGCGAGACCGGTGACGTCGTGCCCGATACCCCTGCTGTTCCCGTATCCCGCATCGGCGACCTCTGGGTCATGGGCGATCATCGGCTGCTGTGTGGTGACTCGACCGACGCAGATGCCGTCGCCCTGCTCATGCAGGGCCATGAAGCGCGGACAGTGTTCACCGATCCACCCTACAATGTCCCGGTCGCCGGCCACATCACCGGCAGCGGTCAGCACGGTGAGTTCGTGATGGCGTCCGGCGAGATGTCGGACGCCGAGTTCATTCAGTTTCTGACGACCGTGCTGCAAGGACTGGTGAGGTCCACCGCCGCCGGGGGACTCATCTATTTCTGCATGGATTGGCGCGGGATGGAGCACACCCTGGCCGCCGCGCGGGACGCCAAACTTGAGTTCCTGAACCTGTTGGTCTGGGACAAGGGTGTTGGGGGCATGGGGAGCTTCTATCGCTCTCGCCACGAACTGATCTTCCTGTTCCGCAAGCCCGGAGCACCCCACACCAACCGGGTGGAACTGGGCAAGAATGGTCGTAACCGCACAAACGTCTGGACCTATGAGGGGATGAACGGGTTCGGCAAAGGCAAGGCACGCGCCCGGGCCATGCATCCCACTGTGAAGCCCCTGGCCCTGGTGCGAGATGCCATACTCGACAGCTCCGCGGCGGGTGAGGTTGTCCTCGACCTGTTCAGCGGTAGCGGCACCACCCTTATCGCAGCAGAACAGAGCAAGCGCATGGGGCGCGCCATGGAACTGGGCCCCAACTACGTCGATGTCGGCGTACTTCGTTGGGAGGGGTTCAGCGGCCGCGAGGCAGTCCTGGCAGAGACCGGTGAGACATTCCGCGAGGTCGCCGCGCGACGCCTTCGCGACGCTGCGGCCCTCGATGCCACGCCCGCGCAATCAGCTTCTGACACCGGGGAGGTGCAACATGTCTGAAGACCAACAGTCCAAGCGCGGCGGCTATGGAAATCCTCCGCCGGAGCACAGGTTTCAGCCGGGCGTCTCGGGCAACCCTAAAGGTCGGCCTCGGGGAGCGCGGAACATGGCCAACGAGATCGATCTTATCTTGTCGGGCCGCGTGGACGTCACCAAGAACGGGCGCCGTGAGCGATCAACCAGACGCAAAGTTATCGCCGAGAAGCTGATCGTCCGGGCCATGCGCGACGATCACAAGGCGATCGAGACCGTGCTCAAGTTGGAAGGACATGCGCAACTGCAGGCGTCGGCGGGTGCGCCTGACAGGGGCCAGCCAATCATGCGCGAGACGACCCACGCCGAGGACGAGGCCATCCTGGCGGCTTTCATTGCGCGATCGCGGGAGGCGACGTGATGGATGCGAGCTTGCTACCCCGCGCGGTCGACGCGCTTTGCCGCAACAACTTCCAGCCCTTTGTGGAACGTGCCTTCCACACGCTTGACCGTGGCAAGCCGCTACAGCGGGCTGACTACCTGGAAACCCTGTGTCATCACCTCGAACAGGTGGCGACCGGGGAGATCAGGCGTCTAATCGTCACCATCCCTCCCCGGCACCTGAAGTCGATTTCCACGGCGGTCGCCCTGCCCGCGTGGATGCTGGGCCGGGACCCGACCGCACGCATCATCTGCGTCTCCTATGGTGAAGACCTCGCCCTCGCACACGCCCGGAACTTCCGGGCGCTGATGCGGACCAGTTGGTATGACGCGGTGTTTCCCGCGGTCATGGGCAACGCCAGCCGCGATACAGATCGGCAACTGACGACGGATCAAGGTGGATTCCGCAGAGCAGCCACGCTCGGCGGGGCCCTGACAGGTCTCGGCGCAGATGTCTTAATCATCGACGACCTAATGAAGGCATCGGATGCGAACTCCTTGGCCGAACGCGAGAGGGCGCAGCGTTGGTTCGCCGAGACCCTGTTAAGTCGACTGAACGATCAGGCGACCGGCCGCATCATCGTGATCCAGCAGCGGCTCCACGAGGACGACATTGTCGGCTATCTGCTGGAGAAGGGCGGTTTCACCCAACTGAACCTGCCCGCGATCGCCGAGAGCGAGGAAGCCCACCCGCTCGGCGGGGGGCGGGTGTTTCGTCGTAGCCCGGGCGACATCCTCAACCCAAGCCAACCCCTGCGGGTGCTCGAAGACATGCGTCGAGAGATGGGCCCTCGAGTCTTCCAGGCCCAGTACCAGCAGAACCCGACGCCCACCGAAAGCGACCTGATCCGCTGGGATCGCATCGCCACCTACGACAAGACGCCAGAGCGTCATCAACTGCAGTATGTCCTCCACAGCTGGGATACGGCGATCGTGGACGGCCCGAAGGCCGACTACTCAGTTGGCACGGTCTGGGGCTATTCCTTTGATTCCTGGCTCTTGCTGGACGTCATCAGGATGCGCCTCGCCTACCCCGACCTGCTCGCCAAGGTCCGCTTCGAGCGAGCAAAGTGGCAGGCCGACGGCATCCTGGTCGAGAAGGCCGGCACCGGTCATACCCTGCTCCAGGACCTCGGCCGCGATTTCAAGGGCACCAGCCTCGATCCTCGTCACCATGCACCTCGGTGTCAGCGCTTCGCCTCCAGGCCCAAGATCGGCAAGGAGGAGCGCTTGGCGTCACAGGTGGAGCGCCTGTACTCCGGCATGGCCCGCCTGCCAGTGGACGCGCCTTGGCTGCCCGAACTGAAGCGGGAGCTCGTCAGCTTCCCGGCCAGCCGCTACGACGATCAGGTCGACAGCGTCAGCCAGTTCCTGGAGTGGGGATCATCGCCTTGGGGCCGTATGGCCATAAGAGGCAATAGTCGCGAGCCTTCCACACCGCGTCGACCCTGAGCGCTCCGCGGGGCGACGGCTCCGTCACCGCGCCACGTCGATATCCCGTGGACTCCTCCGACAAGCCAATAGCAGTCCAGCATGCGCTTAAAGATGAATCCGACCTGAGGTCCCGTTGAACTCGCTGGGACCATCATCTCGGACGGCTCAGGAGCCAGATGTCCCAAATGCGCCAGGATCGGACATTCGGCCCTTCTCCAAAAGGCGACCTCCAAACTGGCAAAATCAATGCAACGGCTCAGCCCATGGTCGGGATCACGAAGGAACTGTCCGCGTGTTCCAGATCGCTGTCCGGCCAGCGGGCGGTGATGGTCTTGACCTTGGTCCAGAACTTCACGCCTTCCATGCCGTGCTGGTTGGTGTCGCCGAAGGCCGAGCGCTTCCAGCCGCCGAAGGTGTGATAGGCCACCGGCACCGGGATCGGGACATTGATGCCGACCATGCCGACATTGACCCGGGCGGCGAAATCCCGCGCCGCGCGGCCGTTCTGTGTGAAGATGGCGACGCCGTTGCCGTACTGGTGCTGGCTGGGCAGGCTCAGCGCCTCCTCGAAACTGGCGGCGCGGACGATCTGCAGCACGGGGCCGAAGATCTCTTCCTTGTAGGATTCCATCTCCGGGGTGACGTGGTCGAACAGCGACGGGCCGATGAAATAGCCGCGCTCATGGCCCTGCAGGGTGAAGCCGCGGCCGTCGACGACCAGTTCGGCCCCGTCCTTGACCCCCTGGTCGATCCAGCCCTCGACCCGGGCCTTGTGCTGGGCCGTGACGACCGGGCCGTAGTGGGCCCCCGCGTCGGTCGAGACCCCGACCCGCATGGTCGGGATTTCGGCCACCATCCGCTCGCGCAGTTCGTCGGCGGTCTTCTTGCCGACCGGCACCACGACCGGCAGGGCCATGCAGCGCTCCCCGGCCGAGCCATAGGCGGCCCCCGACAGATCCTTGATCACCTGGTCCATGTCGGCGTCGGGCAGGACGATGCCGTGGTTCTTCGCCCCGCCCATGGCCTGGACCCGCTTATGGTTGGCCGCGCCGGTCTGGTAGACATAGTGGGCGATGTCGGACGAGCCGACGAAGCTGATCGCGTGGACCAGCGGGTGCTCCAGAATGGCGTCGACCGCCGCCTTGTCGCCGTGGACGACGTTCAGCACCCCGGCGGGGGCCCCCGCCTCCATCATCAGCTCGGCCAGACGCACCGGGACGGACGGATCCCGCTCGGACGGCTTCAGGATGAAGGTGTTGCCCACCGCGATGGCGACGCCGAACATCCACATCGGGATCATGGCCGAGAAGTTGAACGGGGTGATGCCCGCCACCACCCCCAGCGGCTGGCGCATCGAATAGACGTCGATGCCCGGGCCGGCCCCATGCGTGTATTCGCCCTTCAGCACATGGGGGATGCCGCAGGCGAACTCGATGACCTCCAGCCCGCGCTGGATGTCGCCCTTGGAGTCCGCGACCACCTTGCCGTGCTCGGAGGACAGCAGCTCGGCCAGCTCGGTCATATTGGCCTCGACCAGCCGCTTGAACTCGAACATCACCCGCGCGCGGCGCTGGGGATTGGTCGAGGCCCAGCCCTCGAAGGCGTTCTGCGCCGCCTGCACCGCCCGGTCCATCTCGGCGACCGAGGCCAGCTGCACCCGGGCCTGGACGTCACCGGTGTTGGGATCGAACACGTCGGCAAACCGGCCCGAGCCGCCCGTGAAGGCCGCGCCGTCGATGAAATGGTGAATGTCGCGCATGGATATTCCTCTTTGGTCGGTGCCGCGATCCGACATGGGATCGAGCCTTTGCCAACGGTCCTAATCACGGCACCTGTTCTTATCAACACCATCGTTGACGAACAATTGGCGTCATGGCAACGTCGAGGGAGGGAGATCGTGATGGTTGAAGCAGTGCAGATCGATGTCGTCGTGATCGGGGCTGGGCTGGCCGGCCTGCGCGCACTCCACACCTTCAGGGCACAGGGTTTCGGGGTTCAGGTGCTGGAGGCATCCGATGAGATCGGCGGGGTCTGGAACTTCAATCGCTATCCGGGAGCCCGCTGCGACGTCGAAAGCTTCGACTATTCCTACCGCTTTTCCGAAGAACTCGAACAGGAATGGCGCTGGAGCGAACGCTATGCGAAGCAGCCGGAAATCCTGCGCTATATCAATCATGTCGCCGATCGCTTTGACCTGCGCCGCGATGTCAGCCTGAACACCCGCGTTCGGCGCGCAGAGCTGGACGCTCCTACGGGCCGCTGGCTGATCGAGGCGGAAGACGGGCGAAGCTGGTTCGCCCAGCGCTTCGTCATGGCCGTCGGCCAGTTGTCGACGCCCAAGGCCACGACCTATCCGGCTCAGGAGGCGTTCCAGGGGCGGATCCTGTACAGCGCCCGCTGGCCGCGAGAGCCGGTCGATCTGCAGGGCAAGCGGGTTGCCATCATCGGGACCGGCTCATCCGGCGTGCAGATGACGCCGATCATCGCAGCCCAGGCTGAGCACCTGACGGTGTTTCAGCGGACAGCGAACTATTCCATTCCCGCCGCCAATGCGCCCGTCTCGGACGAGGAGGATGCGGGGGTGAAGGCCAACTACCGCGCCCGCCGCGAGGCCGCTCGAAACTCCCCCAGCGGTCTGGGTTTTGCGCCGGATCCCCGGTCCGCTGCCGAGGTCGATCCGCAAGAGCGCGAGCAGGCCTTCGAGGCGGCCTGGAACCGTCTGGGGTTCGGCTTTGCCCTGACGTTCAAGGACATCCTTCTGAACCAGGCGGCCAACGACATCGCCTCGGCCTTTGTCCAGAAGAAGATCGGAGAACAGATCGAGGACCCTGTTCTGAGGGACAAGCTGGTGCCCAAGGGCTTTCCGTTCGGAACCCGCCGCCCCTCGGTCGATGGCGGATATTTCGCCACCTTCAACAGACCCAACGTCTCGCTGGTCGACATCAGCGAGACGCCGATCAAACGCTTTACCGCGACCGGCATCCGCACGACCGCAGAGGATCTGCCGTTTGACGTGGTGATCTATGCCACAGGGTTCGATGTCTTCACCGGATCCATCCTTAAGATCGATATCGTCGGCCGCGAGGGCCGGACGCTGAAGGACGCCTGGGCCGGCGGCCCGGCCAGCTATCTGGGCATCGGGGTGCACGGCTTTCCCAACCTGTTCTTTATCGGCGGACCCGGCAGCCCGTCCCTGCTGAGCAACGTAATCCTGTCCAGTGAGGAACAGATCGACTGGCTGGCGGACCTGTTCGACATGGCGCGACAGAAGGAGGTATCCGAGATCGAGGCGACACAGGCGGCCCAGGCGGACTGGGTGGACCACGTCAACGCCCGCGCGCATGAGACCCTCTATATGAAGACGCCATCCTACTACATCGGGGCCGAAATGCCCGGTAAACCCCGTGTCTTCATGCCCTATTCCGGGGGTGTCCGGGGCTATCGCCGCATCCTCGAAAAGGCGGCGGCGAAGGGCTATGACGGGTTTGACCTGCGGGGCGGCGAGGCCATGCGTGCCGCCTCCTGAGGGGTCGCTGGATCCCGATCTCGCCAGGTGGCTTGCGGATCCGCGCATCGCCCTGAGCGTGCCCACCGATCTGACGGCCTTCCGGGCGGGAGCCAACGGCTATCTCGCTCGTGCGCCCAGACCGGACATCCACGCCGTCGAGGACGTGGAGATCACCGGTCCGGGCGGCCCCCTGGCTTTACGTGTCTATCGGCCAGCGGCCGGGCCGGACCGGGCGATCGTGGTCTTCCTGCATGGCGGAGCCTTCGTTTTCGGCAACCTCGAAACCCACGACGCCGTGTGCCGACGCCTTGCCTTGAGCAGCGGCTTGACCCTGGTCGCAGTCGATTACCGGCTGGCCCCGGAGCATCCCTACCCCGCGGCCATGGATGACGCGGTCGCCGCCCTGGACTGGGTCAGATCGCGCTTTGCCGGCCTCCCCGTCGCGCTGACGGGAGACAGCGCAGGAGCCTGGCTGGCCGTGGCGACCGCGCTGGTTTCGGCGGCCGTCGGACAACCGGTCAAGGGTCTGGCCCTGCTCTATCCGGCGGTGGACCCTGGCTGCGCCAGTGCATCCCAGTTGGCTTTTGGGCGAGACCACATGCTGACGCGGACGTTCATGCAGTGGGCCTGGCAGGCCTATGCCAGGGAGGGCATGGTCGACCTGATGGGTTGTGACCTGTCGGCGCTGCCATCCACCACGGTCATTACGGCGGGCTTCGATCCCCTGCGGGACGAGGGGCAGGCTCTGGTCGAGCGGGCACGGGCGGCGGGCGTCGAAGTCAGGACCCACCACTATCCGGACATGATCCACGGGTTTGCCGGCCTGCCCCAGGGGAGCAAACGGAGCGACGATGCCGTCGCGCGGCTGGCGGCAGGCCTTGTTGCGGCCCTGGCCTGAGCGCGGTCAGATTCCCCTGAAGTCGGGCGGACGGCGGGTGACAAAGGCGGCGATACCCTCCCGGCCCTCGGGCAGGCCGACAGCCTCGGCAATGCCTTGCGCCTCCAGTTCCAACTGCGTCTCCAGCCCATTGGACAGGGCCTGATGCAACAGGGCCCGCGTGCGGGCGAAGGCGCGTCGCGGACCTTGGGCGAGCGTCCCGGCGAGGGCGAAGGCCTCGTCCTGCAAGGCCTCGTCGTCAATCGCCTGGGTGATCAGTCCGATCCGCGCGGCCTCCCCGGCATCGATCCGCGCGCCGGTCAGCGCCAGCCGTTGCGCCTGGCGGTATCCGACCAGGCGCGGCAGGAGCCAGGTTGCCCCGCCATCGGGCGTCAGGCCGATCGCGCCGTAGGCCATAGCGAACTTTGCCGATCGGGCCGCCAGGGCGACGTCGCCCAGGATGGCCAGGCCAAAGCCGGCACCGGCCGCTGCGCCGTTAATCGCTGTCACCAGAGGTTTGTCCATCCGCGCCAGTCGCGCGACCGCCATATGCAGGGACGCGGTCAGTCCTTGCACGAGAGCCGAGGCACCCGGACCGGCGGCCGCGAAGGCCTTCACGTCGCCGCCAACGCAGAATGACTTCCCCTGCCCGGTCAGCAGCACCGCCCGTATGCCGTCGTCGGATGCACAGACCAAGGCGGCCTTCAGCAGACCGTCGGCCATCTCCTGGTCGATGGCATTGCCGGTGTCAGGGCGCGACAGGGTCAGGACCGCGACTCGATCCCGGACCTCGATCTGGACAGCCTCGCTCATCGTTTCAGGACAATGGAGCCGCCGTTGGCCCCGAGGCCCAACACGGCGGACATGGCGATGCGGGCCCCCTCGACCTGGCGTTCGCCCGCCTGCCCCTTCAGCTGCCAGGCCAGTTCGCAGACCTGCATCAGCGCCTGGGCCGTCGTTGCCTCGCCGAACGACAGGAAACCGCCGCTCGGATTGACCGGCAGGCGACCTCCGATCGTCATTTCCCCCGCGGTCAGCATTCGATCGCCTTCGCCCGGTTCAAAGAAGCCAAACAGTTCGGGCCAGGCGAGGATGTGCCAGGCGGTGTTGTCCGCGATCTCGACCAGATCGACATCTTCAGCCCCGATGCCAGCCAGATCCCAGGCCCGATGTACGGCCGTGACCACCTCGCTGGTATGCGGCACGCCGGGGCGCGGCGTCGATCCGACGGTCGGGATGCGGGCGGCCGGGTCACCGAACCGGCCCGTGGCGATGGCGCTGGCGGCGACCTGGATCATCGGCCCTCCCGCCCGGCGGGCCTGGTCCTCGGACCCGAGGATAACGGCCGCCGCCCCGTCGCTGACGGCGCAGATTTCGAGCAGATGCAAGGGATCACTCACCATCGGAGAGGCCAATACCTCGTCCACCGTGGAAGGGGTGCGAAACCGGGCATTGGGGTTTATCGCGCCATGGCGTCGCATCATCACCGAGGCGGCGGCGAAGGTTTTGGCGGTCGTGCCGTGATCGTGCATCCGGCGTTGGGCTTCCATCGCCCAATAGGCGGGATTGGTGGCCCCCATGGTCTTCCAGCGCAGGAAGTCGTGATCGGCCGGGTCGTCGGCCGAGCCCGGCGGTCGCGGAATGAAGCCCTTGGGCATCCGTTCGGCCCCCATGGCCGCGACAGCGTCGTACTGGCCGCTCGCGACGAGCATATGGGCGGTGTGGAAGGCGACCGCCCCTGCCGCGCAGGCACCGCCGACATTGATGCAGGCCAGGCCATGTTCCGAGACCGTCTGGACGAGTTCGTTGGCATGCAGGCCCCAGCCCATGCCGCCTTCGAATCGCGAACTGGCTGCGACCAGACCCTGCAGATCGCGCCACTCCAGGGACGCCTCGCCCAGGGCCGCCCTCATGGCGTGGATGGCAAGCTCGACCTGTGTCGTCCCGGGCCATTTGCCCCAGGGGTGGGCCCCCACGCCCAGAACATAGACCGGCCTCATATGTCGGCTCCGTCGTCGGGAACGAAGCTGTGGGTCATGACGGTATCGGCCCCTTCCGCGTTCAAGGTCAGGGTCGAAAGCCGAAGCGGCATACCGATTCTTACCTCTCCAAGGGGCGCGTCGACGATCCCCATGACCCGCAGGCCGTTTTCGACGTCCACGAGGCCAAGCGCATAGGGCTGCCATGGTTCGATCGCGAAAAGCGGCGGCGGCCGATATCTCTGCACTGTGAAGCTGTAGAGCTGGCCACGCGCCATGATCCGCGCCGGGGCGACATCCTTGCCCTCGCAGTCCGGGTTTCGACAGCTGACGACCTGAGGATAGTACAGCGTCCCGCAATCCGCGCAGCGGGTACCGAGCAAGGCGGGCGCAGCCGGGTCCAGCGACAGGGCTTGCGGGACGACCGCCGTGATGGGGGCTTCTTCCATTGCCCGCCCCTTCAGAGCGAGAGGATGTCGCGGGTTTCGCGGAAGTACAGCAGGCCGCTTTCGACGTCGGTGACCTCGACGGCGTGGCGCACATAGCGGCGGCCGCGCTTCTCGAACTTGTCGATGGCCCGCGTGGTGATCCGCACGGTCGCGCCGACCGGAATCGGCTCCAGAATCTCGGAGTCATGGAAAGTGTGGATCGACCCGATAGAGAACGGCCGCGTCGCGTCGAACTGCACCGACAGGACAAAATGGGAAACCATCAGCGGGGGTACGATCGCCCCGCCGAACGGCGACTGGCCCTCGATATGCCAGCTGTTCATCCGCCAGCCCTCGTACCAGGGATTGAAGTCCTCGACGCCGTCCGAATACAGGATCACCAGCTCGGCCGAGAGGTGCAGGTCGCGCGAAAGCTCGTCGCCGATCTCGACCACGTCCCAGTAGGGCCGCGCTTCGGCCGCAAGGCCGTCGATGAACTCGCGGGTCTGTCGCGCCTGGATCGGACTCATCGGCTTCAGGGCGTCGGTCGCAGGCAAAGGCGTCATTCGGTCATTCCCTTGAACAGCTGATTCAGACGCCGACATCGACTTCGACCCAGCCGGCCGTCTTCTTCTCGCCGGCGTCGTTCTCCGCCCAGACGTCGACGATGAAGCGGAAGCCTGACCCCTTGGGCGTCTTTTCCCGAACCACACCATGAGTGGTGATGATTTCGTCAGCGAAGGTCGAGGCAACGTATTTGCAGACCACTCTGGAGCCGCGGAAAAAGTTCGCACCGAAGTGATTCACACACATTTCGGCGATGTAGGCTGAGGACATCTCGCCCGTCTGGATCGGTGCCTTCAGGCCGGTGGCTGCGGCGTAGACAGGATCCCAGTGGTTCGGATTGAACCGCCCCCACAAGCGCGATCCCATCAGCTGTATCGCCGCCTTCTTGCGCAGGTTCTCCAGGCGGTAGCCGACGGGAGTGGACGGCGTAATCGCCAGATCCCGGGGCAAAGACGTTACAGCGCCATCCATCAGAAGAGACTCCCTCGGCGCCAGCACGCGGCGCTTGCAAAACAACCCTACACCCGCGCCGACAGCACGAAATCCATCATCAACGCAGTCGTTGATTTTTGTCAACACCACCATTGACAGATGAAATGAAGAAGGTCTTCCTGATCGTCGTCGCAAGGACTCGCAGCAGACGAGCGGATGGCGGCAGGGACAGGAACGTCAGGGGAGAACCATGGCTCAATCTTCGAAATCGCTGCTGTTGGCCGGCGGGGCCATCACCCTCGCCTGGATGTCCGCCGGGTCTGTGCTGGCCCAATCGGCACCGGCCACGCCGTCGCAGGCCGAGGTCGACGCCTCATCGGTCGACGACATCGTGGTAACGGCCCGCCGACGTTCGGAAACGCTCGTCAGCGTACCGGTGGTCGTCAATGTGGTCACGGCAGAGACCCTCGAACGCAACCGTGCCGACGACCTGTCGCGCATCGGCGAGCTGACTCCGACCGTGGTGGTCGGGGCGTACAAGTCGAACGGCGGCGGCTCCGTGGCCATTCGGGGCATCAGTTCCCCGGCCAACCAGACCGGCTTCGAGCAGGCCGTGTCGGTGGCCATCGACGGCGTCCAGACCAGCGACGGCCGCATCACCCAGATGGGCTTCTTCGACCTGCAGCAGGTCGAGGTCATGAAGGGGCCGCAGGCCCTGTTCTTCGGCAAGAACAGCCCGGCCGGCGTCATCTCGATCAAATCGGCCGATCCGACTGACTTTTTTCAGGTCACGACACGAGCCGGCTATGAGTTCGAGGGCGACGAGTTCACTTTCGAGGGCACGGTTTCGGGGCCGCTCGCAGAAGGCCTCGGGGCCCGCCTTGCTCTGCGCTATCGCAACCTCGACGGCTGGTTGACCAATACAGCCCAGCCGATCGCCAACCCCTTCTATGTGGCCGCCACCGGCGCGCCCGTCGGCGCGGCGAGCCTGCCCGGCGCAGACAGCCGGCCCGGCGACGAGGAGATCCTGGGACGGCTGACCCTGACCGCCGAGATCGCTCCGACCATAACAGCGCGCCTGAAGCTGTTTGCCGGTCACAACGAGGACGCCGGCCCAGGCGTGGCGACCCAGAATATCGGGGCCTGCTCCGGCGGGTCCAACCCGCGAGTTTACGGCATCGCCGACCCCTTCGCAGACTGCGTTGCTGACAACCGGACCACCAGTGGTGACCTGCCAGACGCCATCGCGCAGACTATGCGAGGCTATCGCGGAAACGGTCGCGCCTATGGCGAACTGGACGTGCGCACGGGCGTGCTCGAGGTGGACTGGGCGCTGACCGACACGTTGAACCTGTCGTCGACGACCGGCTACAACCACACCCAGTACGAGTTCCTGTCCGGCCTGGACCAGACCACCTATTCGCAACTGGCCTTCTATAATCGGCAGACCAATCAGGAGATCAGCCAGGAACTTCGGCTGACCAGTGACTACTCCGGACCACTGAACTTCATGGTCGGTGCCTACTACCAGACCACGCAACTGTTCACGACCAACGACACCAAGTTGCGGGACAGCAGCTTCCAGGCCGCGTCTGGCCGATTCGTGACGTATGAGGACCGGGCCCAGCAGGATGGCGACACCCAGTCGGTCTTTGCCCAGGTTCTGTATGACCTCAGCGATACCCTGGAGATTGCCGGCGGGCTGCGCTGGACCCGGGAGACCAAGGATTTCGCCAAGCAGAACCTTTACGGCATCGGCACTTTTGCGACCCAGACGACGGTCTATCCGGGTTCGACCACACCGGGCGAAATCCAGGGACGCTTCGAGGACGAGAATCTCTCACCGGAGGCCACCATCACCTGGCGTCCTGACAGCAACCGTACAGTCTTTGTGGCCTACAAGACGGGCTACAAGTCCGGTGGCTTCGGCCTGACCAGCCCGCAGCAGGTTGGCACCCGCATCGGCGACATCGACTTTGACGCCGAGTCGGCCGAGGGCTTCGAGGCAGGGGCCAAGGGCATTTTCGACGGAGGTCGGATCCGCGCCAACGTCGCTGTCTTCGCATACCGGTTCGAGGATCTTCAGGTGAACACCTATGATCCCGCGCGGATCGCCTACACCATCAACAATGCCGGTGAGGTGCAGCAGCGCGGTTTCGAGGCCGACGGAACGTGGCAGGTCACCGATGGACTGCAGCTGCGGGGCGCGATCGCCTATGTCGATGCCCAGTTCAAGGACTTCATCGGCCAGTGCTACTCCTACGCCTTCCCGACCGGCACGGTGCGGGCAACAGCCGTCGCTCCGGCGAACTGCGCCTTTGTCAATGCGACCACCCTGACCCTGCAACAGGATTTTGAAGGGCGGGCTCCGGCGCGGGCGCCGCAATGGGCGGGAAGCGGGGGCTTCACCTATGAGACCCAGATGGCCGGTTTCAACGTCGCCGTGACCGGGGACGCCTTCTACAGCGACTCCTACTACGCCGCCGAGACCATGGCGCCCTCGACGCTCCAGGACGCCTTCTGGCGCTTCAACGCCGGCGTGACGGTCACCTCCCCGGACGACCGCTATACGATGCAGCTGCTCGGACGGAACCTGTCGGACGAGAACTACATCCTGTACGCCGCCGACCGGACCGGGGGTGCCAGCGTGCCCGGCGCGATCGGAGAGCAGCGTGGCGTTGTGGCGCGCGGTCGCGAGATCGCGATCCAGTTCGCGGCCAAGTTCTGATGACTGACACGACCGAGGCCGCCGGATCAAATGGTCCGGCGGTCGCGCCTTTCAAAGCACCGCCCGCGACCGGCTACGCCTGGTACACGGTCGGCGTCCTGACCGTCTGCTACACCCTGTCCTTTATCGACCGGCAGATCCTCAGCCTGCTGGTCGGACCGATCAAGGCCGAGTTTGCAGTGTCAGACACCCAGGTCGGCCTGCTGGGCGGTTTGGCGTTCTCGTTATTCTACACGATCGTCAGCTTGCCGGCCGGGCGGCTGGTGGACCGGTTCAACCGGCGCAATATCATAGCGGCAGGGGTCTTTTTCTGGAGCCTGATGACCGCCGCCTGTTCGGTGGCGATGGGCTATCCGGGCCTGTTCCTCGCGCGGATGGGCGTCGGGGTCGGTGAGGCCACTCTGGCCCCCGCCGCCGTTTCCATGATCTCCGACACCTTTCCCAACGAGAAGCTGGGTGCGGCCATGAGCCTGTATGGAGTGGGGATTTACCTCGGTTCGGGGCTCGCCCTTCTAGTCGGCGGTCTGGTGGTCCAACTGGTGACCCAGACACCAACGATGACGCTGCCGTTCTTTGGCGAGATCGCCTCCTGGCGCGCCACGTTCCTTGTGACCGGCGTCCCCGGCCTGCTGGTCGCCCTCTGGGTCCTGACCCTGCGCGAACCGGCCCGGCGGAGGGCGATCGTCACTCCCGAGGGGGGCGCGGCGCGTTTGACCATCGCCGAGACCCTGGGCGAGATCGGAAAGCGCCGTGTCCCGGTGGCCTCGATTGCCCTGGGCCTGATGTTCCAGGCCGTTGCCCTCTATGCCTTCATGCTGTGGTCGCCCGGAGTCCTTCAGCGCTCGTTCGATTGGACCCCGCAGCAGACCGGCCTGGTGATGGGTCTGGTCGTTCTGTTCGGCGGCAGTTTCGGCATGCTGATGGGCGGTCGGCTGAGCGATCGCGGCCTCGTCGCCGGACGCCGCGACGCGGCGCTGCGCATCGCCATGGTAAGTTCCATCTTCGGCACGGTCGCCTTTTTCGCCCTGCTGTGGACCCAAGGGACCAGCGCGGCCGCTACCGTCGCCGTCTTCGCCGCCGGGGTGGTGCTGCTCGCCATGCCGGCCGGCAGTTGCTACGCCGCCTCCCAGATGGTGTTGCCCAACCAGGTGCGCGGTCAGGCGCTGGCCCTGATACTGTTCGTGGCCAATCTGGGCGGCCTGACCATGGGCCCGCTGCTGCCAGGCCTGCTGAACGACTATGTGTTCCGGTCCGAAAGCGCTCTGGGTCTGTCGCTCGGAATCACCCTGTCGGTATCGACCCTGCTGGCAGCGGTAGCGTTCGGGTGGGGAAGAGCCGATTATCGTCGCCAGCACGAGCTCCTCAATCCCTGAGCCGCTGGTTCAACAGCGTTCCAGAGTCGACCATGTCCGCCAGCGCCCCCCACGTTTCCGTCGCCGCGCGTCAGAGTGACTTGTCGAGCCTCTTTTCGCCGTGGGTTCCGAGGACCCTCTACGAAATGCTGCAGGCTGCGGCGGAAACATTCCCCGACCGGCCCTACCTGATCACTGACGCGCGGACGTGGACCTATCGTCAGATGGCCGACTGGTCCGCCTCGCTGGCCGGAGGGCTGATCGCGACCGGCATCCGGCCCGGCGAGCACATTGCGCTGGTGATGGCCAACTACCCCGCCTTCGCGGCACTCAAGTTCGCCATCGCCGCCGTTGGCGCAGTGGCAGTACCGGTCAACATCCTGAATCGCCGCGACGAGCTGGCCTATGTATTGCGCCAGTCGCGGGCCGTCATGCTGGTGACGATGGACCGGTTCCGGGATCTCGACTACCTCACCATGCTGGACGAGGTCGCGCCAGGCTGGGAAGCCGACGGCGGCGGCGTGGCCCTACCGGACCTGCGCGCAGTCGCCGTCTTCCGGGCCGAGGGCGACGGACGCGCAGGCGCGACCGGCTTCGATGACCTGGCCGGTGATCCTTTCGCCGGATTGCAGGGAGACCCGGGCGCGCCCGCCGACATTATCTACACCTCGGGAACGACGGGCTCGCCAAAGGGCGTGCTGCTCACCCACGACATGCTCCTGCGGGCCGCCTTCGGCAGCGCTTACGCCAGGGCCTTCGAGGACGGGCGGCGAATCCATTTCAGCCTGCCGATGAACCATGTTTACGGCTATGTGGAGGGGCTGTTGGCAGCCCTGTTCGTGGGCGGTGCGGTCGTGCCGCATATGAAGTTCGATCCACGCGAGACGCTGCGCACGATCGAGCGGCACCGCGTCACTGACCTGCTGCTGATCCCAACCATGACGCTCGCCGTGCTGGACGCATTGGCGGACACCCCAGTTGACGCCTCGTCGCTCCGGGGCATGTTGTCATCGGGCGGGCGTACCCCACCGGGCCTGTGGGAGCGCATCCTCGACACTTTCGAGGGCATCGAGATCACCACCGGCTACGGCATGAGCGAATGCACTGCCTCCACCACCGTGACACGCCCCGACGATCCCACCGACCGGCTGAAGACCACCAACGGCCGCCTGCGTGACGTCGGCCCGGCCGGCGATCCTGCCATTGGCAACCGGATCGTCGACTACCGCGTCGTCGATCCCAAGTCCGGCATGGTGCTGGCACCCGGCGAGGTCGGCGAACTGATGGCCAGAGGGCCCGGAGTGACGGCCGGATATTTCGACAAGCCCGAAGCCACCGCCGAGGCCTTCGACGCGGACGGCTGGCTGCATACCGGCGACCTTGGCCAAATCGACGTGGACGGGTACCTGACCCTGGTCGGGCGGGTGAAGGAGAGCTACCGCTGCGGCGGCGAACAGGTCACCCCGTCCGAGATCGAGGATGTGCTGATGGTCCACCCGGCCGTGCTCCAGGCTCATGTCGCGCCTGTCCCCGATGACCGAATGGGCGAGGTCGGCGTCGCCTTCATCGTGACCCGCGCCGGTCATGCACTGGAGCCCCAGGCCCTGATCGACTGGTGCGCCGCCCGCCTGGCCCGCTTCAAGGTGCCGCGTCACATCCTTGCGATCACCGCCGACGAGGTGCCGCTGACGGCATCGGGCCGACCCCGCAAATTCCTGTTGTCGCGCATGGCGGTGGAGCGGTTGGGCCTGTCATGACCGAAACCACCCGCGTCGCCCTGGTGACCGGTGCCGCGCGGGGCATCGGGGCCGCCATCGCCGAGCGTCTCGCCCTGGACGGTTGCGACGTCGCTGTCATGGATCTGAAGACCGACACCTGCACCGGGACGGTTCAGCGAATCGAGGCCCTGGGCCGCAGAGCCGTCGCCGTGGCCGTGGACGTCGCGGACGAGGCCTCCGTTCAGGCAGGGGTCGAGGCGGCCGAGGCAGCGCTGGGTCCGCCCGCTGTCCTGGTCAACAACGCCGGCGTCCTGCGAGAGAAGACCCTCGCCCGGATGACGCTCGACGACTGGCAGGTGGTCCAGGACGTCAACCTGCGGGGAGCCTTCCTGATGTGCCGCGCGGTCCAGTCCACGATGCGCCGCGAAGGCCACGGCCGGATCGTCAACCTCGCGAGCATCGCCGCCTTGGGGGCCTACGGCCAGGCCAACTACGCCGCCGCGAAGGCCGGGCTGATCGGCCTGACCAAGACCATCGCTCTGGAACTGGGCAAGTCCGGCGTCACCGCCAATGTCGTGGCCCCCGGTTTTGTCGTCACTCCGATGACCTCCGCCGTGGCCGACCGGCTCGGGGTCACCTTCGAGGCAATGATCGCCGATGTGGTGCGCGACATCCCAGCCGGCCGGCCGGGACAACCGGAGGACATCGCCAATGCCGTCTCCTTCTTCGCCGACCCACGCTCCGGGTTCGTCTCGGGCCAAGTCCTGTATGTCGCTGGTGGCCCGCGAGGCTGACACCATGACGGTTGGTCTTTGGTGATTCCGTCGCTAATCAGGCCTTGAGGTGAGCCCTTTGAGCGACAAGACCAGCGGCATCGGCAAGCGCCGCACGGCCGCCAAGGAAGAGAGTTCGGACGCGTACAAACGCCGCCGCCGGGAAATCGCCGAGGCGGCCGTCCGTGTCTTCGATCGGCTGGGCCTGCAAGGGGCCAGCATCAGTGCCGTCGCCGCCGAACTCGGAATCGATCGCGCCTCGGTCTACTACTACATCTCATCCAAGGAGGAGTTGTTCGACGAGGTCCTGAGGGCCGTCGCGGAACGCAACTCCCAGATCGCGACCGAGATCGCGGCAAGCGTCTTGCCAGCGCCTGAGAAGCTCTGGAACCTGATCGTGGCGATCATGGAGTCCTATGGCGAGCACTATCCGCTGTTGTTCATCTACATCCGCGAGAATCTCAGCCGTGTCTCGGGGCCGCGCTCGAAATGGTCCTCGGACATGCGACAGGTGAACCGCATCATCGAGAACGCCTTCATCGCGATCATCGAGGAGGGCTACGCTGACGGCACGCTGAGGAATGTCGGTCCGTCACGCGTGG
Source organism: Caulobacteraceae bacterium (assembly GCA_019748095.1). Classification (GTDB taxonomy): domain Bacteria; phylum Pseudomonadota; class Alphaproteobacteria; order Caulobacterales; family Caulobacteraceae; genus Brevundimonas. Next base: position 337 of record JAIEQA010000093.1, on the reverse strand, counting down.
TCGCCTATGGCATGCTGGGCGTCGTGGGCTGGACCCACCGCTGGTTCCGCCCCGAGAGTTCGCCACAGTCCGCACGCGAGATCGGGGAGACCTATGCCAACATGATGGTCTCCGGGATGCGGGTTTGATCGGATGCTGATCCCGATCCAGGCCTGACGCAAACAACGACACGCGTTCAATGCTCGACGCCGCAGCCAACCCACGGTTCGCGTCGTCGAGCCAGTCTCAGAATAGCGGGCCCGAAAGCGGACCCTCCGAGCTGGTCCTCACCCCGAAAACTGGATCGTTCTTTTTGAGAATTTTCCCGGTTTCGCGCTTTGTTGCGCGACCGGGAGGT
>JAIEQA010000111.1 GCA_019748095.1 Caulobacteraceae bacterium | reverse complement strand
GCGCGCCGTCACCGGCACCCCGGTCCCGAGGTCCGCCTGGCCCCAGGCCCCGGTGAACACGATCTCGCCGCCCTTCACGATGGCCAGCTGCAGCCCCGGAATCTGGCGCGACGCCATCTCGCCCTGGACCAGGCCTTCGATCGCCGCGGTCCGGCTGTCCGCCTCTGCGCCCTGCGGTGTGCGGGCGTGTGCGCCCTCGGCCAGACCGCCGATGATCGCCATCAGGCCGAGGGCGGCAATAATTCTGTTCGACATTCTTCCGGGTATCCAAAACTTGGGGGAGGAGCGGGCGATCGACCCGTTGCCCCGGGAGGGGGGCGGGTCACCCCCTCGATGAACCCGTCCGCCGCGCGTCGGTCCACCCCGCCTCGGTCAAGGGTCCGCCCTGATCGGTGAACAGCAGGCCATCCCGGCGAACCGTTGCCTCGCCGAGGCGACCGGGAAAGGCGGGCCCCTTGCGATCCCCGCCCCCCTTGTCATCCCCGACGCAGCGAAGCGGAGATCGGGGACGGGACGCCCCTCTCCCCCACCCTCCCGGACATCGCGCCAGCGATGCGCCGGGAGCCCGCCCGAGGCCCCACCCCGTCTCCCGGCCCGCCGCTGCGCGTCGTCCGGGAGGATGGCGGAGGGGGCCCTACCGTGGCGAGTAAATCTGCACGAGATGGTCCAGCGTAATCTCGCGAGAGAAGGGCCCCGCCACGTCTTGCTCATCCCCGTCACATGCGAGTCGCGCGATCTTCTGTTGCGGGTCTGTACCATAAGGCACTGGCGCGCGACCGATCGTCGCTTCATCACAGGTGACCACTCTGACCGATGTCCTCGCCCCCCAGGTTCCATCGCTTCCGCGAGTGATATCCGCCTGTGTGAACGTCGCCTGAGGGCCACGGCGCTCGATCGATAGCCAATCGACGACGACGACCCATCCCTCGGCTCGATTGCCATCCACGATGGCCCAACGCCTCGCCTCGGAGTCCATGTTCGTCGTTGGCATTGGAGTGCTCGTAACAATGGCGAGCGCCAGCGCGGCGGCGAGTGTGCTGATCACGGTACTTCCTTTCCAGAGTAAATGGCCTCTCGCAGTATTCGAGAAGGCCCGACCTCCGGATTGGTGATGGCCAGGGCCCGGCTCCTCAACGCCAGGAATTGTGTTCCGATTTATTTGTGACGTCCCGCCCGTCCGCGCGACCAGGGTTCTGGCCAGTTCGCGACTGCTCGCGGCACCCGTCCGGCGCCGTGCAGCCCGCAATCGTTCGTTGACGACATGAACGGAAAGGCCACGCGCATTCGCGATGCTTTTGACGGTATGCCCCTCCGCAAGGAGCCTCAAAAGGTCACGTTCGGTCTCGGTCAGTCGATCAAGGGAATGGACCATGTGTCTGCGACGGGGGCCTTTCGCGCCGAGACCTTCAGCGCCGTTCCGGAACCCTGACGCTCGGGCACCGACGCTTCAAGCGCGATGCAGCGCGTTCGCCACCCCATTTTTTTGGGAGCCGCCTTCATCGCTCCCGGCAGACTCCGTGCGCCCACCCCTTGTCATCCCCGACGCAGCGAAGCGGAGAGCCGGGACGGGACGGCAGCGCCCCCTTTCCTCCCCGTCTCCTCCCCGTCGCCGCTTCGCGATGGGAGGAGACCCCGCCAACGTCCGCTATGGGTGGTGAGCGGACTTTGTCAGACAGGCGGGCTAAGGGATGCTATGCGGAAATCGATCGTCCTTTTGCTCGTGGGTATCTGTCTGGTCTCGTTGTGCGTAGCCCGCGCTCAGACAGAGATGCACATCGAGGCACTGGCTCTGATCCCGTTCGCGATGTTGCTATGGGTTGGAGCCTTCTTCGGCGGTGCGACCCTCGCTGTCGTCGGCTTGGTCGGCCTGTTCAAGGCACGCAAACGAACATAGCGGGCCACGTCCGCAATGGGTCGGGATCGGTCATCGCCTGCCAGGCGGAAAGCGGACATTCGATCCGTTGCCCGGAAGCGGACCCTCTTAGGGTCGCCTAGGGGTGGAAAGCGGACATGGTCGAGAGGAACCAATGTCTTCAGCGAGCGTCAGTATCCAGCATTACGCGGATAGCCCCGTCTAGCCGGTCTGCTGCCCTTTGGGCGGCATCGAAGTCAGCACGAGAACCGGTCTGTTGCGCCTTCGCCAATGCCGTTTCGGCTTCAGCGTTGAGCAACTCTACTCGGGCCACCCGTTCTTCGTCGCGGTCGATGACCGCCTGTTCCCTCCGGTTATCCCGAAAGCTGTCAACGAGATAAAGGACAGCGAGAAGCGCCATGCAACCAAGGACGACCTTCTCCTGCGGCACTCTCATGGCTTGTTTTCGCCACAGCGGCACCCCCGGTCAAGGTCGCTGTGACGTCCGCCTAGGGTCGGGATCGGACAGTCGCCTAGGGGTGGGAAGCAGACATCGTCATAGGACGTAAGGCATCGCTGGCCGCATCAACGGTGAGGTCGGCACCGGCGCGAACGGCAGCCAAGGTTTCCTGCACTTCTATGTCCGGGGTGACCCCTACCCCCTCGATCCGGCGTCCATCCGGCGCGAGATAATCCCCGACCGGCACTGTGAAACTCCCGCCATCGGGAAGAGTGAAGGTCCGCGATGTGAGCAAGGCTCCGGCACTCCGCTGACCAACGACCACACCACGCCTGTGGAACTGTATGGCTGCGGCGGTGGCTTCGGCGGCGCTGGCGGACCTCAGGCCGATGAGAACAGCCAGCGGCCCGGTATAAGGCCGGCTTCCATCGGGTGTGCGGATCACGCGCCGACGATGACCTCGAAGCGTTATGCCGGTCGGCAACCCAGGCGACAGAAGCGCTGCTAGAAGGCGGTTCTGCTGCCTCACACTTCCACCGCTATTGCTGCGGAGGTCCAGGATCACCCCTTCAGGTCCGGCGCTGGACAGAACCGCCAACGCCCAGTCCACGTTCTCACGCGTGAAGGTGTCGAAACGCAGGACCGTCGCACCATCAGCCAAGGTGCGGCTAGCTCGCTCAGGCAGCGGCTCGCCCTCGTGCCAGGCCATTGACACACGTCGGGGGGCATCGGACCCCGATTCAACGAGGAAGCTTCCTCGGCTTTTCAGGTCGGGCCGGTTCCTCGGAGTCATCCTCATTTGGATGATGCGGATGCGGGAGCCTGGCTCTATGCCGTTCTTTTCCGCAGGCGAGCCGACCAGAACCGCATCCACGACGGCAGTCTGCCCATCCCAGGCGACGGCCATGCCAAGCCCAACCTCGTCGGTCACCGGCAGCGGCCAAGGATGGCTGCCTCGCCGCATTGGGGGCATTGAGTAATTGAGGCCAAAGCGGACTATCTCACCCGGCGGGGGGTCGGCGGTCAGGTGGGATTGATCGAACTCCGCCAGCATTGGATTGAGCACATTCAGGTAGAGCTCGATAGCAGAGGCAGCTCCGAGCGCCGCGGGCCGATACGTCCCCTGCAGGTTGGTTGCTTGCGCATCGAGGAAGTCATGATCGTAGTAGCTACGGTCCAGGCGGTCCCAGACTGCGTCAAATACGATCCCGTTGAGCTCTCGTCGCTCCTCCGGCATGTTGGCCGTGAGCGGTGCCGGTGGTGGAACGAGCCACACCAGCAAGCCGAGTGACACAGCCGAAACAAGGACGATGCCGCCGAGGCCCCAAATAGCGCGGCGTAGCCACTTAGCCATATTGATCTTGAGTCCGCCCGGAGCTTGAGGTGCACGAAGGGTGCTGGTTCAATCAGAGGTGGTCAAGGTCCACTTTGGGTCGGGATCAGCCGTCAGCATCAATGCTGAAAACAGACATCGGTATCGACCACACGGGCGGGCCCCCCTACCCCTCCACCGCCTGCGCAATCCCCGCCAGCAGACTCTCCGCCGTCACCGGCTTGGCCACATGCAGGTCGGCCCCCGCAGCCAGGGCCTCATACCGGTGCTGGGCCATGGCGTTGGCGCTCAGCATGATGACCGGGGTGCGGTTGGCCGCGGCCTCGGCGGCGCGGATGGCGCGGGTGGCGGTCAGGCCGTCCATCACCGGCATCTGCATGTCCATCAGGATGACGTCGAAGGTCCCGCTGGCGGCGGCCTCGACCGCCAGGGCCCCGTTCTCGACCGTGGTCACCTCGGCCCCCGTCGACCCCAGGATCAGTTGCACCACCCTCTGGTTGGTCGGATGGTCCTCGGCCAGCAGCACCCTCAGGCGCCGGCGCGGCTCCATCCGCTCCTCCGCCTTCGGCCCCGACCGGGCCTCAGGCGCGGCCTCTGCCAAGGTCCAGGACAGCTCCCCCGCCCCTGCCGCCCCGCTCACGTCCAGATCCGCCAGCGCCACCACCCGCGGCAGCGGCAGGGTCAGGGTGAAGGTGCTGCCCTCGCCGGGACAGGACCGGGCCTCGACGCCCCCGCCCATCATCTCGGCCAGGGACCGGCAGATCGACAGGCCCAGACCCGAACCGCCGTAGCGGCGGGTGATCGAGGCGTCGGCCTGGCTGAACCGCTGGAACAGGCCCGCCCCCGTGGCGGCGTCGAACCCCACCCCGGTGTCATTCACCACCAGCGTCAGTTCGCCCTCGCCCTCGCCCTCGCCGTGCACATCCCAGTCGACGGTGATGCCGCCCCGCGTCGTGAACTTGACCGCGTTGGACAGCAGGTTGCAGACGATCTGGCCGATGCGGGTGCTGTCGCCCAGGAAGACGCCGCGCGCCCCCGGGCCCGGGCGGGCCTCGAAGGTCAGACCCTTTTCCGCCGCCCGGTTGTGGGCCAGGTCGATGACCCCGGCCAAAGCCTCGCCCAGATCGAACTGGCGGGTCTCGATGTCCAGCCGCCCGGACTCGACCTTGGACACATCCAGAATGTCCGACACCAGCCGCTCGAGCGTGACCCCCGACGTCTGGATCAGGTCGACCATCTCGCGCTGTTCCGGTGTCAGTTCGGTCCGGCGCAGGGCGTCGACAATGCCGATCACCCCGTTCAGGGGGGTGCGGATCTCGTGGCTCATATTGGCCAGAAAGTCGCTCTTGGCCCGGCTGGCCGCCTCGGCCGCCGCCTTGGCCTCGATCAGGGCCTGTTCGGCCGCGAACCGGTCGGTGACGTCGCGGGCCACGGCATAGACGCGGTCGCCGTGGCGCTGGGCCTGCCATTCGACCCGGCGATACTCGCCGTTCCTGTGGCGGTAGCGGTTGATGTGGCGCACGATCGGCGCGTTTTCGGCGCGGGTCTCGACCTCGACGATACTCTCACGGGTCCCCGGCTGGTCCTCCGGGTGGACCAGCGGCAGCAGCCGCCCGCCCTCGACCTCCTCGGGTCGCCAGCCCAGCACGGTCTCCCACGACCGGCTGACCTTCAGCACCGTCCCGTCGAGGGCGCGGATGCACAGCATGTCCAGCGACACGTCGAAGAAGGTCGCCAGATCGTCCCCGGCCAGGTGCGGCCGGGTCGGAACGGGATACACAGACGCCGTCGCCGTGCCGATCATGCTCGCCCACCCCCTCGCGGATTGCTGAAGTCGGCGAACCCTAGGCTGTAGCGGTTAAGAGCCCCCTTCACCCGGGTCGGGAATCGACACCGGGCCGAAGATTTTTTCGAAGGCCGCCTTCAGGGCCGCGTCCGCCTCGGCCATGGGCGTGGTCAGGCCCAGGTCCAGCAGGCTGGTGACCCCGTGGGCGGCGATCCCGCACGGGACGATGCCGCCGAAATGGTCCAGATCCGGGTCGATGTTCAGGCTGATGCCGTGAAAACTGACCCATTTCCGCACCTTGACCCCGATGGCGGCGATCTTGTCCTCGCGGGACCAGCCCGGACCTTTGCGCTCGACCCACACGCCCACCCGGCCCTCGCGCACCCCGGCCTCGATGCCGAAGGTGTCCAGGGTCGTGATCAGCCAGGCCTCCAGCCCGCGCACGAAGCCGCGCACATCCTTTCCGCGCGCATTCAGGTCCAGCATCACATAGGCCACCCTCTGGCCCGGCCCGTGATAGGTGAACTGGCCGCCCCGGCCGCTGCGGTGGACGGGGAACCGGTCGGGCTGCAGCAGGTCGCCGTCCCGGGCCGAGACCCCGGCCGTATAGAGCGGCGGGTGTTCCAGCAGCCAGATCCGTTCGGGGGCCTCCCCCGCCGCGATCGCCGCGACCCGGGCCTCCATTTCGGCGACGGCCGCCTCATAGGGGACCTGACCCGGGCTCACGACCCATTCGACCGGCCGGCCGTCGGCGCGAAACAGGCGCGATTCCAGCGGGATTCGGGGCGGACTTAACGGCTCGGCAAGCATGATGCCTCCAATGTGTCCCCGGGGACCGGCATTGCAAGTGCGGTCGCGCGGGCTCCCCAAGCGTCCGGAGTGGTCTTGAGCCAGGTTGAAGCCGTCAATGTCGAGCTGTCCATCGTCCTGGGCCGCTCGGTCCTGCCCATGTCCCAGCTGCTGAAAATGGGTCGCGGCGCCGTGATTCCGCTCGACGCCTCCGAGCACGACGAGGTCTGGATCCTGGCCAACAACCATCCCGTGGCCCGCGGCGTCATCGAGATCAACGACGACCGGATCGCCATCACCGTGACCCGCCCGGCCGACCTCTACGACTTCATGGCCGGCTCCGCCTGACGAGGCTTTCCTTTCGTCCCGACCTCCGCTATCAGCCCCCCTCCGATGCGAGCGGTCGTGGCGGAATTGGTAGACGCGCAGCGTTGAGGTCGCTGTGGGGCAACCCGTGGAAGTTCGAGTCTTCTCGACCGCACCATCCGACGAAGGAATTTGAATCGGCACTACCAGGCTGATTTGACTGAACGGGAGGCCCCGCGTGAGCGAACGACCTGCCCCTTCTGATTCCGGCGTCACCGAGGACCACGAGGCCCTCGACGAGGACTATGTCCTGACCGCCGCCTTCGTCGAGAAGGTGGTCGATGCCGCCGACGACAGCGACGGCCTGCGACTCCGGTCCCTGCTGGAGGATCTTCACCCCGCCGACGTCGCCGACCTGATGGGATTCCTGACGGCCGAGCATCGTGGCGTGGTGGTGCTGTGGTTGCCGCCCGAGCTCCTCGCCGAGACCCTGCCCGAGCTGGACGACGGCATCCGCGAGGAGGTGCTGGAGCGCGTCGCGCCAGGCACCCTGGCCGAGGCCCTGCAGGAACTGGACTCCGACGACGCCGCCGCCGTGGTCGAGGACCTCGAGGACGACCAGCGCGAAAAGGTGCTGGCCGCAATGCCTGCTCCCGATCGGGCCGCCATCGAGAACTCTCTCGGCTATGCCGAGGACAGCGCTGGCCGCCTGATGCAACGCGAGGTCATGGCCGCCCCCCAGTTCTGGAGTGTCGGCGACACCATCGACCACGTCCGCGCCCAAGGCGAGGACCTGCCGGAGCTCTTCTTCGACATCTATGTCGTCGATCCGATGAACCGCCCGATCGGCGGCATTCCGATCAGCGGGCTTCTGCGCGCGTCAAGAACCGTGAAACTCGCCGACCTGATGGAGCCCGTGAACGCCATCGCCGCCGACACGGACCAGGAAGAGGTCGCCTACATCTTCGAAAAGTACCACCTGATCTCGGCCCCCGTCGTCGATGCCGGCGGGCGGCTGGTCGGCCAGATCACGGTCGATGACATCGTCAACATCATCCAGGAGGAGAACCGCGAGGACATCCTGCGCCTGGCTGGCGTGTCCGACGAAAGCCGGGGTGCCGGGGTCTTCGGCGTCGTCCGGTCCCGCATCCCCTGGCTGATCGTCAACCTCGGCACAGCGATCTTCGCCTCGCTTGTGATCGGCCAGTTCACCGCAGAGCTGGAAGCGCTGGTTTATCTGGCCATCCTGATGCCGGTGGTCGCCTCGATCGGCGGCAATTCCGGAACCCAGGCCCTGACCGTGGCCGTACGGTCGCTGGCCTCGCGCGAACTGACCTCCGCCAACGCGCCCCGCATTCTGGGCCGCGAAGTGATGGTCGGTCTGTTCAACGGCGTCTGTATCGGCACGCTTCTGGGCGGGGTGGCATGGGTCTGGTTCCGCGAGCCCCTGCTCTCCCTGACGATCGGCCTCGCGGTGCTGATCAATCTTGTGGCCGCCTCTCTGGCGGGCACGCTCGTACCTCTCGCCCTCGACCGTCTCGACCGGGACCCGGCGGTCGCCTCTCCGGTCTTCGTGACCTGGATTACAGATACTGTGGGTTTTCTGTCCTTCCTCGGCCTCGCCGGCGTCATCCTGTTGTAAGACGGCGCGGAACGGCGCCACCCTTGCTCCACCGTCCACGGGGCAACCGCGCCCTGTCTCGATTTGGGTCAACATTGGTGTCCGACGCAGCCCGGCCAGGTTTGAAGATCTCCCGAGAGGGGATCGTGCTGATCAAAAGCTTCGAGGGCTTCCGCCCCCGGGCCATCCGGCGCGAGAACGGCGGCTGGGTCATCGGCTATGGCCACTGCCTGTCAGCCCGCGAAGGCGCGACGGTCGCGGAGGCCGATGCGGAGCTTCTGCTGCGCTATGATCTTCTCCCGGTCGAGAAGTCCGTCAATGATACGGTTCCGGCCCCTCTGAACCAGCACCAGTTCGACGCCCTCGTCAGCTTTGCCTTCTCCCTCGGCCTCGAGCGGTTTGCCGCCTCTGATGTCCTCGCCCGGATGGTTTCCGGCGCGCCCGAGGCCGCGGCCGAGGCCATGATGGGCTGGCCCGAACCCTGGCTTCGCGAGACCGCCCTGCGGCGGCGGGCGGCCGAGCGCGCGCTTTTCATTGCGGATCCGGCCGGCCCCGTCGCCCTCAGCGACCTGCTGGCGGCCCCCCTTGCCATCCCGGCCGACGAAAGCGCTCCTCCGGCCGGGGCCGCTCACCCGGAGCCGGAGCCAATGGTGCCCGCTCCCGCGGAAGAGCCGCAGCCCGAGGTTCCGGAGACAGCATCCGAAGAAGCCTTGGCAGAGCCTGACGCTCGCAGCGCCGCCGTCGCGGCCCTGCTTGGAGAGTCAGCTGCTGCGGGCGAGACCGGAGCCGACCAGGCTGCGGTCATCCCAACCTTCGCCGACCCGGAGATGCCGGAACCGGCTGCGCCCGTCGCGGCCGATCCGGCGGGCACGGAGGATCCGGTCGCTCTGCCGGAAGCGTCTACCGCCGACGAGCCTTCGGTTGAAGCCCCTGACCTCCCGCAAGAGCCAGACCAGCTCCTTCCAGCGACGGAGCCGCCGGTTCAGGAAGGCGAGACGGATCTGAAGGCCGCTCCGGCCCCGGGCCCGCAGGCAGCGGACCCCGTCGCCCTGGCTGTTGCACGCTATGCACCCTACAGCGCCGCCATGGTGGGGCCCCTGCCCTATCTGCTGCCCGCTGCCCCCCGAATCGCACTGGCCGAGGCGGCGAGCCCTGCAAGCGACATCCGTGAAATCGAACCCGAGACAGTCGAGCCCGTCATTGGCCAGGACGGCGCATCCGACACCATGGATACCCAAACGCCCCCGGGCCCCGCCCCGGAGCCGATGACGGAGCCGGAGCCGGAGCCGGTGGCGGAGCCGGAGCCGGAGGCGGAGCCGGAGGCGGAGCCGGAAACGGAGCCGGAAACGGAGCCGGAAACGGAGCCGGAAACGGTCTCTGCTCCCGTCGCCCAGCCTGAGATCCGAACGATCTCATTCGCCTCGACCCAGCCGGGTCACGGCCCTCGGGATAGCGCACCGCAAAGCCCGTTTGCGGGTACCCTGGTCCTCACGCCGATGCAGGAGGCATCCGAGCCAGCCCCGATCCGGCCGCTGTGGACCCCGGAACAGCGGGCCGACCCCGAGGTGACCGCCCAGACCGGCTTGTTCGAGGAAGACCTCGTCCTGACCCGGAGTGGCGGCGCACTCCTCCGCCACGAAGTCGAGTTGCAGGCTCCAGCACGCTTCGACTGGAGCGAGACCGGTGCCTTCATCATCATGGGAGCTGTGGGCCTGACCGCTTTCGGGGCCTCCATGGCGGCGTTCCGGCTGGCGTCCGAGCAAAGCAACGGCGGGGCGGAAACCTCATTGATCGCCTGGGTATTGGCGATCATCGGTGCGGCCTGCGTCGGAGTGTCCTCTTTCAACCTTTATCGGCGCTGGGGTCTTCCGGGCGGCGATTGACCCCCTCCCCCGCGACGCCGGGATCGTGCTACGCCGCTGCCCATGAGCATTCCCAACGCCCCCCAATCCATGGAATTCGGCCTAGGCGAAACCGCCGACGCGATCCGCGAGACCACCGCCCGCTGGGCCGCCGATCGCCTGGCCCCCCTGGCCGCTGAAATCGACGCAACAAATACTTTCCGGCGCGACCTCTGGCCCGAGATGGGCGAGCTCGGCCTGCACGGCATCACGGTCGAGGAGGACTGGGGCGGGCTCGGCCTTGGCTATCTGGAGCACGTCGTGGCGATGGAGGAGGTTTCACGCGCCTCGGCCTCGATCGGGCTCAGCTACGGGGCCCATTCCAATCTGTGCGTCAACCAGATCCGTCGCTGGGGCACGGACGACCAGAGGCGCCGGTACCTGCCGAAACTGATCAGCGGCGAGCACGTCGGCTCTCTGGCCATGTCCGAGGCGGGTTCCGGATCTGACGTCATTTCCATGCGGACCCAGGCCCGCAAGGTCGGCGACCGCTATGTCCTGAACGGCACCAAGTTCTGGATCACCAACGCCCCCTCGGCCGACACGCTCGTTGTCTATGCCAAGTCGGATCCCGAGGCCGGCTCGAAGGGCGTTACCGCCTTCCTGATCGAAAAGGGGATGAAGGGCTTCAGCGTCTCCAAGAAGCTGGACAAGATGGGCATGCGCGGCTCCGACACGGCCGAACTGGTATTTGAGGATTGCGAGGTGCCCGAGGAGAACGTCATGGGTCCCGTCGGCGGCGGTGCCGGCGTACTCATGAGCGGCCTCGACTACGAGCGCGCCGTCCTGGCCGCTGGACCACTGGGTATCATGCAGGCGGCACTGGATGTGGTCCTGCCCTATGTCCGCGACCGCAAACAATTCGGCAAGCCGATCGGCAGCTTCCAGTTGATGCAGGGCAAGATCGCCGACATGTATGTCGCCCTGAACAGCGCCCGGACCTATGTCTATGCCGTCGCCAAGGCCTGCGATGCCGGCCTGACGACCCGCTACGACGCCGCCGGCGCGATCCTGCTGGCCTCAGAAAACGCCGTAAAGGTATCCTTGGAGGCCGTTCAGGCGCTCGGCGGTGCCGGCTACACGAAAGACTGGCCCGTTGAACGCCTCGTCCGCGACGCCAAACTGTACGACATCGGTGCCGGCACGAACGAGATCCGCAGGTTCCTGATTGGACGCGAACTTCTCGGAGGCTAGGGAACCCATCACGTCGCCTGCGGCTTGTGTCATCAGCCCAGGCTGCGCGAACACCGGAGAGGGTGGCACCCTGAAAACACCAGCGGCCCGGTATGATCGAAAGCTTCACATTGTGCGGCTAGCGTTAAGGGGTCCCGTCGGCAGCGATGGGTTTGGTCAGGCCTTGAGGCCTGAAGGAATGTTAAGTGGCACCATTGTGTGTCCCAGCCTAGACCATCGTCACCCCCTGCCGAGCTCGTTTGCCGATGCCCGACTACGACTACCAGAGTGACTCAAGACCCTTCTCCAGGGTGTTGGACGATATTGGCTCCAAGGACGATCCCAAGCTGTACCTGGGCGAACTCGTAAACGCCTTCGGTGAGCGGGGTTTCGGAGCCCTGATGGTGTTTTTCGGGGTGCTGAACGCCATCGCTTCACCAATTCCGGGATCGACCACCATTCTTGGCACTCCCATGCTGCTGATCTGCCTGCAGCTGGTCATCCGTGGTGATCAGCTGTGGATGCCCTCCTGGGCCCTCAAACGCAGCATCCCACGCGAGAGCTATCGGGCCACAATCGCCAAGGTCCGGAAGCCACTGCTCGCCGTCGAACGCCTGTCCAAGCCGCGATTGGGCTTCATGAGTAGCGAGATCGCCGAGGTCCTGATCGGCATCGTGACGACGCTACTGACCCTGATCGTCATGCTGCCGATCTTCGGCGGCAATCTGTTCCCATCGCTTTTTGTTGCGCTCTTTGGGTTTGGCCTGATGCAACGGGACGGCTTTCTGATCGGAGTCGCATGGTTGGGTGTCACCGGCTTCTGCATCTTCGTCTGGGCCGCATGGGAATTGATTTCTCGCCTGTTTCTCGCCAGCGTCGGCAACTTCCAGAATGTCGGGGCGTGGCTTCAGGGGCAGTTCTAGAACCAGAAAGGGCCGCCGGGTCACCCCGGCGGCCCTCATTGTCTGACCGCACAACGGCCGGACCTCTGCAGCCTGAAAGGATCAGGCCCGGACCTCGTGGGAGGACCAAGCTTCGGTCACCGTAGGGGTTTGGGACAATGAGATCACTTGATCACCTCCTTTCGACTGTTGAACAGGACGTCAAGGTTAGGACGGCTTCGGCCGCTTCGCAAAGGCCGGGTGCCGACTTCGTGATATCGCGGGCCTGCGAGCGCAAAACGCCGGGAGCGTGAACTCCCGGCGTCCTGCACGCTCTTACTGGAACAGCGACAGAAGGATCTGTGGTGACTGGTTGGCGATCCCCAGTGCCTGCACGCCCAGTTGCTGCTTCGTCTGCAGTGACTGGAGCTTGGCACTTTCCTTCGCCAGATCGGCATCCACCAGATTGCCCACCCCGGATTCCAGCGCGTCCGCCAGCTTGCCGACGAAGACGCGGTGGGTGTCCAGGGCCTTCGCCTTGGTGCCGAGCCGCGCAAGCGCGCCCGAGACCGAGTCGATGGAGGCATTCACAAGGGCCAGAGCCGCTGTGGCCTGGCTGGATGTGCCGATGGTCGTGGTCGTCGCAACGGTGACATTCGTCGACCCCAGGGCCAGCACCTCGGCGCCGATCGTCAGGGTCGATGTGCCTGCCGCATTGGCCAGAGCCTCGAAGCCGGTCGCGCCGGTGTCCAGGAGGTTGATCCCGTTGAACTCGGCGTTGCTGGCGACGACATTGATCTGGTCGCGGATGGCCTTGAAGTCCTCGTTCAGGGCGGCCCGTGATGCCGATTGCAGCGAACTGTCGGTCGCCGCCAGTGCCTTCTCCTTCAATTGGAGCAAGAGATCAGAGATGCTCTCGCCCGCTGCCAGACTCACATCAACCGCCGATACGCCGCGGTCGAGCGAGGATTTCACCGCCCCCAGGGCGCCGATGTCGGCCCGTTGACCTTGGGCGATCGCCCAGATGGCTCCGTTGTCCTTGGCATTGGCAACCTTTTTCCCGGTGTTGATCCGGGTCTGGGTCGCCGCCAGCTCAGCGTTGGTGGCGTTGAGATTCTGCAGCGCAATCAATGCGCCAAGGTTCGTATTGACCGAATTGGCCATGATACAGTCCTTCCATTCTGGTCGGGGGGGGGACGGCCTTCTGGCCGCTGAACCGATTCTGGTCCTACGCGCGGCTACGCAAGACGCAGGCCGCCACCGATCAGATTGAAAAGCCTATAGAAATGGAGAACCGGCGATCACCTGCCCGGCAATTTCAGCCGGGACACAGCCAAATGTTCCCGGTCAGGCCGCTTGGGAGGACTGAGGTGCGAGGCCCTGCATGATCGACCGATTGATGTCGATCAGGGTTTGAAAATCCTCTTCACCCCGCATAACGGCCGAGGAATGACGGCTAACGAACAGGCTGATCGAGATGATCTGGGCCCGAAGCGGGTGGTTCAGCTTGTTGTCGGGATCCGAGCAGTCTGTCGCGAGGACCGACCAGAGCCGGCGGTTCCAGTCCAGGGCATCAATGCGGGTCTTCACATCAGAGGGATCGACCGTCGCAGCATGCATGAGCGCGCGCGTTACCTGGCCGAACAACCGGTACTCGGTCTCGCGCGGTGTCTCGGTACGGGTCGAGGCCTGAGCATATGCCTTCAGCATCAGATCAGGCCTTCCTCGTAGTCGACGATCTTCCGCGCCGACATCAAGGCCTTGTAATAATCACGAGCGAGTACGTGCTTCGACGTTGCGACGCACTCCGCCATGATCTGCGGGTTCCGCGTCGCCCCCATGAACTCCGACAACCGCGTCACAAACTCATCATAGACCTTCGGCGCCGCCGACTCGTCCAAGTACATCATCATTACCGGGAAGTAGATGCGCTTCGCCGGGGTGGTGACCTCCGACAGCTGCATGATATCTTTTTCACGAAGCACTGAAGCCTTGTTCTGAAGGATTAGCACGCCCCGCCGATCACCATTCTGCACGACAGCACCGTTCAGGACGAACTTCTCGCCGGGCTTAAGGGACAGTTTCAAGGGCATGACGAGGCCTCCTCCACCCGCGAGCGTTGACATAGCCGCAGGATGACTGATGCAAGCTAAACAGCCGTGGTTAATCTTGTCTTCCCACACCCGCAACGCGTGCTGCTGCGGTCATATCGGCCGGCCGGTACCGGAACGCTGCAGCCGACGGGGCGTTCATGGTCGGCCAGCAGCCAATTACGCAAGGGTTGGACGGTCGGTCGGTGCAGGCCGGTTTGACCAACCGGGACGTCAAGCACCTCGCGGACAACGACATTGAGCATATGGGCTGCCGCCCCGAAGGAGACGAACAATGAATAGCTCGGCCCCGACCAGCGCTTCCATGTCCGGCACAGACCGGGATGACGATAGCAAAACGCCTCACGCCCGCCCCGCGGAACCGATGCGTCCCGACCATGACCAACTGCACGCCAGGCAGAAGACTGCCGAAGATCGACAGGAAGCCCTGATCGATGAGGCGGTCGAGGAGACCTTCCCCGCCAGTGACCCGGTTTCTGCCAAGCGGATCACCTGACTGGAACAAACTGATCGTTGTTAACCGGGGCCCTCATCGGCTAGGCGTGGCGCATCACAACGGAGCAGTCGATGATGCGGTCGAATGACCGGTTCGAGGGGACCTCGAACTATATCGCCACAAAGGATCTCAAGATCGCGGTCAATGCCGCGGTCGCCCTTGAGCGGCCGCTCTTGATCAAGGGAGAGCCTGGCACCGGAAAGACCGTGCTGGCCTACGAAATGGCGGCAGCGCTCAACGCTCCGCTCATAACATGGCATATCAAATCGACGACCAAAGCGCACAATGGCCTTTACGAGTATGACGCGGTCAGCCGCCTGCGGGACAGCCAGTTGGGTGATGCCCGGGTGCAGGATGTGCGCAACTACCTCAAGCCCGGCAAGCTATGGGAAGCCTTCACCAGCCCGACCCGGCCAATCCTTCTGATCGATGAGATCGACAAGGCTGACATCGAGTTTCCCAACGACCTCCTTCAGGAGCTCGACCGCATGGAATTCTATGTCCAGGAAACGGATGAGACCATACGTGCTGCGGTGAGGCCCATTGTGGTCATCACATCCAACAACGAGAAAGAACTGCCTGACGCATTCCTGCGCCGTTGCTTCTTCCATTATATCCGCTTTCCCGACGATGAGACGATGAAGGCAATCGTTGAGGTGCATTTCCCGGGTATCAAGCCCCGGCTCGTGTCGGAAGCGCTCAGGGTCTTTTATGAGATCCGGGAGACACCTGGACTCAAGAAGAAGCCCTCCACTTCAGAACTACTCGACTGGCTCAAGCTTCTGATGGTCGACGATGTCCAGCCCGAAACCTTGAGGGAAAGGTCACCCAACAAGCTGATCCCGCCCCTGCACGGGGCCCTGCTGAAGAACGAACAGGATGTCCACCTGTTCGAGCGTCTCGCCTTTCTCAACCGCCGTGAGGGTTCCCGGCCAGGAACGTGACAGATGCTCCGGAGCGGACACCGCGCAGGCAGGACACTACGACACTCGTTACCTCGATTTCACTGGAAAGCCTGCGCCTTTTGTTCAGGATGAGAGCCTGAAGAGGAACTCTTGATGCGACTGCCTCTCGTTTCAATCTTTGCAGTCTCTCTCCTGACTGCTGCGTGTGACGGCGAAAACTCCGTCCAAATCTCCAGCACGACCCGGGAGACGCAGCCCCGCGGCGTATTGAAAGTGGTCGAAACCCTGCAGTGCCCGGAGACCATCGGTGTCCTTACGCGGAAAGGGTCCGCGCACGACGGTGGGACCACATGCCTCTACAGCGGTCCGAGAGGGGCCGTCGTGTCCGTGCAACTCGTTCGCCTGGGGGTCCGCTCTCCTGATGAAGTGCTGGAGCAACTCCGCGACACCCTGTCCGCAGACATGCCGCACACATCCGCCGGGCTGAAGGCAGCGACGGACCCCACAGTGGCCACAGGCTCGGCAGCGGCCACGGCCGATGTCGCCGGAAGTCAGGCGGAGGGCTCAGGCACGGGTGCAACAGTCAGCGACGGAGCCACAGCTGCCACGACTGGTTTGACCGTCGACGCCAGGGGCGACAAGGCTGTCGTCCGACTACCCGGAATGAGCGTGGACGCCGACGGAGACAAGGCCAGTGTCCGGTTCGGCAGCTTCACGATCAATGCCGACAATGCCAGTGAGACAGTCAACATCCAGTCGCAGGATGAGACCGTTCGGATCCAGGCCCATGATGATGCCGCAGAGGTTCATACCCGTGCGCCGGGCGATGCCATTCGAACGACCTATATGCTGACCGACAGCCGGCCCGCCGAAGCGGGCTGGCGGCTGGTCGGCTACGAGGCGCGCGGCCCCGTCGGGGGCCCGGTCGTCATTGCCACGGTCCACGCCAAGGACCGCAACAGTGACGCGGTGTTCGACGCGGCGAAGGAACTCGTCACCCTGAACGTGGGCGAATAGTCGCCACGCTTGATCCGGGCCGCCGGATAGGTCACCTGACCTGCCGTTCGCCGTCTGGATCATGCCCGTGGCCGTCTCGCCCGCCTCACGCCCCCCTGGTGCCACCCGCGGATCCGCGAAGGCCCCGCGCGCATGGCAAAGGATGCTGTCCGGACGCCGTCTGGACCTGCTTGACCCCTCCCCTTTCGACATCGAGATCGAGGACATCGCGCACGGCCTGGCCCGCGTCGCCCGCTGGAATGGCCAGACCACGGGAGAACACGCCTTTTCCGTCGCCCAGCATTCCTGCATCGTGGAGGAGATCGCCGCCCATATCCGGCCAGGTCTTGAGCCGAAATGGCGTCTGGCAGCCCTGCTTCATGACGCCTCGGAGTATGTCATCGGTGACATGATTTCTCCCTTCAAGGCGGCTCTTGGGGTCAGCTATAAATCCTTCGAAGCCCGGCTGGAGGATGCCATTCACGTCCGGTTTGGCCTGCCGCCGCGGACGCCGGCACCGGTGAAGGCCCTGATCAAGTCCGCGGACAAGGCCTGCGCCTATTTCGAGGCAACGCAGTTGGCCGGCTTCTCGAAAAAGGAATCGCTGGGCTTCTTCGGCGCACCGCCCGCCGGCTACGATCTGGTGATCGATCCCCTGCCCGCCCCCATCGCCCAGCAGCGTTATCTGGAGCGGTATCGGGTCCTCGCGGAGGCGGTCGGTATTCTGCCGGCGGCTGACGCATGGCACACGGAATAGGCTGATGTCCTGGGGCGGTGAACAGGGGGTCCGGATAAGTCTGTCGGCGGTTGTCATGGCCCTGCGCCGCAATGTCCTCTGCGTTCTGACGACTGAAGATGCCGATCAGGCGCTCGCCCTGCCCTCGGGCCCCTTCGACCCCGTGAATGACCGGACCTTCGAACGCGCCCTGCGGGCTTTCGTGACAGCCCAGACCGGCTTCGGGCTCGGCTTTGTAGAACAGCTCTACACCTTCGGGGATGCGGGCCGCGAAGCCCCCCGGGCCACCCCGGGCCCGGATCGCCTGCGGGAGATCTCGGTCGGCTATCTGGCCCTGACGGACGAGGCGGTCGACATGGAGCCCCCGGGTGCCCGCTGGACTCCGGTCCTGGACATCTTCCCCTGGGAAGACCGCAGAACCGGCTCACCGGCATCAATGCGGTCGATCATGCCTGCCCTGACCCATTGGGGGCAGTTCGAGCCCTCGCGGGCCAGTCGCATCGAAACCCTTATGCCGGTCCTTCAGGCGGGCCGCTGGGATGAGACCCGCGTGCTCGAGCGCTATGAACTGCTCTATGAGGCGGGTCTTGTGGCGGAAGCGGCCCGTGATCGGGATGGATCGCCGGGAATCGCCCTGGCAGACCGGTCGATGGCTTCGGACCATCGGCGCATTCTGGCGACAGGCCTCGGTCGGCTGCGCAGCAAGCTCCGCTATCGCCCGGTCCTGTTTGAACTGGCCCCGCCGACCTTCACCCTGTCGGCGCTGCAGGCGGCAGCGGAGGCGGTCGTCGGCTTGAAGCTGCACAAGCAGAATTTCCGTCGTGGTGTCGAACGGACAGGCCTGGTCGAGCCGACAGGTCAGGTTTCAACCGGAACCGGCGGACGCCCGGCCGAACTGTTCTGTTACACCGGGACAGGACCTGGCGACGGCCGGGCCCCGGGACTGGCCCTGCCGACTCTCCGGTAAGGTCGATGGGTTTCAGAGAAAATGCACGCAGCCGCTTGCAGGGGTGACCCCCGCCGATTAGACAACGCGCTCGCTTTCGACCGAGCGCACAACGGCCCCGCGGAGAGGTGGCAGAGTGGTCGAATGTACCGCACTCGAAATGCGGCGTGCCTTTACGGGTACCGTGGGTTCGAATCCCACCCTCTCCGCCAGTCACTTGCCGAGTAGCTGCCTCGTCCCTGAACGCAGGGAATTTCACCCGACTTTACCGCACGTTGTTCAACGGCGGAGACCAGATACCGGTCTCCGTTCGCGCCCACATGCCTGATACCGGGGCATTCGTCGGCCGGCGTCTCCGCACAGCCCGCGTCGGGTCCCTTTGGCGCATTTGGCCGGACCCTGTTTATAGGGAAATACAGGGTAATTTCATTCGATTTCGCGAGACCACAACCGCCGGCGCCGCCCCGCAAACGCAGACGGCGCTTGAACGGAGACGGCGGAAGCGCGTGAAAGCCACCCCACGGAACAGGGAAGATCCCAGCCTGAACAGGGAAAAAATGCGTGGAACAGGGAGGGCTTACGCCGGATCAGGGCTAGAGGGTGCGCCGATCAGGCGGCGGCGTAGAGCGCGCGCTGGTCGTCCCAGTCGAGAGGCATCTCGCTACGGCTCAGAGCCTCAAGCGTGAGGCCAGAGGGCTGGCGTCCATCGAGGATCGCGGCCTTCAAATCGGGGGCCAGAAACGCCGTCCGGATCACCCGCCTGGCATAGGCCGGCGTCACGTTTTCAGCCCGGGCGATCTCTCTGAGCGAAGCGACTTCGCCGGAGAGCAGTTGGCGCTTCCAGGCCTCCGCACGGATCAGCGCGGCACCGAGTGCGGGGTCAGTCCTGGTCGTGCGGATGGCGGGTTGACCGTCTGGCCCGATGGCTACCCTGGCACCACCGCGTTTCACCATTCTGACCGGCAGGGTCAGGATGGGGGCGGTCCCCCGGCGCTCGAAGCGATCAATTGCAATCCGGTCCTGAGTGCTGAAGTCGCGGATGGCCTGTTCGAGCATGACCTCGTCGAACTGGAGGGTCAGCGCCTCACTGGTGACCTCGACCCGATCGATCAGGTTGCGGACTGCCAGCCAGTCGGGGGCTTCGTCGATCGGCGTGCAGAGCTTGAGTTTATGCAGGTGCTGGACGACCAGTTCCTCAATCAGCGGGGCGGAGATGCGCGGGAGCGATCCGACATTGTCGCGGCGCCCGATCTGGAGGGGACTGGAGACGTAGTAGTGATACGTCGGCTTGCCGGCTTTGACGGCCTTGAGCGGCGTCATCCGATTGCCAGCGGAATCGAAGATCAGCCCTTTGAGCGGCGCGCCCCTGTGAGGGCGACGAGCCTCGCCCGGTGCACGGGTCTTCTGGTCGTTCTCGGCGAGTAGCGCCTGGGCCGCATCAAACAGTTGCCGATCGACGATAGCCGGATGCTGGCCCGGGTAGCTGGCACCCTTGTGCGGGATCTCCCCGATGTAGATGCGGTTGTGCAGGATGTGGAATACCGCCCCGCGGTCCATGGTCAGCCCCCCCTTCCCTACCCCTGCTGCGGTCGTCCAGGACTTGGACCGGATGTCCGCAGCCTCCAGTTCCAGCATCACCGCATGGACGGAGCCAAGTTCCAGATAACGCTCAAAGATCCAGCGAACGGTCCGGGCCTCCGCCTCGTTGATGGCCAGCGTCCGGCCGGCGGCGTCATAGCCCAGGGGCACGA
>JAIEQA010000025.1 GCA_019748095.1 Caulobacteraceae bacterium | reverse complement strand
TCCGACCCCTGCGGCGGGGGCCGGGGTGGCCGCCGTGTCCGCCTCGCGTCCGCACGCCGCCGTCAGCGCCGTCGCCGACAGCACGAACGCCGCCATCATACGCTTCATCCCGTATCGTCCTTGAATAGACGTGTGTTGCAAACACCGTGGCGCATCGGTGGGGCCGCAGCAAGGCGTTCAGCCGGTCGCGGCATCGGCGTCCATGTCGCGGGCCGGAGGGTTCTCGGCCTCATCATCGGTGCCGGGGCCCACGCCTGTGTTGTTGATCGCCTCGCCCGAGGCGGCGGGCGGGGGAGGCGCGGCGAGCGCCTGGCCCCGGGCGGCCATGGCGATGTCGACGGCGGCCTGATCCGGGTCGTCGTCGGAGCCGGTGGCGGCACCGCCCTGAAGCGAGCCGGCGCGGGTGTCGGAGCCGACGCCGCTGCCGGTCAGGGCCTCGCGCAGGGCATCGGGAACGCGGCCCAGATCAGGGCGTTCGCCGACGCCTTCGGCCTCGGTCGCTTCGGGGGTCGGGGGCTTGGCGTCGGTCATCGGGCGCTCCTGTCTTAAGGAGTCAGAAACCCCGATACGGGCTGCGGTTCCCCGGGAGGACCTCCCCGCCCGCCGACGGGCGAACGGGGAGGAGGGGCGTCCTACTTGCCGAACAGCTTGGCCCAGCGGCGCTTCTCGCGGTTTTTCCACGCCCCGCGGTGATAGGCGTCCGAGCCGATCAGGGGCACGACGGTCGTGGCCTCGGCGAACACCATCTGTTCGTGGGTGGTCTGGACCTTGCCCCAGGAGGCGGCCTCTTTCAGGGTCGAGGAGGAGCAGGCCCCGTCACGGACGTCGGCGACCGTGATCTGGACCGCATAGCGGTGCATCTCGGCCTCGATGCCGAGGATCTCGGCGCAGACGACGGTGTCCTGGGCAAAGTTCTTGGGCACGCCGCCGCCGACCATGAACAGGCCGGTGACGCCTGCCGCGATCTTGATGTCGGTCAGTTCGCGGAAGTCGGCGACCGCGTCGATCATCAGATAGGGCCTGCCCTCGGCGATCCGCTCGTTCTGGTGCTTGACCAGGCCGAAGCCGGCCGATGAGTCCACGAAGGCCGGGCAGAAGATCGGCACGCCCTCCTCATAGGCGGTCTGGATCAGGGAGCCGGGCTTCTTCGCGTTGCCTTCCGACAGCCACTTGCCCATTTCCCAGATGAATTCGCGGCTGGAATAGGCGCGCGGCTCCAGCGCGTTGCAGAGCTCGAGGATGGTGTGGTCGCAGGCCTGGAGCTCTTCCTCATCGATATAGGTGTCGTAGATGCGGTCGATGTAGTTCTCGCGCAGGACGTTGTCGTCCACCTCGCCGGCGGCCTGGTAGTGTTTGAAGCCGAGGGCCTCGAAGAAATCCATGTCGACGATCGAGGCACCGGTGGCCACGATGGCGTCGATCATGCCGAACTTCACCATGTCGCGGTACACATGCATGCAGCCGCCGGCCGAGGTCGAGCCGGCCAGGATCAGCCACGGCGAGCAGTCCTTGTCCTCGATGGCCATGGAGAAGATGTCGGCGGCGCGGGCCGTGTCGCGCGACGAGAAGCTCATCTTGCGCATCGCATCGACGATGGGGCGGGCGTCGAAGGACGTGATGTCGATATGCTCGACCACGTTCTGGAGCAGCTGGGCCTTCTGGTTGGTCTGAACGGGAGCGTTCATTGCAAGGGTTTCCCTTTGGTTTGAGCGCCCGTCATCAAAAGAAGCAGCGGCCCGGACGGAGCGACGGGCCGCTGCTGATTAGAACGCAAAGGTGACGGTTTAGCGCCGGGCCTTCTTGCGCTGGCCGGCCTTGCCCTTGGGGCGCGACAGGCGAACGACCTTGCGGGCCTGCTCTTCCGCCGTGGTGCGCACGGTCGGGATGGAACGGGGCGCCAGACCATAGAGCGAGGCCATCGGGGCGTCCTCGACCACGGCGAGATCATGCTCGCCATAGCCGTTGAAGCCGGTCGACATGGCCACGCCATAGGCTCCCAGCATGCCGATCTCGATGAAGTCGCCCTCACGGATATCGGCCGGCAGCCAGAACGGACCCGGCATATGGTCGATCGAATCGCAGGTCGGTCCATAGAACTGGAACGGCTTGAGATCGGCCGAGGCGTCGCCGTCCCGGACCAGTTTGGTCGGGAAGGGCCAGCGCGAGTGGGTGGCGTCGAACAGCGAGCCATAGGACCCGTCGTTCAGATACAGGGCGTCGCCCTTGCGCAGGTCCACGCGGGCCAGGATCGACGAGGATTCGGCGACCAGGGCCCGGCCGGGCTCGCACCAGAGCTCGGTCGTTTCCGACACGGGCATCTCGTTGAAGCCGCGGTGGATGGCGTCGGCGTATTCGCTCATGTCCGGCGGGACCATGCCCGGGTAGACGGAAGGGAAGCCGCCGCCGATGTCGACGATGTCCACGATCACGCCGGCGCGGGAGATGGCGCGACCGACCTGGGCCATGGCAGCCTGATAGGCGGTCGGGCGCATGCACTGCGACCCGACGTGGAAGCAGACGCCCATCAGCCCGTCCTTGACCGCCCGGCGCGTGGCCAGCAGCAGGGACGGGGCCTGGTCCGGCGAGATGCCGAACTTGCCCGACAGGGAATAGGCCGCACCGTCCGCCGAGACCGACATCCGCACAAGCAGGTTCAGATCGCCGGCGCCGCCTGTGGCGTCGAGGATCTTGTTCAGCTCATCCTCGCAGTCGAGCGAGAAGGTGCGGACGCCGTGGTCGAAATAGGCGCGGGTGATCGCCGACCGGCTCTTGACCGGGTGCATGAAGGCCAGACGCGCGTCAGTACTGACCGAACGAACGAGTTCGATCTCGGCCAGAGATGCCACGTCGAACCCGGTGACGCCCGCCTCGATCAGGGTCTCGATGACCCAGCGCGACGGATTGGCCTTCACCGCATAGAAGACGTCAGCCTTGAGATTATCCTGGAACCAGCGCGCCGCTACGGATACCGAACGCGGCCGCACGAGTGCGACTGGACGTTCAGGGGACCGCTCGCGGACCAGGTCCAGGGGAAATTGATACGTGCGCAATTCACGTAAACCCCTGTAATTGTTAAACCCAGCCGGCGTTAGCAGCGCAACGAGAAGACCTACGGGGTCCGCCGGAAGCGGCCGTATGGGGTCATGCGACTGTCATGTAAAGAGGTTTTTTTGCGGCGAAGCCGCCCGCGGCCGGTGATCGTCAGCGTCCGGAAGGACTGCATCGCCGCTGACTCTGAACCGACAGGCTTCGCCGGTCGTTGGAGAGCCGGTGTTTATCGCTCGGGGGCGGGACGAAATGAATCGATGGCTGTTCTGGTGGCGCAGTTTCTGTCGCCAGCTCTGGGTCCGGGCAAGCCTTTATGCCGCCGTCGGGGCGGCGGCCGCGTTGATCGCTGTGTTCGGGGCCCCCTGGGTGCCAAAGGAGATGGCCGAGCGTCTGGGCGGGGAGTCCGTGACCTCGATCCTGACCATCCTCGCCTCAAGCCTGCTGGGGGTTGCGACCTTTTCGGTCGGAGCCATGGTGACGGCCTATACGGCGGTGTCCCAGGCGGCGACGCCCCGGGCCGCGGCTCTGGTGACCAGCGACCCGGAGGTGCAGAAGGCGCTGGCGACGTTCGTTGGTGGCTTTCTGTATGCCATCGTCGCGGTGACGGCGATCAATGCGAACTATTACGGACAGGAGGGGCGAGCGATCCTGTTCCTGTTCAGCCTCGGGGTCGTCTGCCTTGTCGCCTTTCGCCTGCTGGCGTGGATCAACCGCCTTTCCAGTCTGGCCCGGGTCGGCCACGTGATCGATCTGGCCGAGGGACAGGCGCGGATGGCGTTGAGAGAACGCCGCAAACAGCCGTGGCTGGGCGGCCGGCCGGGACATATCGAAGCGGCCTGCATGATCCGGGCTGGCGAGACCGGCTACGTGCAGAACGTCGATCCGGCCCGGCTTCAGGCCATGGCCGAATCTGAGGACTGCCATGTCGAAATTCTTGCTGTGCCCGGTGCGTATGTGCGCCGCGGAGATCCGGTGGCGACGCTCAGCAATGCCGCCTGCGATGACAGGGCCTGTGAGGGGTTCCGCTCGGCCTTCACGGTCGGTGGTCAGCGCTCCTTCGATCAGGACCCGCGTTTTGGTCTGATCGTGTTGGGAGAAATCGCTGCGAGGGCGCTTTCGCCCGCCGTCAATGATCAGGGCACGGCCATCCAGGTCCTGGGGGCGGCGGTGCGGGCGCTGGATGAATGGGCGCAACCGGCATCCGACGAGGTGCAGGAGGTTCGACACTCCCGGGTCTGGGGCCCGGCGATCGAGGAAGACGATCTGGTTTCTGACGTATTCGGTCCGGTCGCGCGCCACGGTGCCGGCGATGTCGCCATGGCCGTGCGGGTACAGAAAATGTTGCAGAAGCTGGCCCGTGATGAGGGGCCGCTGGCGGACGCGGCCCGGCGTCAGGCAGACGAAGCGCTGGATCGGGCACGCCTTGCGCTGACCCTGCCTGCGGATGTTCGCCGTGTCGAACGGGCCCGCAATCCGGACTGAACGGGTGCCGGCCGGGCGCTCCGCGCGCCGCCGCGCTGGACGCCGCCTTCACCGCCGTGGCATTAAGACTTGCCAGAACGCGCGCCACGCGTCATCCGGCGCCCCTTGTCGTCAGCCGCCGTCAGCGAGTTCATGAGTTCATCCGCCGTCAGCCCCGCGCCCGGCCCGCTCATGACCGGTCTGGTCATGGTGCGCGACGTGTCCAAGACCTTCGGTGCCCGCAAGGCGCTGGACGGTGTTTCAGTGTCTGTCGCGGCCGGAGAGATGGTGGCCCTGATCGGACCCTCCGGCTCGGGCAAGTCCACCCTGCTGCGATCGATCACCGGTCTGCAGACCATCGATGCCGGGCCGGGCCAGATCGAGGTCTTTGGTGTCTGCGTCCAGAAGAACGGGCGGACCACCGGGGCGGTGCGCGCCGCGCGCCAGCAGCTGGGGATGATCTTTCAGCAGTTCAATCTGGTCGGCCGGCTGAGCCTGTTTTCCAATGTCATGCTGGGGGCGCTGGGCCGGTTGCCGGGCTGGCGTGGCGTCCTCGGCGCATGGCCGGGCGAGGATAAGACCCGCGCCATGGCCGCCCTGCACCGGGTCGGTGTGGCGGACTATGCGGCACAACGCGCCAACACCCTGTCGGGCGGCCAGCAACAGCGCGGGGCGATTGCGCGGGCGCTGCTCCAGGGGGCCAGAGGCATTCTGGCCGATGAGCCGGTCGCCTCGCTGGATCCGGTCTCGGCCCGCAAGGTGATGGAACTGCTGGTCGAACTGAACCGGCGCGACGGTCTGGGGGTCATCGTGACCCTGCACCAGGTCGACTATGCCATCCGCTATTGCGATCGGGTGATCGCCCTGAAGGCGGGGAAGATCGCCTATGACGGTCCATCCACCGGGCTGGATACCGCCCGGCTTATCGACATCTACGGTCCTGAATTCGAGGACGCCTTCTGGGAAGCCAAGGCATGAGCCGTAACCGCAAATTCAACGCCCGCATGGTGGTCGGGACCCTTCTGACGGCTATGGGGCTGTCGCTGGCTGCCTGTGGCGGCGGCGAGGAGACGCGGACGGGCGCTGCGCCCGAGAAAATAACGTTCTCGATCCTGTCCGCCGAGGGACAGGCCTCGGCCGGCCCCATGTGGCAGCCGCTGCTGGATGATATGGCCGAATCGATCGGCATTCCGGTCGAGCCGTTCTTCGGGTCCAACTACACGATCCTGGTCGAGGCGATGCGCGGCAACCAGACCCAGGTGGCCTGGTTCTCGGCCAATTCGGCGGTCGAGGCCATCGACCGCGCCGACGCCGAGGTCGTCGCCCGGACGGTGAACCGTGAAGGTGCCGACAGCTATCGCTCGACCCTGATCGTCAGGACGGGTTCGGGAATCACGCTGGATCAGGTCCTGGCCTGCGGCAAACGATTCGACTTCGGGTTGGGCGACGCGCTGTCCACTTCTGGAACGCTGGCCCCCATGGCCTTCCTCTTCAACCCGCGCGGGATCGTTCCGGAAGCGTGTTTCAGCACGGTTCGGTCCGCCAACCATCAGGCCAACGCCTTTGCGGTGGCCACGGGCGTCCTGGATGTTGCCACCTCCAATACGGTGAATACCGTCTTTCTGGTGCGCCAGAACCCGGCCATCGCCGCCCAGATCACAGAGATCTGGCAATCGCCGCCCATCCCGGAGTCGGGGATTGTGGTCCGC
Source organism: Caulobacteraceae bacterium (assembly GCA_019748095.1). Classification (GTDB taxonomy): domain Bacteria; phylum Pseudomonadota; class Alphaproteobacteria; order Caulobacterales; family Caulobacteraceae; genus Brevundimonas. The sequence goes on along the minus strand of JAIEQA010000025.1, from coordinate 13,628 downwards.
GGCGACCTTGATCCGGCGACCAAGGAAAAGGTGCGGACCTTCTTCCTGTCCTATGGCCAGGGCGAGGGCGTCGAGGCCGAGCGGCAGAGACAGGTTCTGGCCGGGCTGGAGTATTCCCAGTTCCGCGCCGCCGATAACAGCTACCTGAACCCCATCCGCGAGATGGTGGCCGATCGGGAACTGGCCGAGGCCCGCGCCAAGGGGGACACGGCGGCCGTGACGGCCGCCGAGGCGGAGCTGCAGCGGCTGCGGTCGCTGCGCGAGGTCCAGCCTTGACCGATAGCGCGATTCCGCGCCCGCCCTCGCGCTCGCTGGGTGCACGGCTCCTCGACCTGCTGATCTGGGGCGGGGTGGCGGTGCTGCTGCTGTACAGCATCGACGATGTGAACCTGGGTGATCTGTCGCGGTTGTTCAGCAATGCCGAGAACACCCGGATGTTCGCCGGCGAGTTGCTGCGCCCGGACTTCACCGACTGGCGACTGTTCGTCGAGAAGATGTGGGAGACGGTCCAGATCGCCCTGTGGGGCACCTTCATCGCCGTTTTCGCGGCCGTCCCGATGGGTCTTGCCGCCGCGCGCAACGTGGCACCGGTCTGGGTGGTGACGCCGGTCCGCTGGGTCATGAACATGCTGCGCTCGATCCCCGATCTGGTGATCGGCCTGTTGTTCGTGGTGGCCGTGGGTCTGGGTCCGCTGCCGGGGGTTCTGGCGATTGCGCTGAACACAGCGGGTGTGCTGGCCAAACTGTTCTCGGAGGCCGTGGAGTCGATCGACAAGGGCCCGGTCGAGGGTGTGCGGGCGACGGGCGCGTCTTCGCTGCATGAGATCGTCTGGGGTGTCATTCCCCAGGTGGCACCGCTGTGGACCTCGTTCGCCCTGTACCGGTTCGAATCGAACAGTCGCTCGGCGACCGTGCTGGGGCTGATCGGGGCCGGGGGCATCGGCCAGGTCCTGTTCGACCGGATGAACGCCTTCGACTTCCGCGATGTGTCGGCGATCGTGGTGGTGGTGGTGATCGCCGTGACCCTGATCGACATGCTGTCACAGGCCATGCGCAAACGTCTGCTTTAAGCGTCGCAGACCTGACTTCCCGAGAGACCGATTGATGTCGTCGACCCTGATCCGCCGCCTGTCTGTCGCGGGAGCCGCTGCCGCGGCCCTCGCCCTCGCCTCGTGCGGCGAGAGTGGGCAGCAAAGGAACGGGATCTGGGCCGCCGGGTCCTCGACCGTGTTTCCATTCGCGACCCGGGTGGCCGAGAACTTCGGCCGCAACAATCCGGAAGGGGCCCCGCCGCGCGTCGAGGCCCTTGGGACCGGTGGTGGCATCCAGGCCTTCTGCCAGGGACTGGGACCCCGGACCCCGGACGTCGCCAATGCCTCGCGCCGGATGAAGGGGTCCGAGTTCGACATGTGCGTCGAGAACGGCGTCAGCGAGATCATCGAGATCAAGATCGGCTATGACGGTCTGGTCGTGGCCACGGCCCGCTCGGGGGCGGACTTCGTGATCGAGGGCAGCGACCTCTATCTGGCCCTGGCCAAGGAGGTCCCCGGCCCCAATGGCGAGTTCATTGCCAACCCCTACCGGACATGGGACCAGGTTCGGCCGGGCCTGCCCGCGGTCCGCATCCAGGTCTATGGCCCGCCCCCGACCTCGGGCACGCGCGATTCCTGGGTCGAACTGGCCATGACGCCGTCGGCCGAGGCGGTCCCGCAATTGGCGGATCTGGCGGAGAGCGACAGCGACCGGTTCGAGGCCATCGCCCACACCCTGCGCGAGGACGGGGCCTGGATCGACTCGGGCGAGAACGACAACGCCATCGTCCAGACCCTGACGCGGACCCCGGGATCGGTCGGGGCGTTCGGCTATTCCTTCCTCGAGGAGAACATCGGCGAGGTGAAGCCGGCCAGCGTCAATGGCGTGTTCCCGGACCTCGAAACCATCGCCTCGGGCGACTATCCGATTTCCCGCTCGATGTTCATCTATGTGAAGAAGGCCCACATCGGGGTGACGCCGGGGCTCGAAGCCTTTCTGATCGAGTTCACCTCGGAGGCGGCGACCGGACGGGGCGGCTATCTTCAGGACCGGGGCATGGTTCCCCTGCCGGAAGCCGAGCGGACGGCACAGCGCGCGGTGGTGACCAACCTGACGGCGATGGCCCGCCCCGAATAGGGGCCGGGATCGGCAGTGTGGCGTTCAGGCGACGGAGCGCCGCCGTACCCGGGCGATGCGGCGAAGACGGCGCCAGAAGCGTCCGCGCTCGGGCTCGGGATAGGGCTCGAGGTTCTCGACGAACTGTTCGGCCGAGGCGCGCCAGCTGAAGCGTTCGGCATAGGCCCGGGTCGCGGCGCGGTCGCAGTCGAGCGCCTTGAGACAGGCCACCTTCAGGTCCGGATCGATCGCGCCGGCGTTCGACCCCGGGATGATGTCGATCGGGCCGTGGGCCGGATAGGCGGCGACCGGCGTGCCGGTGGCCATGGCTTCCAGAATCACCAGGCCGAAGGTGTCGGTCCAGCTGGGGAAGACGAAGACATCGGCGTCGCGGAAGCAGCGCGCCAGTTCCTCGCCGAAGCGGGCCCCGAGGAATTTCGCTTCCGGATAGCGGGCCTCCAGATCGGCGCGGGCCGGGCCGTCGCCAACGACGATCTTGGTGCCAGGCAGGTCGGTCTCGAGGAAGGCCTCGATATTCTTCTCGACGGCCACACGGCCGACGTTCAGCCAGAAGGGGCGGGGCCAGTCCTTGCCGCCGATCTGGTCGTAGATCCGCTCCAGATCCGGCCGGAACTGCTCGGTATCCACGCCGCGCGACCAGGGCGAGATGTTCCGGAACCCATGTTCCTCAAGCTCGGCCTTGAGCGTCGGGGTGGCGACCATCAGCCGGCCCGACGGCTTGTGGAACCATTTCATATAGGCGTAGCCGACCTGGACCGGGACCGGGAAGCGCGCTGAAATATATTCAGGGAATTTCGTGTGATAGCTGGTGGTGAAGGGCAGTTTCCATTCGACGCAGATGCGGCGGGTGGCGATGCCGATCGGCCCTTCGGTGGCGATGTGGACGGCCTCGGGTTCGATGGCCCGCAGGCGTTCGCGAATCTCTTCCTCGGCCCCGAGCGCCAGGCGGATTTCCGGATAGGTCGGGGCCGGGATGGTGCGGAACTGGCTGGGCTCGATGACCTCGACCTCATGGCCCATGGCCCGGCACTCGGCCACGGTCCGGGTCAGGGTGCGGACGACGCCGTTGACCTGGGGCTCCCAGGCGTCAGTGGCCAGAACGATGCGCATGGACAGGCGGCGGCTCTTACCGGTGGGCGAAGGCGCAGAGACTTAGCCGCTTGCGCAACGGAATGCGAGACGTCGCAGCCTCTCCCGTTTCGCTTCGGATAGGTCTATGTGGCCGGCCATGAACGCACATGTCACGCCGCCGGTCGCCCTCTCGCGGGACTGGGACACCCTGGATCAGGGCAAGTTCGCCGATGAGGCCACCACGGTCCGGGGCCTGCTGGCCGCGGCCCCGCTGGACCCGACCGCCCGTGAGGCGGTGGTCGCCGATGCGGTCGCCCTGGTCGAGCATGCACGCCGGAGCCAGAAGAAACAGGGGGTGGTCGAGAGCTTCCTGCAGGAATTCAGCCTCGGCACCCGCGAGGGACTGGCCCTGATGTGTCTGGCCGAGGCCCTGCTGCGGACCCCGGACGAAGGCACGCGCGACCGGCTGATCGCCGAGAAGATCGGATCGGCCGACTGGGCCAGCCACCTGGGGCAGTCCGACAGTCTGTTCGTCAACGCCTCGACCTGGGGGCTCATGCTGACCGGCAAGTTGGTCGATGCCGATGACCAGGCCAGGAGCGACCTGCCGGGCTTTCTGGCGCGGGTCGCGGGGCGGCTGGGCGAGCCGGTGATCCGTCAGGCGGTAGCCGCCGCCGTGCGCATCATGGGCGAGCAGTTCGTGGTCGGGCGCACCATCGAGGCGGCGCTGAAGCGGTCCAACAAGGAAGGCTGGCTGTGCAGCTTCGACATGCTGGGCGAGGGGGCCCGCACCGCCGCCGACGCCGAACGCTATGAACGCATCTATGCCGACGCCATCACGGCGGTGGGCCGGACGGCCAAGGGACAGGGGCCGGAGGCCGGCCACGGGGTCTCGGTCAAGCTGTCGGCCCTGTCGCCCCGCTATGAAGCGACCCACGAGGACCGGGTCTGGACCGAACTATATCCGCGGATCAAGCGGCTGGCCCTGATCGCGGCGGCGGCGGACATCAACTTCACCATGGATGCGGAGGAGGCCGACCGGCTGGCCCTGTCGCTGAAGCTGCTGGACCGGCTGGCCCACGAGCCGGAGCTGGGAGCCTGGACCGGGCTGGGGCTGGCCGTTCAGGCCTACCAGAAGCGCGGGCCCGAGGTCATCGCCCGCGTCGCCGATCTGGCCCGGACCAGCGGCCGGCGGCTGATGGTGCGGCTGGTCAAGGGTGCCTACTGGGACACCGAGATCAAGCGAGCCCAGGTCGCGGGACGCACCGACTATCCGGTCTTCACAACCAAGGCGGCCACGGACCTGAACTATCTGGTCTGCGCCCGGGCCATGATCGATGCGGCCCCCCACCTGTATGCCCAGTTCGCCACCCACAACGCCCATTCGCTGGCGGCCGTGCACCGGATGGCGGGCGAGGCGGGGGTGAAGATCGAGTTCCAGCGCCTGCACGGCATGGGCGAGGCCCTGTATGAGGCCGCCGCCGAGACCTTCGGCCCCATCACGGTCCGCGCCTATGCGCCGGTCGGGGGCCATGAGGACCTGCTGCCCTATCTGGTCCGGCGGCTGCTGGAGAACGGGGCCAACTCCTCCTTCGTCCACGCCCTGCTGGACGAACGGGTGCCCGCCTCGGCCGTCGCCGCTGACCCCATCGCCGCCGTCGAGGCCCACCCCGACCGCCACCTGAAGATTCCGACCCCCAAGGACATGTATATGGACCGCCAGAACTCGCCCGGCCGCGACTATTCGCAGAAGGCCGACCGCGAGCGCCACGCCGCCGCCCTGCACAGGGTCGATGCCGAGAAACTGACGGCCGGGCCGATCGTGGGGGGACGTCTGCTGGCCGGGACCCATGCCCAGTCCGTGACCAATCCCTATGACCGGAGCCAGGGCCTGGGCCACGTCTCGGAGGCCTCGATCGACGACATCGATCTGGCGGCGCAGACCGCGGCGAAGGCCCAGGTGGCGTGGGACCGGGCCGGCGGATCGCGCCGGGCCCCGGTGCTGCGCGCCATGGCCGATGCCCTGGAAGCGGACATGGACCGGCTTGTGGCCCTGCTCAGCCGCGAGGCCGGCAAGACGCTGAACGACGGCGTGGCCGAGGTGCGCGAGGCGGCCGATTTCTGTCGCTACTATGCCATGCTGGCCGAGAAGGATTTCGGCGGGCCGCAGACCCTGAACGGCCCGGTCGGCGAGACCAACCGGCTGGTGCTGCATGGCCGCGGCGTGTTCGCCTGTATCAGCCCGTGGAACTTCCCCCTGGCCATCTTCACCGGCCAGATCGCGGCCGCGCTGGCGGCGGGCAATGCGGTGCTGGCCAAGCCAGCCGAACAGACGCCCCTGATCGCGGCCGAGGCCGTGCGGCTGTATCACAAGGCGGGGCTGAACCCCGACCTGCTGGCCCTGCTGCCCGGGCGCGGCGAGACGGTGGGGGCGGCCCTGGTCAACCATCCGCTGATCGACGGCGTGGCCTTCACCGGCGGCACTGACACGGCCACGGCCATCAACCGCTCGATCGCCGGCCGTCCGGGGCCGATCCTGCCCTTTATCGCCGAGACCGGCGGGCTGAACGGGATGTTCGTGGACACCACCGCCCTGCGCGAACAGGTCATCGACGACGTCATCGCCTCGGCCTTCGGATCCGCAGGTCAGCGCTGTTCGGCCCTGCGCATCCTGTATGCGCCGAAGGAGTCGGCCGACGCCCTGATCGAGGGGCTGAAGGGGGCGCTGGCGGCCCAGGTGCTGGGCGATCCGTCCGATCCGGCCACGGACATCGGCCCGGTGATCGATCCGGAGAGCCGCAAGGCGCTGGAAGCCCATGTCGAGCGGCTGGGCCGCGAGGCGAAGGTTCTGGCCCGGGCGACCCTGCCCGACGGCTCGGAGCGGGGGGACCTGTTCGCCCCGACCATCGCCGAGATTCCGACCTCGGACTATCTGGAGCGCGAGGTGTTCGGACCGATCCTGCACATCTATCGCTATGACGCCGCCGACCTGAAGGCGGTGGCCGGCAAGCTGGCCGCACGGGGCTATGGTTTGACGCTGGGGGTCCACAGCCGGATCGAGGCCTTCGCCGAGGAGGTGATGGCGCTCGTTCCGGCCGGCAATGTCTATATCAACCGCGGCGTCACCGGGGCGGTGGTGGGCGTCCAGCCGTTCGGCGGCGAGGGCCTGTCGGGCACCGGCCCCAAGGCGGGCGGGCCCAACAGCCTGATCCGCTATGCGTCGGAAAAGGCGATCTCGAACAACATCTCGGCCCAGGGCGGGGATCCGGCGTTGTTGAATTTGTAGGGAACGACCCGTCCGCAGCGAATTCGTCGCCGTGGATTGAACCGTTTCGCGCACGGTAAGCACCTTTATCCCGATGACGGAGAGGGGCAGCAGCATGAGGGGGGCGACCGGTCGGGTTCTGGACGAATACCTCGTCGTCGCGGCGGCGGCGGGGGACCGTCGCGCGTTCGAGGATCTGGCCCGGCGCTGGAACCGAAAGCTGATCGCCCATGCGTGGCGTCTGACCGGCGACGAGGATGCCGCGCGCGATGCCGCCCAGTCCGGCTGGGTCGAGATCGCGCGGGGCATAGGCGGCCTGCGGGACGAACGCGCCTTTCCGGCCTGGGCCTACCGGATCGTCTCGCGCCGCTGTGCCCGCTACATCGCCGGACGACAGGCGGATCACGCCCTGGCTGGCGAGGTCGCGGCCCAGCCGGATCCGGCTGCCGGGACCGCCGACGAGGCCATCGGGGTTCGGCTGGAGGTCGAACGTCTGCATGCCGCCATCCGCGCCCTGCCGCCGGCCCAGCGCGCCGCCATTGCCCTGTTTCATTTCGAGGAGATGACCGTCGCCGAGACGGCCGTCGCCCTCGACACCCCGGCGGGGACCATCAAGACCCGCCTCATGCACGCACGCCTCGCCCTGCGGGCCGTGCTGGAAGGAGATGACCATGCGTGACATCGACCAGACCGTGAGCGATGCGCTTGCCCAGGAGGAGCGGGCCCTGCTGGCCCGGATCGATCAGGACCCGGGCCATATCGCGCAGGCCGCCGCCCTGTTTTCGGGCAAGACCGGTTGGGTGAGTGTCGTCCTGATGATCACCCAGTCCGTCCTGTTCGTCGCGGGCGTCTGGGCCGGCTGGCGGTTTTTCGCCGCGACCGATGTACTGTCGGCCCTGCACTGGGGGCTTCCCGCCGCCGTGCTGTTGATCATGGCGCTGATGATCAAGCTGGCGCTGTGGCCGGTGATGCAGACGAACCGATTGCTGCTCTCGCTGAAGCGGCTGGAACTTCTGGTCGTCCGGTCGCGCCAGACCTGAGGGCGTACGCCGATACCCCCCTCTCCCGCCGGGAGAGGGTTCCGCTATTGGCGCGAGGGCAGGGCGGCCCGACCGAGGTTCATGCTGCCGAGGGGCAGCCGGCGCAGGTTCATCCGCTCGCTGCCGGCGCTTCCGTCAGTCCAGCAGCCCCAGATCCCGCGCCGACCGCTCCAGCGCCTCGCGGAACCGCGGGTCGGCGATGGCGATCAGGGCGCGGGCGCGCTCGGCGTTGCCGAGGCCCCTTAGCCGGGCCGTGCCGTGTTCGGTGACGATGATGTCGACATCGTTCCGGGGCACGGTCACCGGCCCGTCGAGACGGGCCACGATGCGCGACACCGTCCCCTTCGCCGCGGTCGAATGGCAGGCGATGATCGACTGGCCGCCGGGCGAGGCCGTGGCCCCGCGCACGAAATCCAGCTGGCCGCCCGAGGCCGTGAACTGGTGACCGTTCAGATGTTCCGAACAGCAGGCCCCGGTCAGGTCGACCTGCAGGGTCGCATTGACCGAGACCATCCGGTCATTGCGGGCGATGACCGCCGGGTCGTTCACATAGTCGACGGGATACGCCTCGAAGTCGCGGTTGCCGTCCAGATAGTCATAGGTCGCCCGCGTCCCCATGCAGAAGGAGAAGACCCCCTTGCCGGGGTGCAGGGTCTTGCGGGCATTGGTGATCACCCCGTCCTGCATCAGCCGGGCCAGGCCGGGCGTGAGCATTTCAGTGTGCAGGCCCAGGTCACGCCGGTCGCGCAGGGCGGCGCAGACCGCGTTGGGCAGGGCCCCGATACCCATCTGCAGGGTCGCGCCGTCCTCGATCCGTTCGGCGATCAGCCGGCCGATGGCGAGATCGGCGGGGGCCGGCTCGGCGACGGGCAGTTCCAGCAGGGGGGTGGCATTCTCGACCACCGCCGTCACCCGCGAGATGTGGACGGTACAGTCGCCGAACACGCGCGGCATGGCGGGGTTCACCTCCAGGATGATCCGCCCGGCATGGTCGCTGACCGGCCGGTTGTAGTCGGTGTTGAGCCCGAAGCTGAAGAAGCCGTCCTCGTCCATCGGTGACACGGTGCAGATCAGGGTGTCGACCCCCGCCTGTCGCATCACGCGGGGCACCTGCTGGAATCCGGTCGGGATGAAGGTGACGGGGTTGGGCCGCCCCTGCGCCCGCGCCCGCGACTCAAGCCCCCGCTCGATGGCGCTGTGGAACAGGCTCATGGGCCGGATGGGGCCCATCAGGTCATCCGTCAGGACTGTCTGGCCGGCGATGCCGGTCGACAGCAGATAGTAGAGGCGGACGTCGTCGACCTGTCCGGCCCGGGCGCGGTCGGCGAGCGCGGCGAGAAGGGCCGGCGGCTGGGAAAACCCCAGCCCCATCGCCACCCGGGCCCCCGACGGGATGAGCGCGGCGGCCCCGGCCGGGGACATCAGGCACCGGGCATAGAGATCATTCGACATGGGAAACCGTCCTGGACGGTGGACCCTAGCCCATACGGCCGTCGGCCCCGTATCAGACTTTCATCGAATGCGGCCCGGGCGGGCGGCGTTCGGGCGTTGCTGACCCTTCTGGTGTCTCGCTCTCCCGGCGGGAGAGGGTTCCGCTATTCGCGGCCGGTCAGCGCGGGGTCATGGCGACGGTGCCGAGGGCCATACTGCCGAAGGGCAGAAGGGGCAGGTTCATCCGGGCGTTTCCGGTGAAGCCGTCAGTCCGGCGTCCGTTCAGGGTGTAGATCATCCGGGCGGCGTCCAGCCTGAGGGTGATGATCAATGCGCCGCGACGGAGCTGGCAGTCCACCGGCTCGTCATCAACCCTGCAGGTAATTTCGGACGGTCCTTGCGCGGCGACGACGAGGCGCATCTCCACCCGCCCGCTGTCGGTTTTGATCGTGATGCGGGCTTCCCCGTCCTCTGCGGGCGTCAGGCGCAGGGTCCAGTTCCCCAGTACCTCGGTGCGTTGGAGCGCCTGGGCGTTGGCGGTGCTGGCGGCCAGGCAGCCCGCCAGCACCACCGCGAGGCCCGCCCGTCTGTATCCCGCCATGTCCGCCTCCACGCGTTTCCGCGAGGCTAGGAGGAGGGCGGTGCCGGGGCGAGTTAAGGTTTGGACAGGTGGCCGCCAGCCTGAGTGCCTTGCTTCTGTCAGCCAGCGACCCGGATGGTTCCGAAGGCCGCGTCTATTCCCGTCTCCCGTTCAAGCCGCAGGAAGTACGAACCGGGATGCAGCAGCAGGAGTGCGGTTCTCTGGCCGGGCGTCAGCAGGAATTGATCGGCCGGAACCCCAGCGGGACCTTCGCCTGCATGCATGGCCTGCAGGAGTGTCGGCCCCTCGAACGATGGAACGGTGACCTCGACGCCTCGCCGTTCCGGATCGGCGGCCAACCAGCCGGGACGGCCCGCGACGGGTGCGAGCCGGGCATGGAAAACGGCCATGTCCATCTGGCCTTGATAGGTCCGCGAGGCCAGCATCTGGCCGTCCATGGTCGCGGTGATTGGCGTGGTCGGCTGAAACCGGCCAAGGACCGCCGCGACATGGAGAGCGTCGTTCTCGGGTTTGGTGGCGGGCCAATTGTGGGACTGTTCGATCGTCAGCGGGTCGATCCCGGTCTTGCCCTTGAGACGGGCCGCGAACCAGATGCCGGTTCGATGCGCCCTCTCCATGGCGTGGCTATAGCCGCAGAAGACGAACACCCTGGCCGTTGGATCCGGACGCAGGATCGCCGCGATCAAATTGTCAGCCTGGGCCTCCTCGCGGGCGGCGATCTGGGTTGCGCGGTCGGCGTCGGCTGGAGCGCTTTGGTCCCAGCGGACCTCGTAGTCAGCGAAACGATAGCCCAGCCGCGCCGCCTCGCGCACCATCTCAGCATAGACCGGATCGTTGCTGTAGTAGCCAAGGCTGGAATAGAACGGTGTCCCGCGTCGATAGGTGCGGATCGACGGCGCAGGATCCTCCTGAGGCTGGATAAACGTCTCCGCTGCGAACCAGTCGAAGCCCATCGGGCGCAAGGCGCGCATGACCCTTGCCGCGAAGCCACGATGACCTGAAATGTTGTGCGCCTCGTTCAGAATGACGATCTGCGCCGACGCAGCGGCCTCGACGATGGCCTCGAGCGCGTCCCGGCTGATGGCCGCGCTGAGGTCCGCTATGGGGGTTGCGGGATCACGCGCGGTTTCGTCTGAACCGATCGCCGTGGCTTCATCACTCAGGAACGATGCGTACTGGGTGAGGAAGGCGTGTGCATCGCGATCCCCGGCTTGGCTTCTGGCCTTGAGTTCCAGATAGCGGGGCAGATAGCGCCCCTCGTTGTGAAACTGTTCCTCTGGTGTCAGTGCCGTCTGGGCCCGAACAGGGGAGACACAGAGCGCGCCTGCCGCCGCAGTGCCGAATCCGAAGCCGCGTCGTGTCAGCATGTCCGTCCCCGTCGATAGGGAAGATCATTCCGCAACCTTGGCGAGATTGTGTCGGGTGCCGCGAGTTGATCTTGCACACCGTCTCTGTCCCCTGCCGTCGCGGCGGACCGGCTGAGGGGAATATATTCCAGATCCGCCCTTGCCCGGGCAAGGGCGGCTCCCATCTACCCCCTGCTGGTCATTGACACGTTCATCCTGCCAGCGGCCGGTCACGGCCGCCGATTTCGCATAATAACGTCAGGGTGACTCTGGGGGCGGGATCAAGTCCTTGAAATCCCTGGGAGCGACCGGGCCAGAGTCACCCTGAGTCATCCTGTTTTGAGTCACGGTGACTCAGGCCGGCCAGCCGCCGGCGCGGCTGAGGGCGCTGGGCGTCGGTCTTCCGATCTGCGCGCCGATCCAGCGGGCGGTGGCGATCAGGGCGTCGAGGTCGTAGCCGGTCGAAAAGCCGGCGCGCTCCAGCATATAGACCAGGTCCTCGGTGGCGACGTTGCCGGTGGCACCGGGGGCGAAGGGACAGCCGCCGATGCCGCCGACCGAGGCGTCCAGAACGTCGACCCCGGCCTGGACCGCCGCATAGGCATTGGCGACCCCGGTGTTGCGGGTGTCGTGGAAATGCAGCCTCAGGGTCGCGTCGGGGGCGGCGGCGCGGGCCGCCTCCACCTTGCGCGTGACGGCCCACGGAACCGCCACGCCGATCGTGTCGGCCAGACCGATCTCTGTGACGCCCAGCGCGGCGAGGGCGGCCACGCGCTCGGTGACCTGGTCCACCGACACCTCGCCGTCGAAGGGACAGCCCCAGACGCAGCTGAGGGTCGCCGACAGGGCCGGCACCGGGGTGTCGGTGCCGTCGGAGTTGTGCCGCCGGGCGAGGATGTCGGCCAGCATGGTGGTCTGGTCGGCGACGGTCAGACCCTGATTCTTCAGCCCGAAGCCGTCGGTGACGGACAGGGAGACATTCACCTCGTCCACGCCGGTGCCGAGCGCCCGGTCATAGCCCTTGCCGTTCAGCACCAGACCGATTCGGCTGTGGTCCGGGGCGGGGGCGAGCGCCGCCATGACCTCTTCGGCCCCGGCCATCTGGGGCACCAGCCGGGGATGGACGAAGCTGACCGCCTCGATGCGGCGGGCCCCGGCGGCCTCGAGCCTGAGCACCAGCTCGGCCCGGACGGCGGGGTCGAGGACGGCCTTCTCGTTCTGGAGCCCGTCGCGCGGGCCGACCTCGACGATCCGGATGGGGCGGCTCACCGGCGCGTGTCCGGGGCGGCCGGGGTGTCCGGCGGGGCATAGACGGTCAGGCGCACATCGTCGCCGCTGGAATAGTTGTGGCCGGTGACCACGCCGACGGCGCGGCCGGGGACACCGGTGCGGGCGGTGGCGAGGCGGAAGGCCTCGGCGTCGCCCGCCTCGACGATGGCGGGGCGGCCGGCCGCGAGGGCCCGTGCGGCCCCGTCCGCATCGGTGAGTTCGGTGTCCCGGCCGGCGAGGAAGACGAAACTGGGCTCATGGAAGGTGGTGATGGCCACGGGGCCCGGGGTCAGACCCTGTTGCGGGGCCAGGCCGTTGGCCTCCAGCGTCTGGACCAGCCGGGGGGCGATCGACAGCGGCCGCAGCTGGCGGATCGTACCGGCCAGGGCCGCATGGGCGAGGATGCCGAAGCAGAGCGCGATCAGTATCCCCGTGACCGCTTCCCGGTTCAGCAGCAGGAAGCCGCCGATCAGGGCGGCGGTGACGGCTGAGACCACGGTGATGGTGGCCCAGGTCTGGGCTGTGGAACTGCCGAAGGCGGTCAGGCCGTAGACGGTGATCCCGCTGATCAGGATGGCCGCGAACAGCGCCAGCCCCGCCCCGGCCCATTGCGACACCCGGCCGATCGGTCGGGTCAGGGCGGCGGCCATCAGCAGGGCGATCGCGCCGAAGGTGGGCAGGGTATAGTGCCACAGCTTGGTCGGGGCGATCTCGAAGATCAGCCAGGCTGGGACCAGCCAGCAGACCAGAAACCGGATCGCCGGCTCGGCCCGGCGGCTCCAGCCCGTCGACAGGGCGGCGGGCAGCAACAGGGTGGCGGGGAACAGCAGCAGGGGGGCCAGCAGGACGTACATGCCGGGCAGGCCGCCGTGGCTTTCCTGGGCTCCGGTGATCTTGGGGGCGAGGTCGCCGCCGATGGCCTCGCGCCAGAAGCCGCCGTCGGTGGCGATGGTGACGGCGATGGCCCAGGGGCCAACGATCAGGGCGACCAGGGGCAGACCCCAGCCCCAGCCCAGACGTTTCAGCCAGGCCCACTGGCGATCCCAGATCGACAGCATGAGCACGGCCGGGACGATAACCAGCAGGCCGATCGGCCCCTTGATCAGGATGGACAGGCCCACCCCCAGCCAGACCATCAGCTTCCAGGGGCGTTGTGACGGATCGCCCTTGATCAGGGTCCCGGCGCGCGAGGCCATATACAGCCGTGCCAGCCCGGCCATGGCCAGGGTGACGGAGCCACACAGCATGGCGTCGGTCTTGGCGATGCCGGCTTCGGACGACAGCAGGAAGGTCGCTCCCAGCATGGCCCCGGCCAGAAAGCCGGCCCGGGCCCCGAACAGGGCCGATCCCACCCAGGCGCAGGCCCAGGCAGCCAGCATGGCCCCGATCAGGGAGGGAATGCGGTACGGGGCGATGTCGCGATTCTCGACCGCCGA
>JAIEQA010000141.1 GCA_019748095.1 Caulobacteraceae bacterium | reverse complement strand
ATGTCCGCGCGGATGAGGAAGGCGCCGTCGACGACGTATTCGGTGCCGGGTTCGAGCCCGCCGAGCACCTCGGTCCATTCCGGCGTGCGGCGGCCCAATTCGAGCATCCGCACCTCATAGGTGTTGCCGACCTTGGCATAGACGACCTGGAAGTCGCGGAACGGCTGGATGGCCTTGGTCTGGACGGCCAGCGGGACTTCGCTCGTCGCGACCTGGACCGTGCCCCGCACCCCCAGCCCCGGACGCCAGGCCCCGTTCTGGGACGGCAGATGGACATGGGCGATCAGGGTCTGGCTGGTGATATCGGCGGTCGGCAGGATGGCCTCGACCGGCGCATTGATCCGATGATCCCCGGCCAGGCTCAGAACCTCGACCCGCTGACCGACGCGGACCCGCTCGGCGTCGCGCGGGTAGAGGAAGAACTCGGCATGGACCTGATCGGGATCGCCGATCACCAGCATCGGCTCGCCATTGCCGGTGATCGACCCGACATTGGTGTTCTTGGCCATGATCACGCCCGAGATGGGCGCGGTGATGGAATAGGTCTGAAGGCTCTCGCTGGACTCCACGCGGGCCAGGACCTGGCCGCGCCGCACGCGGTTCCCCAGTTCGACCGACAGCGCCATGACCCGGCCCGGATAGCGGGCGTGGACCTCGCTCTGGCCCTCCGGCGTGATCTCGATCCGGCCTTGCAGCGGCAGGGATTCGCCGAGGAAGGCTGAACCGGCCCGTTCGGTGGTGACCCCGCCCGCCTGGGCCGCGTCCGGCGCGATGATCGTCCGGCCTTCGTAGGACGGATAGGCCCAGCGATGCTGTTGCCCCGCATGGGTGGCGACGACCGCGACATCGAACGAATGCGGCTCGGCGACGACGGTCGGGCTGGTCAGATAGTCCTCGGTCGCGGTGAAGGCGAAGCGATCCACCGACGGCCCCAGACGGGTCAGGGCGATCGAGGCCTGGACCTGACGCGGATCGACCGGCTCGTCGTTCAGATAGGGATAGAGCCGATACAGCGGCTCCGGGCCCTCCTCGAAGATGGTGACCTCCAGGGCGAAATCGCCGTCGCGCAGCATCCGGCCGTTGTGCGGGCCTCGCTCGTATTCGCCGGCCTCGGCCTCGGCGGGGTCCGCCGCGCCGCCCTGACCACAGGCGGACACGCCCACGGCAAAGGCCATCAGGGACACGGCGACCAGTCGCCGCGAAAGGGTTGCGCGGATCATCGGGTCGTCTCCGGGGCGAGGATCAGGTCGCCGTGCGCGCCGGTCAGCCGGTCGAGGCGGGCGCGATCGATATGGAATTGTTTGAGCACCTCGACCCGCCGGTCGCGGGTTTCGAGCAGGGCCGTCTGGGCCGAGATGACGTCATTGTAGGTGAAGCCGCCGCGGTTGAATCCGGCGCGCACCAGGGTAACGGCGCGCTCGGCCTGGGGCAGGGTCTCCTCGGCGATCCGCCGCGCCTCGCTGGCCCGTGCGGAAAGCTGAACCTGCAACCGCGCGATCTCGCGTTCCCGCTCGATCCGGGCGGCGGCGAGGTCGCCCTCGGCCGCCAGCCCCTCGGCGCGGGCCCGGTCGATGGCCCCGGCGTTGCGGTCATAGCGACCCAGCGGGATCGACCCGCCGACGACGAGGCCCAGGTCCTGTCCCTCCCAGGAATGCCGCACCCCGACGCTGACCGTGGCGTCCTGGGTCCGGCGGGCCTGTTCGACCGCCACCTGGGCCACGGCGATGTCCCGCCGGGCCAGGAAGATATCGAGATCGGCCTCGGCCAGGCCGTCCACGACGATCCGGGCCGCGCTGGTGTCCTCGAACGCCGCCTCGCCGAGATTGAAGTCGGCGGTGCCGTCCCAGAATTTGGCCAAGGAGATTTTCGCCACCCGCGCCGCGATCTCGGCCTGGTCGAAGTCGATCTGGGCCTGGGCCAGTTCGGCCTCGGCCCGTGCCCCGGCGAACAGCGGATCGCGCGCCATATCGACGCGGCGCTGCACCTCGGTCTGGAACTGTTCGGCCAGGTCGAGGCGTTCGCGTGCGATCGCCACCTCCGCCTCGGCGGCCAGGGACTCGGCCCAGGCGCGCTGCACCTGTTCCAGCCGGTCCAGCCTGCGTACCCGCGCCGTCGCCGCGACCAGGGCGCCTTCGCTGCGGGCCAGCGACACGCGGGCCGGGCGGTCACCGCCGCGCTCGATCCGCTGCTCATAGCTGAGCGTCGTCTCGGTCCGACCCAGGATGTCCCCGCCGCCCAGGGTCGGGAAATTCTCGACCTCCAGCCCCAAGGTGGGATTGGGCAGAGCATCGGCCTGGCGCACCGAGGCTTCTGCGGCTTGCGCGCGGGCCTCCGCCGCCGCCAGCGCCGGGTCTGTGCCGGCAGCGCGGGACAGGGCGTCGCGCAGCGACAAAGTCAGCGCGGACGTCCGCGCCGCCGCGTCCTGGGCCAGGACACGGGTCGGCGGCAAGGCTGCCGCCAGCGCGAGCGCGAGGACCGACACGGTCGTCCATCGCGCCCACGATCCGGCCATGCCGGATGTAGGGGTCTTCAAGGGATGTCTCCGAAAAACGAGGGCGCGCGGGGCCAGGCGGCCCCGCCGGATCAGACGATCGTGCGCATCCGTTTAGGAGGTTGGTCGGGGCCCGAGCCGGTCAGGCCGTGGGGCATCGTCACTTGCCGCCACCGGGGGGACGTCCGTGCGCCAGCGACGGCCAGGATCAGGCCGGCCTTGTCAGGTATGGCGAAGGAATGGGTGTCGCCACCGGCGTGGTGATGATGGCCCGGCGCGGCTTCGCCGGGCTTTTCCGAACTGTCGGCGTGGGTGTGCTCAGGGACCTCGACGCCGTGATGGGCATCGAACCCAACGGCCATATGCTCGGCATGCTCGCGCGCTTCCGACGGCGCATGAAGCAGCATCGACGCCATGAAGGCGACGGCGAGCATCAGGCAGAAGGTGCGGACCAGCGACGTCATGAAATGTCCCGAATGGCCCTGAATACTTTGGACCGGGCTTTTGCACAACTGCGGCGGCGGTTACGGCACCAACACCGCGTTGACCCGCGACCCGATGCGCGCTCTCAGTTCTCTGGTGAAGTCGTTCGCCTACATGATCCTGGCCGCCGCCGCCGAAATCGCCGGCTGTTTCGCCTTCTGGGCCTGGCTCCGGCTGGACCGCAGTGCGCTCTGGGCCTTGCTGGGCATCGTGGCGCTCGTCCTGTTCGCCTGGGCGCTGACCAAGGTCGACGTGGCTTTCGCGGGTCGCGCCTATGCGGCCTATGCCGGCATCTATGTCGTCGGCTCGCTGATCTGGCTG
This sequence comes from Caulobacteraceae bacterium, assembly GCA_019748095.1. Taxonomy (GTDB): domain Bacteria; phylum Pseudomonadota; class Alphaproteobacteria; order Caulobacterales; family Caulobacteraceae; genus Brevundimonas. The sequence goes on along the minus strand of JAIEQA010000141.1, from coordinate 16,461 downwards.
TGGCAGGTCGAGGGGATTCTGCCGGACCGCTGGGACGTCTTCGGCGCTGGGCTTTGCATTGTCGGGGCGGCGGTGATCGTCTTCGGCCCACGCTCCTGAGCCGCATCCTCCGAGCGACGTCAGCCGGGCTTATGCCATTCCATGATCAGGAAGTTGGGCACGCGCCGGTGTCGGTCGGCCTTGTCGCCAGTCACGCCTTGCGGTGCCGGCTCGGAGAAGTGGGTCAGACACAGGCCGGCGGGCAGAAACGCGTCCATGTAGCGGCCAAGCGGGCGATGCCAGTAGCGCGGACAATCGAAGGAACGAAAAGGAAAGGGATGGTGAACAAACGTGTGCAAAAGCTGCACACGACGCCTAATAAATCATTGAAATTGCAGCAGTAGCACACCAGTCCATCATGGGAGCCACCGAAAAGCGGTGGGCAGGTGCGGCGGTCATGGCGGTGATCTAAAAAAATTGAGTGCACTTTCGTGCACATTCTGCGGGCCGTCGGCCGAGGGTTGGAGAAAAGACACGGCCGGTCGCCCGAAATCCGGGCACCAGCAAGGCTGTCTAGCATATCGATACGTCAAATTCGGACGTGGGCGGCCGGAACGTCTATCGCAAGGCCAGAAAGGGGATGACGGGCCCCACCTCGCTGGCTAACCAGAACGACGATGGCCCAACGTCCCGATACCTATGTCTCCACGCGCGGCGACACGCCCGCGACGGATTTCGCCGAAGCGCTTCTGCGCGGTATGGCCCCGGATGGCGGCCTGTATATGCCGCAGACATGGCCGACGTTGAGCGCCGACGCCTGGGGTGCCGGGCGCGGCTATGCCGCGATCGCGCAACAGGCCATGGCTCCCTTCATCGGCGACGCCCTGCCCCCCGGGTCGCTGGACCGGGCGCTGGACCGGCTGGTCGCGGGGTTCATACCGCCCGAGGTCACGCCGCTGGTTCGGCTGGAAGACGGACTGTATCTGCTGGAGCTGTTCCACGGCCCGACGGCGGCCTTCAAGGACCTGGCCATGCAGTTGGCCGCGTCGCTGGCGTCCGAGGCTCTGGCGGCATCCGGCGAGACCCTGACCCTGGTCACGGCCACCAGCGGCGACACCGGGGCGGCGGCCGTTGCGGCCTTTGCCAACCAGCCGCGCATCCGCCTGATCGTGCTTCATCCGCATGAGCGGGTCTCGGCCGTGCAGCGCCGGCAAATGACGACGGTTGAGGCGGACAATGTGCTGAACCTCGCCGTCCGGGGCGATTTCGACGACTGCCAGAGGCTGGTGAAAGGTCTGCTGGCCGACGAGATGCTGCGGGCGCATGGCCGGTTCAGTTCGGTCAATTCGATCAACTGGGCGCGGCTGGCGGGACAGATCCCCTACTATGTCTCGGCCGTGTCGCAGCTGGCGGCCATGGGCGAGACGCGCGCTCCGGTGTTCGTCGTGCCCACCGGCAATTTCGGCGACGCCTTCGCCGGGATCGCGGCGCGCAAGATGGGTCTGCCGGTCGCCGGCTTCGTCGCTGCGGTCAACGCCAACGACGCCCTGGCCCGGGCCATCAATGAGGGGGTCTATGCGAGAAAGGCGGCCGTCGAGACGGCCTCGGTCAGTATGGACGTTCAGGCCCCGTCAAACTTCGAACGGCTGGTGTTCGAGGCATCGGGACGCGACGCCGGCCTGACCGCCGGGCTGTTCGCCGACTTCGCGCGGGACGGCCGGGTGACCTTGCCCGCCGACCTGCTGGAGGCCCTGCGCGCCGAGGTCTCAGCGGTCTCGATCGATGAGGCCTCGACCCGCACAGAGATCGCCCATGCCCATGCCACATGGGGCGAAGTCGTCTGCCCTCACACCGCCGTCGCCCTGTCCGCCGCGCGTGGCCTCGACCGGTCAGGCGGCCCCGTCATCGCCCTGGCCACCGCCCACCCCGCCAAGTTCGGCCGCGACGTTGCGCCGGTGCTGGGCTTCGATCCGGATCCGCCACGGGTCATCCGTGATCTGGGCGACCGGGCGGAGCGGTTTGAAATCATCGGGGCGGAGGCCGGCGAGGCGCTGACCGCGGTGCGGGGATTTGCGGGCCAGGCACGTCAAGCCTAGCCCCCGACGCGAAGCGATGGGGACCAGGCGTTTCTCAGTGTCCCTTGCGGTTGGTCTGGCGCCCAAAGGTGCGTTCCAGCACCGTGGTCAGCTTGCCGAGGGCGCCGGCCGTCGCCTGATCGATGGAGCCGGCCTGGTCGGTGACGCTGACGGGGTCCTGGCCGGCCGGGCGGGCCTCGATCATGCAGCGCTTGTCGTCGAGATCGCGGCTGGAGCCGTCCTCATCGGTCAAGTGGACCTCGACCCGGGTCAGGCGATCCTCGAAGCGGGCCAGGCGGTCCCGCACAGTGGTCTCGATCTCGCCCAGCAGGGCCTCACGGCCGGGAAGGGTATTGTCGGTGTTGATCTGGACTTGCATCGGTCGGTTGCTCCTGGCGTCTGGATGGGGTTCAGCGGCTCTTGCGTGATCGTTCGAGCACAGGGCGCTGCCCCTCGGCGTCAAAGGCTCCCGACGGTGCGCCGCCAGCTCCGTCGTTCAGCGTCATGCCCTCATTGGCCGACTGGCCGGGCGCGGGGTGATGAGGCGCATCCGCCTGGGTTTTCAGGTCCAGCGCGCGCCGGGCGATATCGATCTGGGTTTCGGGGGTGTCCTTGGCCTTGGCCATCGGGGCTCCTTTGCGATTGACCGTTCACGGAACGATCTGATGCAGAGAGAACCTTCGGTGAGCGGCGGGGTTGCCCGTTCGGACCGAACGATTGCGTGAGTGAGACGTGAGCGGCGACGGTCAGCGAACAGGCATGCGGCGATCAACCTGCCGCGCGCCACCACGCCGCCCGGCGGAAAAAGGCACCCGGGTCTTTTGGCGTCACCAGTTTGGTCGGATCGTGGAAAATGCGGTCGTGCAGCCGGGTCAGGGTGAAGCGGATCGACGCTGCCTCCCCCAGTCGCGGCAGCGCAGCCGCCTCGCCGCCTGTCAGGGGACGCACGGCTTCATAACCCCGGCGAAAGGCCGCGACCGCGCCCGGAACCTGCGCTCCCGCCCCATCGAACCCCCAGGCACTGAGCGCAATGGCCAGATCATAGGCCAGCAGGTCCGTGCAGCCGAAATAGAAGTCGATGACGCCCGACACCACACCGTTCTGAAACAGCACATTGTCGGGGAAATAGTCGGCATGGATCGGCCCGCGCGGCAGGTCCTCTGGCCACGGGTCATTCAGCCGGGCCAGCGCTGTCTCCACGCCGTTCAGTATGTCGCGGTCCTCGCCGGTCGCGGCGGTGGCGCAGCGGTCGGCCAGTGTCCGCCACATGACCGGGCCCACGGGATTGCCCCGCGCCACCGCAAATCCCCGGGCGTCCAGATGCAGGCGCGCCAGCATGGCTCCAGCCGCCTCGACCTCCGCCATCGAAGGCGCGCCCAGCCAGGCCCCCGGCAGCCACTCGATCACCGCCGCGGGCCGGCCGTTCAGCGTGCCGACCCAATTCCCATCCCGACTGCGCACCGGCCGGGGCGCAGGAAAGCCGTGCCCTGCCAGATGATCCGTCAGCCCCAGACAGAAGGGCAGGCTGGCGGCGTCCGTCCGGGCCTCGAACAGGGTCAGGACGTGAACCGCCCCGTCGGTCTCGAGCCGGTAGTTGGTGTTCTCGACCCCTTCGGCAATCGCCTGCAGCGACCGGAAGGGGCCAAGGCTATAGGCCTTGAGAAAGGCCCGGGCCTGATCGTCCGAGACCGGAGTGAAGACGGCCAAGAGCTAGTGATGCCCCAGCGAGGCATGCCGTGCCCGTACGATGTCGCCGACATCGGCCAGCACGCTTTCGGTCGTGGGCCAGCGGCCGGCACCGCGTCCCTTGCAGGCCCAGACCCGGCCGTCCTCACCATAGACCTTCAAGGCATTGCGCTCCCCGTCCAGGCTCTGGAAGAGCGGATCGTCCAGCCCGACGTCAAGCGAAACCGACGCCCTGAGGCCATCGTTATCGCGGAAACAGGATCCGATCTGGCGCACCGGCCCGGCGGGCTGGAAGGCTTCGGACAGGACCGCGCAGGGCACATCCGCCTCCGCCGGCGTGCGGCCGAAGGCCTCGAAGGCCAGCAACCGGACCTTGGCGGCGGAATCGCGGCCCTCGAGATCGGACGACGGATCCTCCTCCGCAAAGCCCGCGACCCGGGCGTCGGAGAGGGCGTCGGCGAAGTCCGCTCCGGCCTGCAGACGCGTCAGCATGAAATTGACCGTGCCGTTCAGGACGGCCTCGAACCCCTTGACCGGCCCGGCGGATTTCGCCGCGCGCAGGGTCTCGATCATCGGGGCACCGCCCCCGACGGCCGCCGAATAGGCGAGGCGGACGCCCCGGGCGCGCGCCAGATCGGCCAGACCGGCCGGATCACGGCTGATGGCCTGCTTGTTGGCACTGGCGACGTCGATGCCCCGCTCCAGGGCACAGCGGATCAGGTCATGACCGGCCCCGCCCTCGGACAGGGCCTCGAGCAGGATGTCCGGCTTGAGGTCCAGCAGGGCGTCGCGGTCGGCGGTGAACAGGCCGGCCGGAGCCTCGACATCCCGGGGCTTGGCGGGATCGCGCACCAGCACCCCGACGACCTCGAACCGGCTGTCCTTCAGAAGGCGCTGCAGCAGGCCGCCGCCTACCACGCCGCAGCCGGCGATGGCGACCTTCAGCGGGGCGTCGGGGACTGAGGGTCCGGGCGGGGCCGAGTGGTCGCCGACCACCGTGCAGTCGGCCCGGCCCAGCGCGGCGACCTCGATATCGACCGAGCGGGACTGCGCCAGATCGATGGCGTCATGCTGGACCAGGGCTCCACCGTGGCGGCGGGCGTCGTCCCAGCTGGCGCGGCGATAGCGCAGCGGCTTGCCCGAGGCCGCGGCCGGATCGCGGTCGTAGAGCCCGTCGACATCCTTCACCAGCCGCACCCGATCCAGCCCCAGCTCGGCGGCGAGGAAGACGGCGGTCAGGTCGGAGCCGCCGCGGCCCAGCAGGACCACCCGGCCCTTGGCTCCCACGGCCCCGAAGCCCGGGACGACAACGACCTGATGCTGCGCCAGCGCGTGACGCAGCGCTTCGCTCCGCAGCGAGACAGGAAGGGCGTGTTCGGAGGGTCCCTCGGCCACAATGCCCAGTTCACGGACGGACAGGGCAGCGGCGTCCAGCCCGATGCGGTCGCAGGCGATGGCGACCAGCGCCGCCGCCTTCTCCTCGCCGAGGGCGACATAGCCGGGCAACAGGTCGTTCTCATGATCCAGTCCCAGCGCCCGGGCATCGGCCAGCAGCCGGTCGGTGTGGCCGCCCAGGGCCGAGACGACGGCGATCACCTTCCGGCCGGCGCGGACGTGGCCATAGACCTCGGAGGCCACGGCCGGAGCGCAGGACTGGTCGCGCAGGATGGAGGAGCCAAACTTGAGCACCACCACCTCGGCGGCGGGCGCAGGCTCGGCGAGCGGTTTCTCGACAACGGCGAGATGGGCGGCGGAGTGGGGCATCGGGTATTCCGTTCGGAGTTGAGTCTGGGATTTCGGACAAAAGAAAACCCGCCGGGCCGGGGCCGGGCGGGTCTGGGTTGCTTGGAGTGTCTTTCGACCCTGCGCGCTAACCTGTCCCCGCCCGCGAGGGGCCGGTGATGGTCATACCGGTGGTGGTCGAAATGAGGGTGGCGAGCGTCATCGACCGCGCCGCGAGTGCGGCGGTCGAGGTCGAAACGGCGATGCGGCCGGAACGGGACACAGGCGGAACCCTCTGGAAATCGTTGATCTCAGGGTGTCGGGTGGATCGCGCGCCGTCAACCCGTTTTGTGCATTTTTCTTGCGTTGATGATCGCAAGGCCGGCCCGACCGCAGCCAGACCGCCGCCAACACGACGCAAAAGGGTAGATTTTTTCTCTTGACCGGCGCCCGGCATGGCCGCAACGTAGGTCCACTCATCAAGACCGACCGAGGGATAGGCCCTTTGACGTCGGGGCAACCATCGGTTTCCAGCCGAACGGTGCCAACTCCTGCGAGGACGGTTTTCGGACCTTCCGCGAGAGATGAGTGGAGCGTCGACGAGGCGACGTCTCCACGATCTGTCATCGCATCCGGAGCCTTGCTGGGCGGGACGATGCAGACGACGCCATGGCTTTTGACACTCAAGAGACGACGACAGACCCTCTCTGCGCCCCCGCGCGATCGATAGGTCGGCCGGTCCGCACCGGCAATGCTGCGATCGATATCGCAGTGGCGATCCCCGATGACTTCCGGCTCGCGTCCAGCGAACGCCTTGGCCAGCGCCAGATCGCAGGCCGCCTGCATGGCCGGGTCGGAGCCCCGCTGGTCGTGGTCGCGGGTGGCATCTCCGCCGGACGGTTCGTGCATAGGACGGAGACGAACGGCCTCGGCTGGTGGTCGGGCGCGGTGTCGATCCGGGGGCCGATCGATCTCAGCCGGTTCCAGGTCCTCGCCTTCGACTATGCGCCGGAGGCAGCGGAAGGCGCCAAGCCGGTCACCATCACGACACACGACCAGGCCCGGCTGCTGGCGCTGATCCTCGATCATCTGGGCAACCCGGTCGTCTCGGCCTTCGTCGGCTGTTCCTATGGCGGCATGATCGGGCTGGCGTTTGCCGAGCTGTTCCCCGACCGGGTCGAGCAGCTGGTCGTCGTCTCCGCCGCCCATCGCGCCCATGCGCAGGCGATCGCCTGGCGGGGCATCCAGCGCCGCATCCTGCAACTGGCCGAGGCCGCCGGTCGACCCGAGGACGGCGTCGCCCTGGCCCGCGAACTGGCCATGACCACCTATCGCACGGCCGAGGAGTTCGCCGACCGGTTCGAGACCACCGCGCCCGCCGAGGCCGGGCAGGCCTATCCGGTGTGCGAATATCTGACCGCGCGGGGCAAGGCCTACCGCACCCACACGACCCCGGCCCGCTGGCTGTCGCTGTCGGACTCGATCGACCGCCATACGGTGACGCCCGAGGCCATCCGCACCCCGGTGACCCTGATCGGTTTCACCTCCGACCGGCTGGTGCCGATCGACGACATCCGCGAACTGGCGGCTCGCCTGCCGAACCTGTTCCGGCTGGTCGAGGCCCCGTCCCTGTACGGCCATGACGCCTTTCTGAAGGAGGACGAGGCCGTCGCCGCCATCCTCCGCTCTGCCCTGAAGGATATCGACCAATGAGCCAATCGACCGGCAAGCGCCCCCACGACGTCCGCACCACCTGCGCCCGCTCGGGTGTCGACACCGACACGGCCCACGGCTCGGTCATGCCGCCCCTGTACCTGTCGTCCAACTATTCGTTCGCCGGCTTCGAGCAGAAGCGGAAATACGACTACAGCCGGTCGGGAAATCCGACCCGGGACGTGCTGGCCGAAACGCTCGCCGAGCTGGAAGGCGGGGCCGGTTGTGTGGTCACGGCCACGGGCATGGCGGCGGTCGATCTGCCGCTGAGTCTGCTGTCGCCCGGCGACCTGCTGATCGCCCCGCACGACTGTTACGGCGGCACCCACCGGCTGCTGTGCGCGCGGGCGAAGAAGGGGCATTTCGAGGTGCTGTGGGTGGATCAGGGCGATCCCGTCGCCCTGGACAAGGCGCTGGCCCTGAACCCGAAACTGGTGCTGGTTGAGACGCCGTCGAACCCGCTGCTGCGCGTTGTCGACGTCGCCGATATCTGCACACGGGCCCACCGCGTCGGAGCAAGGGTCGTGGCCGACAACACCTTCCTGTCCCCTGCCTTGCAGCGGCCGATCGAGCTGGGGGCCGACATCGTCGTCCATTCGACGACCAAATATATCAACGGCCATTCGGACGTGGTGGGGGGCGCGGTGATCGCGGCAGATCCGGCGGACCATGCCGAACTGGCCTGGTGGGCCAACTGTCTGGGCGTCACGGGTTCGCCATTCGACGCCTATCTGACCCTGCGCGGGGTGCGCACACTCTTTGCCCGGATCGAGCGGCAGCAGACCACGGCAGGCAAGGTCGCCGCCCTGCTGGAGGCCCATCCGGCCGTCTCTGCCGTCCACTATCCGGGGCTGAAGTCCCACCCGAACCACGCCCTGGCCGCGCGTCAGCAGCAGGGGCCGGGGGCCATGCTCAGCTTCGAACTGGCCGGCGGGGTCGAGGCGGTGCGCCAGCTGGTCGAGACCCTGGACACCTTCACCCTGGCCGAGTCGCTGGGCGGGGTCGAGAGCCTGATCGCCCATCCGGCGACCATGACCCACGCCGCCATGACGCCGGAGGCGCGGGTCATCGCGGGCATCACCGACGGCCTGCTGCGACTGTCGGTCGGGTTGGAGCACGAGGACGACCTGATCGCCGATCTGGTTCAGGCGCTGGATGCCCTTCAGGTCGCAACGGCGCAGGCGGCTTGAGTACCCCAGGATTCCGAAAGGCCCGCCTCCAGCGAATGAAGGCGGGCCTCGTCGGATGAATGAGGCCGCAGCCTGCCGCTGCCTCGACTGCGCCCCCCGACGCCGTCGTCGCCCTCGCGAGAACAGTTCCGCCCTTCGCGCCGGACATGGTCGCCCGTGTCAGTACCGGCAGGGTCGGAGCTGTTGTGCCCCATCGATGATCATGTGACCCGGACCGACGTTCGCTGTCGACAGGCTTCCCCGGCGCGGTGAGTTTTAACCCTGTCAGCGTGGCCCGAACGGCACGATCCGGTTGTTCCGGTCGTGGGCGATATCGGCGGACCCAAGATAAGGAATTCCCGAGCGCTCGCACCAGTAGCGGATGATTTCCTCGGCCGTCTGACCGAAGTCCGGCTCATTCGGTGTGACGTCGGTGAACCGTCCGGCGCGGATGCCGGCGACCCGGCGGATCGAGGGCTGGCTGGTCAGGTGAAACATCATCCGGTCGATGCGGTAAGCGGCCTCGGAGACGTCCTCCAGCATCAGGACGTGGCCGGTCAGATCGGGCTCCAGCGGCGTGCCCAGAAGCTGGTCCAGCACCGTGAGGTTGAAGGCCACGGCCGGGCGGGGATCGGTGGCCAGCGAAGGTTCCAGCCAGCGTGTGTCGCCCCCGGTGAGCCAGGCCAGAGCCCCCTGGGCCGTCGCGTCATTGCGCACCGCGTCGGACGCCATCGGCCCGTGCGCAACATGCTCAAAGCCGGCCCGGTAGAGCGCCGCCATCAGGCTGCCGGCGTCGGAGTAGCCCAGATAGCGCTTCTTGCGCGCCACCGCGTTCAGCCGCGGGATGATCGCCTCGGCCACGCGGCAGGAGCCATAGCCGCCGCGGGCGAACCAGACGGCGTGGATGCGGGGGTCATTGGCGAACTCGACGAAGGCCTCGGCGCGCGCCGCATCGTCGCCGGCGAAATGGCCGGACTTGAGGAAGCTGTTGGGATGAAAGACGACCGAGACCGAGCGATCGGGAACGTGTTCGCTCATCCAGGCCTCGACCGCTTCGGCGCGGCTGCGGTCAAACCGGGAGCTGACGCAGACGGCCCCGATCTTGAACGCGTTGGACGCCTTGGCGGGGTCGGTTTCCAGCGTCACCCAGGGCTCCGTGCGCAAGGCTGCAAAAGAGAGTGGCGCGCGGCGCCGAACCTCTGTTCTAAGGCACCATGGATCAAAACGTCTCCTATTTCTTCTGCGGCATCGGTGGATCGGGCATGCTGCCGCTGGCCATGATCGTTCAGGCCCGTGGGGCCGCGATCGCGGGCTCTGACCGGGCGCTGGATCAGGGCCGGACGCCCGGGAAGTTCGACTGGCTGAAGGCGCAGGGAGTCAGCCTGTCTCCGCAGGATGGATCGGGCATCCGTGCCGACCAGATCGTGGTGGCCACCGGCGCGGTCGAGGACACGGTGCCCGACATCGGCGCGGCCCGGCGGCTGGGCGCGACCATCGTGACCCGGCCGGAGTTGCTGTCGCAGATCTTCAACGCCGCCCCGACCTCGGTGGGCGTGGCCGGGACCAGCGGCAAGTCGACGATCACCGGCATGATTGCCTGGATCCTGGACCAGGCGGGCCGCGCGCCGACGGTCATGAACGGCGCGGTCATGCGCAATTTCGCCGATGGCGATCACCCCTTCGCCAGCGCCCTGATCGGCGGGGCGGACCTGTTCGTTGCCGAGGTGGACGAGAGCGACGGCTCGATCGCCCGCTATGATCCGACCGTCGCCGTGGTGTCCAACATCTCGCTGGACCACAAGTCGATGGAGGAGCTGCGTGACCTGTTCGGCGGCTTCACCGGCCGGGCGAGCACCGCTGTGCTGAACCTCGACAATCCGGAAACCGCCGCCCTCGCCCAGGCCATGGTCGATGATGGAAGGGGCCGATCCGTCCGGACCTTTGCCCTTGGCAATGACGCGGCCGACCTCGCCGCCCACGATCTGCAGCCCCTGCCCGCCGGCATGACGTTTGATCTGATCGAGCGGGCCAGCGGAGACAGACTGGCCGTCACGCTGAACGTGCCGGGCGCCCACAATGTCGCCAATGCGCTGGCGGCCCTGGGGGCCGTGCGGGCGCTGGACGTGCCGCTGGCCGAAGCCGTGGCGGCGCTGGAGACCTTCACCGGTATCAAACGCCGGATGGAGGTCGTTGGGACGGCGAACGGGATCACCGTGCTGGACGATTTCGCGCATAACCCGGACAAGATCGCCGCCACGCTGAAGACGCTGCACGCCTTTGACGGGCGGCTGCTGATCCTGTTCCAGCCGCACGGGTTCGGGCCGCTGAAGCTGATGAAATCGGAGTTCATCCAGACCTTCGCCGGGCTGATGCGTCCCGACGACGTGCTGCTGATGCCCGAACCGGTCTATTTTGGCGGGACCACGGATCGCAGCGTCGGTTCGGAGGATATCGCCGCCGGAGTGCGGGGCGAAGGCCGTCACGCCGAGGCCCTGACCGACCGGCCGGCCTGCGGCGACCGGCTGGTCGCGCTGGCCCGGCCGGGCGACCGGATCGTCGTCATGGGTGCCAGGGACGACACCCTGTCTTCCTTCGCGGCAGACCTCCTCGCACGACTGTGACCTGAAGGCGCAGGCATCGAAAAATGCGGATCGCGTGAGCAACGCGGCCCGTCTGCGTGTATTTCACCGCCCATGATCCAGGACCTGCCCCCCCAACTGCCCGACGTTGTCGTGACCGCCGCGCGCCTGCCGCCCGCCGCCGGAGACGCGGCCTTCTCCGTGATCCGGCTGGACCCGGACCGGCTGGACCGGGCGACCCGGCTGGACGAGGCGCTGGCGACCGTGCCCGCCGTCAGCCTGTTCCGGCGGACCTCCAGCCTTGCGGCCAATCCGACGACCCAGGGGATTTCGCTGCGGTCCATCGCGCCTTCGGGGGCCGGACGGACGCTGGTGACGCTGGACGGGGTGCCGCTGAACGACCCGTTCGGGGGCTGGGTGATCTGGTCCCAGGTGGCGCCGGAAAGCCTGAGCGGGCTCGACATCATTCGCGGGGCCGGGGCCGCGCCGTATGGTGCCGGAGCACTGACCGGCGTCATCCAGCTGCGCGAGCGGGACCAGCAGGGCGGGGCGCTGGACCTGTCGGGCGGGGCGTATGGCGGCCAGAGGCTGGCGGCGGCGACGACCCTGTCGGCCGGACGGTTCGCCCTGACCGGGACGGTGCAGCGCGAGCTGAGCGACGGCTATGTGCCGGTGCGGGGACCGGCGGCGGGCGCCGTCGACACGCCGCTGGATCTGGCGACCCTGAGCGGCGCTCTGCGGGCCGATGTGGCGCTGGACGGGGCCACGGCCCTGTCGCTGCGCGCCGCGGCCTGGGAGGAGGATCGGGGATCGGGACTGGCGGGGGCGCGGTCCTCGGCCAGCGGGCAGAGCTATGCGGCGACGGTCGCACGGACGCCGTCCGCCGGGCGGATCGGCTGGCGGGCGCAGGTGTGGCGCCGCGAGAGCGACTTCGCCAACAAGTCGGTGGCGGTGGCCGCCGGTCGGGCGACCACGACGCCGGCCAATGACCAGTTCGCGACCCCGGCCGAGGGCTGGGGGGCCAATGTCGCCCTGCGCCGGGTTGCCGTTGCCGTCGGGGGCGGGCGGCTGGAGTGGGAACTGGGGGCCGACGCGCGATTCAATGAGGGCGAGACGCGCGAGCTGTTCCGCTTCATGGCCGGCGCGTTCACCCGGGACCGGGTGGCGGGCGGCGAGACCTCCGTGGTCGGAGCTTATGGCGAGGGGTCGTGGACCCGGGGTCCGTGGCTGGTGGCCGGGGGCCTGCGGCTCGACGGCTGGGAGAATGCCGACGGCCGGCGGCTGGAACGCGACCGCGCGGCCGGTCTGGCGACGCTGGACGAGACCGATCCGAACCGGTCGGGCGAGGTGGTCAGTGCGCGGCTGGCGGCCCGACGGGATCTGGGCGGCGGGTTCGCGGGACGGGCGGCGGCCTATTCCGGGTTCCGGCCGGCGACGCTGAACGAGCTGCACCGGCCGTTCCGGGTCGGCAATGACCTGACCGAGGCCAATGCCGGGTTGGTGCCCGAGACGCTTCAGGGTGTCGAGGGCGGTCTGGCGTGGGACGGCGAGGCCTCGACCCTGGGGGTCACGGTGTTCTGGAACCGGATCGAGGATGCGATCGTGAATGTCACGATCGGGGCCGGTCCGGGGACCTTCCCACGGGCCGGCTTCGTGCCGGCTGGCGGTGTGCTGCGCCAGCGGCAGAATGCCGGGACCATCGAGGCGACCGGGATCGAGGTGACCGCGACGCACCGGATCGGGGAGCGGCTGTCGTTCGACGCGGCCCTGTCCCTGACGGACGCCGAGGTCGACGGCGGGACCTCGGCGGCGCAGCTGACCGGACTGCGGCCGGCCCAGGCCCCGGAATGGGCGGTCTCGGCCGGGGCGGACTGGCAGGCGACCGACCGGCTGGGGCTGATCGTCCGGGTCCGGCATGAGGGCGACCGGTTCGAGGACGACCTGAACAGCCGGGTGCTGGAGGCGGCGACGACGGTGGACGGCCGGGCGGAGTATGCGATCCGGGACGGGGTGATGGTCTATCTGGCGGCCGACAATCTGTTCGACGCCGAGGTGGCGGTGTCGGAAACCGGCGACGGGGTCGAGGGCTATGGCCCGCCGCGGACCGTGCGGGCCGGGCTGTCGCTGCGCTGGTAGGTCAGGTCCCGAGCCGGGTGGGCCGGTGCCTTCACGAACGGATGGCAAGATTGTTCTCCTGTGGCGTGGCGCGGAGACGGTGGCATGCGTCATCGTCCTCGCCGGATCGCGGCGAGGGTGGGGAAGACGGCGGAGCGCGGGCGGTTGCCCGGAACCGATGTGGCCCCCTGCTTTCGCGTTACGGGGACCTGAGATGTTTTTCGGCTCGCGCCGGGGCTCCGCCGCGACCGATTGGACGCGAGCAGTCGATGATGGGCTTCGCTGCGGCCTGCCGGGTGTGTCGTTCTCGACCCCGACGCTTGTCGCCGTTTAATCCCAGACCGACTTAAGCCCGCGACGGGCGGAGGGGTTCAGGGCCCTCCGGGCTCCACGGTTTCAAACCCCGTGGACAGTCCCGCGCCGACGCCGGCCCGTGTCTCCGCCGATCCAGGTCAAGGCCGGATCGGGGTCCGTAGCCGGTCGCAGTGACGCGGTTTCCCGCTCGATCGCGCCCCGCCGCATGTCCGGGTCCTGGGCCCAGGACACCTTCCCCCGCGACGGGACGGGAGAAGGATACGCGCAGTTCGGGGTGTGTATGGCTGGAAGGGGGTTAAATCGGGACGGGTGTTGAAAGGGTTGGGGAATTCGGCGCGTGCGTTGATGAGGTCGGCCGAATTCCTCAATGACGGTTTTTCCCTCTCCCGGCGGGAGAGGGCTTGAGCACACGATCACGCCAGTGATCGTCCTTGTGCGAAAGGGTGAGGGGAGGGTGCCAACCGGTGAGGGCAAACCCCTCACCCTTTCGGCCAAGACGCATCGCTTCGCTCTGCGGGCCTCAAGCCCTCTCCCCATGGGAGAGGGGTCAGGGGGGAGAGGGACTCTCCTATCCCACCACCGAGATGCTGGGGCGGGGCGGGGTGATCTGTTCCAGCCAGGGCGGCGCGGGCATGGCGCGGTGGGCATTGGCGAGGGCCTCGGACCAGCGGCGGCCGAGGTCGCGGAAATAGGGGTCGTCCGCCTCGATCCGGCGCTGCTCGCCGTGAAGCCCGTCGCGCGGGATCACGATCATGTCGAACGGCGGGCCGACGGCGATGTTGGAGCGGATGGTCGAGTCGAAGGAGATGAGCCCCAGTTTCACCGCCTCGGCCATCGCCGTTTCGGGCCGCAGGGCGCGGTCCAGAATGGGCTTGCCGTATTTGAGCTCGCCGATCTGCATATAGGGGGTGTCAGGCCCGCACTCGATGAAGTTGCCGAGCGAATAGATCAGGTACAGGCGCAGCTGGCCGCCCTTGACCTGTCCGCCCAGCAGCATGCTGGCGCTGAGGCGAAGGGCGTCGGCCTCGGGCGAGAGGGCCGGCGACGGCGAGAACTCGGACCGCACCTGCTGCAGGGCGTGGCCGCAGATCTGGGCGGCGCGGAACAGGCTGGGGACCGTCTCGAGCGTCTCGGGACCGTCACCACCGGGCATGTGGATGCCCTTGGACACCAGTGACAGGGCCATCTGGGTGACCGACAGATTGCCGGCGGTGGCGATGGCGATGACGCGCTCGCCAGGAACCTGGGTGACATGCAGCTTCTTGTAGGACGAGATGTTGTCCACGCCGGCGTTCGTGCGGGTGTCGGCGATCATCGCCAGACCCTCGTTCACCATCATGCCGACGCAGTAAGTCATGTCAGAAGACCAGGCCCGTGACCGGACCGCCACCCGTTAAGAGCGCGACGCTACCAGATTCGATTAACAGAACGACCCCTGATCGGATCATGACCGACCCTGTCTTTGCTGTTGCTGCTGGGTCTGTTGCATCTGACGCACACGCAGGGCGACCGTCAGGGTCTCGCGGCCGCCGCCATAGCTGGTCCCGCGGATGGGCGAGGCCCCGAGGGCATCGAGGCCGCAGGCGACGCGGACATAGTGTTCGGTGGGGCAGATGCCGTTGGCCGCGTCGAACCCGACCCAGCCCAGATCCGGTACCCAGGCCTCGGCCCAGGCGTGGGCGGCGTCCTGATCCTCGACCCCGTCCGAGCGGTGCAGGTGGCCCGAGACATAGCGGGCCGGGATGCCCAGCCGGCGCGCCACGGCGATAAAGATCTGGGCATGGTCCTGACAGACGCCCTGTTTCTGGGCCCAGGCGTCGGCGGCGGTGTGGTCGGCGGTGGTCGCCCCGACCATGAAGGCGACCTGGCTGTGGATCGCGGCCATCAGCCGGTGCAGGCGGGCCAGCGGCTCGCCTTCCGGCCCGACCTCGAGGGCGAGCTGGCGCAGGGCGTCATCGGCGTGGGTCAGGGGGGTGTCGCGCAGGAAGACCAGGGGCGAGAGGCGCTCGGGGATGCCACGCAGCACCCCGCCGGTGTCGACCGTGGCCACCTCCCCCGTCACCCGGACCATCAGGGCGGCGGTGGGACGCTCGGTATAGAGGGTGTGGACGATATTGCCGAAGGCGTCTTCGGAGCGGCGCAGATGGGCGTCGACATCGGTTTCGATACGCCAGTCCCGGACCTGCTGACCCTCGGTCGAGCGCGGGGTCAGGCGCAGGACCTGAACGATGAACCGGGCGGCGCGGTCGTAGGTGTAGCGGGTTTCGTGGTCGATCCGGATACGCATCAGTTCGCCCCCTACACCAGGTACTGGTCGTGAACGGCGCTGGCCAGGGCGTTGTTCTCGCTGAGGAAAGCGAGGATGTATTCGTGCAGGCCGGACTGGAAGATCTGTTCGATATTGGTCTCGTTAAAGCGGGTCAGCCGGGCCGAGGCCAGACGCTGGGCCGGTCCGCGCCGGCCATAGTCCGTGGCCAGACGATCCAGATAGGAGACGATCATGCCCTGGCAGCTGGCCAGCGACCGGGGCATCTGGCGGTTCAGTACCATCAGGTCGGCCACCAGCCACGGCCGCACACTCTCGCGGTAGACCCAGCGATAGGCGGTCAGGGCCGAGACCTCACGAAGAAGCGTGGTCCACTGGAAATAGTCCAGCTGTCCGCCGACCCGCTCGTCGGCCGGCAGCAGCAGGTGATATTTGACGTCCAGCAGGCGGGCGGTGTTGTCGGCCCTCTCGATCGCGCCGCCCAGCCGCAGGAACCAGTAGGCGTCGTTCCTCAGCATGGTCCGCGAGGACGCCCCCTCGAAGGCCAGGGAGACGCCCTTGACCCACTCCAGATAGCGCACGAAGTCGTCGCGCTTGGACGGTTCGCCCAGTTCGTTCAGCCCGTTCCAGGCCCCGTTGATGGCCTCCCACAATTCGATGGTCAGGGCGGTGCGGACCGAGCGGGCATTGGTGCGGGCGGCGGTAATACAGGCGCGGATGGAGCTGGGGTTGTCGGAGGCGAAGGCCAGGTATTCGCGGACCGACTTCTCCGACGGCGTCCGGCCGCTGGCCCCGAACTGGCGCGACACCCCGGCCGAGGCGATGGCGCTGGCCCAGGCGGT
>JAIEQA010000137.1 GCA_019748095.1 Caulobacteraceae bacterium | reverse complement strand
CCTGCTGGGGGTGTCGGTGGTCGAGGCGCGGAAGCGGATCTGGCGTCGGATCACCGGGCGCGCAAGCGTGCCGCCAGCCCCGACGCCGCAGCCGTAACCTCGGCCCAGGTGACGTCGAAGCCGGCCGCGTCGCCGAACCAGGGGTCGGCCACCGCCTGACCCTCGCGGCCCGGGACATGGTCCAGCAGCAGGCTGAGCTCGGCCACCGCGCGGGCCGGGGCCATGCGGCGCAGGTTCGACAGGTTGTCGTGGTCGAGGGCGATGATGTGGGTGAAGCGGGTGAAGTCGGCCCGCGTCACCTGCCGCGCCTGATAGCCCGAGATGTCGATGCCGTGGCGGGCGGCGACCGCCCGTGCGCGGGGATCCGGCGGTTCGCCGATGTGCCAGTCGCCGGTGCCGGCGGACTCGACGATGAGGTCCAGGCGCAGCCGCTCCGCCTCCGCGCGCAGGGCGGCCTCGGCGAGCGGGGAGCGACAGATGTTGCCGAGGCAGACGAAGAGGACGGAAGGCATGACGGGAGGATAGGACGGATCCGGGCTTTTGACGCCGGTTTGCAGTGCCGCTTTTCAGAATCTTGCCACAGAGCACTCGCTCGCGCACCCGGAGGTCGCGTTTGACGTCAGCCTTGCCGACCTCGCGCGAAGATCCGAGATGCCATGAATCCGGCAGCACGGATGCTCTCGCGCTCACAACGGCTTTGCGCGTATGGGACCGGATCACCGCTGACCGCGCCGTCCACAGGAGATTTCCCATTGAAACGAGTTACGCTGATCGTCTCGGCGGCGTTGGCTGTGGCGGCTTGTGCGTCCACGACGGTGCCTGCGACTGCGCCCAGGCCAGAAGCCCGCTCCTATCACGTGAGCGAGAACGCGTCGGCCGACGTGGACGCTGCACTGGCGCGGGCCAGACAGTCGGGCAAACGGGTCCTGTTGGTAATGGGAGCCAACTGGTGCAGCGACAGCCGCGCCCTCGCGGGTTGGCTGGCTACCCATCGCTTCGCCGAACTGATCGAACGCAAGTACGAACTGGTCTTCGTGAACATCGGAATGCCGGGAACCGGTGACGGACATAATCTGGGCATCGCCGCCCGGTTCGGCATTCAGGAGGTGCCGGGTCTGCCGAATGTGTTGGTCCTTACAGGTGATGGAGTTCTGGTGAACCCAACGACGGCGACCAGTTGGCGGAACGCCGAAAGTCGCACGGGCGACGCAATCTACGATGAGTTGGCGGACCTGGCCGATCTGCGAGTCTGAACCGGCAGGACCCGTCGACCAGGCGACGGCTTCCGACAGCGGTGAGTGAGCCGGCGCGCCAGCGCCCGGGTCCCCCCCACCGCCGCCCGAACCGCCTGTCCGGATCGTTGCGCTTCAGCTCCCCAGAGGCAGGCGGCCGGGGTTGCACTGGCCCGCTCCCGTCGCCCCGTCACCTTGCCCTTCCCACCCCGTCGCTGCGCGACGTTGCAGGCGGCTCGTATACGAGCGGCCAAGCACCCCCGAGGTGAAGGACAGGGTCGCCTATGGGGTCTGGCCCAGCTTGCGACGCATCCACCGCTCCGCCAGACCGGGCCAGTCGGCCTCGGAGCCTTTCAGATCGCGCAGGGCGAAGCCGTGGGGGGCCTGGCCGAAGATGTGGGCGTCGAGGTCGAGGTCCAGGTCGCGGGCCGTGGTGATGGCGTTCAGGGCATGCTCGACCGGCACGGCCCGGTCATGCAGGGCATAGGCGAGGAAGACGGGGCAGGGCGGGATGCCATGCGGCTCTGCGGCGAGGCCGATGGGCCAGGCGTCGTAGAACGCCTGTTTCTCGGGTGGCGGATAGTCGGGCTTGCCGGCCGGGGCCTTGTAGTCCCGGTGGTTGGCGTTGATCGGGCCATAGGCGACCAGCAGGCCGGTGGGCGGGTGTCCGGCGTGGCAGGCGATGGCTCCGGCCAAGTGGCCGCCGGACGACAGGCCGAGCGCGAACCACGGCCGCTCGGCATCGAGATGGGCGAGGGCTGCGACCGCGTCATCGAGGGCGATGGTCGGGGGCTGGACCTGTCCGTCGGGCCCGGGCGTGCCGGGCAGACGGTGGGTGAGGACAAAGGCGTTGAAGCCCGCCGCATTCAGCCAGTGCGCGATCCCGGTGCCCTCCCGGTCATGGACCAACTGGACGTAGCCGCCGCCCGGACAGATCAGGACGTCGGCGAGAGGGTCGGCGATCTCGAACGCATGAAGCTCGGCCCGGGAGACCGTGGCGAACACCCGGTCGGGGGCGACGCCGGTGGCGACATTGGCTTCGCCGGGGCTGAGGGGAATGACCCGGGGCGTCGGTGGGGCGTCGTCGGAACGGTGGGGCAAGGGGGGTCTCCCGACCGGCTCCACAGGGGCCGGAACACTGTGGCCCCTGCCTTATCGCCGGGCAGCGATCGTGTCGACGAAGGTCTGACTGGCGGGACGACCCTCGCCGCCCCCGGCGAGGGGGCCCGTCTTGATCCTTCGATAAATGCCCGCCGATGTGCCAACGTGCGAGGTGAGAGTCGGGCGCACTGGAACGCAGCGTCGCCGCGTATGAGGATCAGATGCGAGCCCTTTCCAAACCGGTTCTTGTCCTCGCCGCCGTGGCCCTGATCGCTGCTGTGGCGGCAGGGGCCGTGCTGTGGGGACGGCCCGCCGAGGTGGCGGTTCTGGAGATCAGACCTCAAACGATCGAACAGGCCCTGTCCGTGGTGGGCCGCGCCCGCCCGGTGCAACTGGTCCAGGTCTCATCGCCGAATCCGGGCCAGGTCGTTCGTCTGTTTCATGATGAGGGCGACCGCGTCGCGGCCGGCGCGCCTCTGGCGGTGATCCTTGCGACCGTCGAACAGGCCCAGACCGAGGTCGACGTCGCGCGCGCCCGCGCCGCCCGGGCGGCGGCGACGGAAGCCCGGCTCAGCCATGACAGGATCCGGACCCTGTACGCGCGGGGCTTCGCCGCCCGGGCGGCGGTGGATGCCGCGCGGGCCACTCTCGACACGGCAGAGGCCAATGTCGCCGCCGCCGCCGCCGCTGTGCGCGCCTCGGCGGAACGGGCGCGGGAGTTCACCATCCGGGCCCCGATGGCCGGGGTCGTGCTGGCTCGCCCGATCGACAACGGCCAGGTCGTGGGTGCGGGCGAAACCCTGTTCGAACTGGGCTCGGCCACCGGGGTCGAGATCCGCGCCGAGGTCGATGAAGCCTATGCCGATACCCTCCGGCCCGGTCAGACGGCCCGGGCCGCCGTGTCGGGCTCGACAGACATCTTTCCGGCCCGGGTGACCGAGGTCTCGCCCCGGGTCAATTCGGGCACGGGCGGGCGCCCGGTCCGGTTGGGGGCGGAGGCCGCCGAGGGTCTGGCACCCGGCCGTTCGGTCGACGTGACCATCATTGTCGACCGGCGCCAGGGTGCGATCGTCCTGCCGCGCGGCGCGGTGGTGGACGCCACTGCCGCCGCCAGGGTCTATGTGGTGGACGCGGACGACGTTGTGCGGGTCCGGCCGATCACGGTGCTGCCCTGGCCCTCGGTGAACGCCATCGTTGAAACGGGACTGGGCGCCGGGGACAGGGTCGTGCTGGAACCGGGCTCCACAACCGTCGGCACCCGTGTCCGCCCCGTGACGTCGTCGGCGGAGCGCTGACGCCGTGTTCGCCCTGAAGGTCGCCCGGCGGTATCTGCTGTCCAATCCGTCCCAGACCCTGCTGCTGATTGCGGGCGTGGCCCTGGGGGTGACGGTCTTCGTGTTCATCACCGCCCTGATCGCCGGCCTGGCCGTGCGACTGACCGAGCAGGTCACGGGCAACAGCGCCCACATCAGTCTCGAGCCACCGGCCCGCGTCGCGCGCGTGCTGGCCGGCCCGGATCTGCCGGTGGAGTCCGTCGCACTGGTCTCCACCTTCCAGCGCCAGCAGATCCGCGACTGGCCGAGGGTCGTCAGCCTGCTACGTGCCAGTCCCGGGGTGTCTGCCATCAGTCCCCGGATTTCCGGCAACGCCTTTCTGGTCCGGAGCGAGGCGGTTCAGTCGGTGGCCATCGTCGGCGTGGAGCCGCAGGGGATCGACGCCATCTCCCGCATCACCCCGACCCTCATCGATGGCGACAGCGATCTGGGCGCGGACGGGCTTCTGATCGGCGTCCGGCTGGCTGAAGACCTGGGCCTGAGCGCCGGCCAGCCCATCCTGTTGCGGACAGAACGGGGCGTGGAGCGGCAACTGATTGTCAGGGGTGTGTTTCGCAGCGGGTTGCAGAGTCTGGACGAGCGCGTCGCCTTCCTCTCCCTGCAGGCGGCGCGGCCCCTGTTCGTCCTGCCGGAAGGGGTGACCAATATCGAGGTGAAGCTGAAGAACCCCGAGGACGCCCGGGCCACGGCCCGCTTCCTGGCCGAGGCCACCGGGTTGCGCGCCACGCCCTGGCAGGAGAAGAACCTGAGCCTTGAGGACGCCCTGGTGGCGCAGGGGCGGACCGGGACGCTGATCCAGGTCTTCTCCCTGATCTCGATCGTGATCGGGGTCGCCAGCGCGCTCGTTCTGTCCGCCTACAGGCGACGCAGCGAGGTCGGGATCATGCGCGCCTTCGGTGTGCCGGGCGGCTTCATCCTCTGGGTGTTCCTGTTGCAGGGCCTGTTGATCGGCCTGATCGGGGCCCTGATCGGATGCGTCACGGGCTATGGACTGTGCGTCGGGCTTGAAGGGATCACCAATGCGGACGGCGTCCCGATCCTGCCGATCGCGCCGGACCAGGGGGGGTATGTCGCGGCCCTCGTCCTGACCACCCTGGGGGCGGTCATCGCCTCGATCCTGCCCGCACGCTCGGCCGCCGGGGTCGATCCGCTGGAGGCCATCCAGCAATGACGCGGGTTCTGGAAGCGCAGGGAATCGAAAAAGTCTTCCTGAACGGCGATGAGGAAACCCGGGTGCTGAAGGGCATCGACCTGACGCTGGACCGCGGTGAGCTGGCGGCCCTGTCCGGGGCGTCGGGATCGGGCAAGTCGACGCTGCTGTCGATCATCGGCCTGCTTCTGCGCCCGACGGCGGGAAGTCTGACCATCAGCGGCGAACGGGTCGACGCTCTGTCGGAGCGCAAGCGGGCGCAGTTCCGCAATCGCCGGCTGGGCTTTGTGTTCCAGTTCCATCATCTGCTGCCGGACTTCACGGCGATGGAGAATGTCGCCTTTCCTGCCGCTGCGCCCGCCGGGGGGATCTCGCGCGAGATGCGCGATCGCGCCAGCACCCTGCTGAAGCGGGTGGGACTGGAGGACCGCATCGACTTTCCGGCCACCCGTCTGTCCGGGGGGCAGAAGCAACGGGTCGCCATCGCTCGCGCCCTGATGAACCGGCCCGACCTGATCATCGCCGATGAGCCGACCGGCAATCTGGACCGCGAGTCCGCCGATCGTGTGCTGGAGCTGATGCGCGAGGTGAACCGGGAAGACGGCGCGACCTTCCTGATCTGTACCCACGATGAAGGCGTCGCCGCGCGCTGCAGCCGTCGCCTGACCCTGACAGACGGGCGGCTGGTGCGGGATGTCGGCGGACCGGTCGACGATCCGTCCGGCCGGGCCCCGATCGGCTGAAGGGGGGCGGGGCTCCGGCGAGCGCCGGGGTCAGTGCGGGGGCAGGGGTCTGTCGACCTCGTCCGCCAGCCAGTCGCGAAAGTGGCGCATCGCGGCCGTCTCGGGGCGGGAGATCAGCCGCGTCAGCCAGTAGCGGCCGACGTCGACCTCGACCGCAAACGGCTGGACCAGCTGTTCCGAGCCGAGTTCGCGGCTGAACATCGCCGACGGCGCCAGGGCGACGCCCAGACCGGCGGCGGCGGCCGAGGCCATCAGGGCCGCACTGTCGAAAACGGGGCCGCGCAGAACCGGGGCCGGCAGGCCCGCTGCGTCGAACCAGAGCGTCCATTCATCCGGGCGGTAGGAGCGCAGCAGACGTTCCTGGACCAGGTCGACCGGGGATCTGAGCCGGGCGGCGATGGCGGGGGCGCAGACCGGGGTCATCGGCGCGGCCATCAGAGGTTCGGCCTGGGTGCCGTGCCAGGCACCGTGGCCGAAGCGGATGGCGAAATCCAGCGCCTCGGCCGCCAGATCGACGCGGTTGTTGTTGGTCGAGAGCCGCAGGTCGATCGCGGGATGGGCGCGGGCGAAGGCGTCGAGGCGCGGGAGCAGCCAGCCGGTGGCAAAGGTGCCGACGACGCCGACCTTCAGCGGCTCGCGGAAGCGGCCGTCGCCGTACTGGTCCAGGGTCGCGCCCACGCGGTCGAACATCTCGGCGAGGACCGGAACAAGCCTGTGCCCCTCGTCCGTGAGCGCGAGCCCGCGCGGCAGGCGGTGGAACAGGCGGGTGCCCAGCCGTTGTTCCAGTTGCGCGACCTGATGGCTGACCGCACCCTGGCTGACGCAGAGTTCGATCGCGGCCCGGGTGAAGTTCAGATGGCGGGCCGCCGCCTCGAAGGCGCGCAGGGCGTTGAGCGGGAGTTGGGCGCGATCCATGGTCTATCCATGAAATGATCTCATGGCTTTGTCGAGAATTGATGCTTTGTCGCCCGCCCGGCCGAGGGGCAATCCTCGGGGCGAAAGGGAGATATTCATGATCAGAGAGATGGCAGTGGCGGCGTTGCTCGCGAGCGTGGGGGCCATGGCCGGGTTCCCCGGGGAAACCGCGCACGGGCCGAGGGTCGCGGGCGTGGCCGGGGCCTCGTCTCAGGTCGGGGATGACCCTTTGACGCGGCCCATGGCGGTGGAGCGCGCCCCGACATGGCTGGCACCCCGGCCGCCCGAAAAGCTGTTCGGCGACACCTGGCTGGTGGGGTTCGGCGGGCTCAGCGTCGCCCTGATCGATACGGGCGCGGGGCTGGTCCTGGTCGACGGGGCCCTGCCGCAGGCGGCACCGGCAATCCTCGACAATGTCCGTGCCCTCGGGTTCGAGCCGAAAGACATCAAATTTATTCTGAGCACCGAGCCGCACTTCGACCATGCCGGTGGTCTGGCTGCCCTGGTGCGGGACACCGGGGCGACGGTGGTGGCCAGCGCGCACGCGGCCGAGGGCCTGCGGACGGGTGCCCATACGCCGGACGATCCGCAGCTGGGCTATGGCGGCACCTGGCCGCGCGTGACGCAGGTCCGGGGGGTGGAGGACGGCGAGGTCCTGTCCCTGGGAAACACCCGGATCACGGCCCAGGCGACGCCGGGGCATACGATGGGCAGTATGAGCTGGAGCTGGACGGCCTGTGAGGCGGAGACCTGCAAGGCGATCGTGTTCGCGTCCAGCCTCAATCCCGTGTCCTTCCCGGGCTATCGCTATACGGCCCCGTCCAGCGCCGGGATCCTGAACGGGTTCACGCAGAGCTACCGGCGGCTGGACGGGCTGGCCTGCGACATCCTGGTCTCCGCCCATCCCGACAATGCGGGGGATGGCCGGTATGACGCCCGGCCGGGGGCCTGCCGCACCTATGTGGAGCGGTCGCGGCGATCACTGGCCGCGCGGCTGGCGACCGAGCGGGAAGGGGGTGGCAACTAGGGGGCGTCCGGACGCTCGAGCACTCATCGCCGCCCGAACAGCATCTCCAGATCGTGGAGCGTCAGCGCCCGAGGCGGA
The DNA here is from genome assembly GCA_019748095.1 of Caulobacteraceae bacterium. Classification (GTDB taxonomy): domain Bacteria; phylum Pseudomonadota; class Alphaproteobacteria; order Caulobacterales; family Caulobacteraceae; genus Brevundimonas. The sequence goes on along the minus strand of JAIEQA010000137.1, from coordinate 11,992 downwards.
GCGAATGAGCTAGGCGGCGACCCTCAGGGCGTCGGCGACGTCCTTGACCGTTTCCTGCACCTGTTGATCGCCGCCCTCGGTGAATCGGATCACGGCCTTGGCGGTCGGGTGGTGGATCAGGCCAGCGGGCACCACACCGATGACCTTCTCTGCATCAATATAGACAGCCGTCCCGGCCGGCGTGGTCAGCTTCGCCAGCACCAGATGTGGATCCAGTTTGGCATGAATATCGGCCAGTGACTCGCTGCTGATGTATCTGTCCGGATGCAGATCAAGTTCCACCGACACGGGATCGGTCGCGGGATAGGTCTCGCGGAACCTGATGACCAGTTCTGTCAGGATGACAGCGTCATCTTGGCCGACGAGCTTTATGCGCACGAGCATTTCGCATCCCCCTGTTATTCGACCCTAGCGCCTTCCGAACAGCTTTTCCAGATCGTGGAGCTTCAGTTCCACATAGGTGGGGCGGCCGTGGTTGCACTGGCCGGAGTGGGGGGTGGCTTCCATCTGGCGGAGCAGGGCGTTCATCTCGGGGGCGGACAGGACGCGGCCGGCGCGGACGCTGCCGTGGCAGGCCATGGTGCCGCAGACCTCGCCCAGACGTTCGGACAGGGCGAGCGCCGCGCCGTGTTCGGCCAGGTCGTCGGCGATGTCGCGGATCAGGCCCTGGACGTCGGTGTCGCCCAGCAGGGCGGGCGTCTCGCGCACCAGCACCGCCCCGCCGCCGAAGGGTTCGACGATCAGGCCCAGCTCGGCCAGCTCATCGGCGCGGGCCAGGACGCGGTCGGCCTCGGCGGGATCCAGCTCGACCACCTCGGGGGTCAGGAGGGCCTGACGGGTGACGGCTCCCTGCGCCATCTGGACCTTCATCCGCTCATAGACGAGGCGCTCGTGGGCGGCGTGCTGGTCGACCACGATCAGACCGTCGCGGGTCTGGGCGACGATATAGGTGCCGTGCAGCTGAGCCCGGGCGGCACCGAGGGGCTGGTCGATGGGGTCGGTGGCTGAGTGAGTGGCGAGTGGCGAGTGGTTGGTGGCGAGTGCGCCGGTTCCGGCGTCCCAGCCGGGCTCGAAGCGGGCGGAGCGTTCGGAGAGGCCGGGGATGTCCTGAAGAGCGGCGGCCGGGCGGTCCCAGCCGGTCCAGCCGCTGAAGCCGCCGGCGAAGCCTTGCGAGGTCTGTGAGGTCGGGCTGAAGGCGGCACCGGTGTGGGCGGTGAACCCGGCGAGGACATTGTCGGCGACGGTGGTCGAGGCGCGGTGGCCGGCGGCGTGGAGGGCGTGACGCAGGGCTCCGACGATCAGGCCGCGCACCAGCTGGGGATCGCGGAACCGGACCTCGGCCTTGGCGGGGTGGACGTTGACGTCGACGAACAGGGGATCGATCTCGAGGAACAGGACGGCGGCCGGGTGCCGGTCGCGGGCGAGGAAGTCGGCATAGGCCCCGCGCAGGGCCCCCTGCAGAAGACGGTCCCGGACCGGGCGGCCGTTGACGAACAGATACTGATGCCCGCCGTTTCCCCGGCTGTAGGTCGGCAGGCCCGCATAGCCCGACAGGCGGATGCCCTCGCGCGACTGGTCGATCAGCAGGGCATTGGCTTCGAAATCGCGGCCCAGCAGGGCGGCAAGGCGTTTCAGGCGGCCTTCGTCGCCGGGGTGTTCGGCCGGCAGGCGCAATGTGGTGCGGCCATCAAGGTCGAGGGTGAAGGCGACGGCTTCATGCGCCATGGCCTGGCGTTTGATCTCCTCCGAGATGGCCATGGCCTCTGAGCGCTCGGACTTCATGAATTTGAGCCGGGCGGGGGTGGCGTAGAACAGGTCGCGGACCTCGACCCGGGCCCCGTGCGGGCCGGGGAAGGCGGCGGGGGCGACGGGCTGCGTGTCGCCGCCCTCGACCGTGATCCGGTGGGCCTCGCCGCCGTCGCGGGAGCGGCTGGTGATGGTCAGCCGAGCGACCGAGCCGATCGAGGGCAGGGCCTCGCCCCGGAAGCCGAGGGTGGAGATGCGCAGCAGGTCGACGTCGCCGGCGTCGTCCGGCTCCAGCTTGGAGGTGGCATGGCGTTCGACGGCGAGGGCCAGCTGGTCCGGGGCCATGCCGTGGCCGTCGTCGGCGATCAGGATGCGCGACAGGCCCCCGCCGTCGGCCTGGACCTCGATCCGGGTCGCCCCGGCGTCGAGCGCATTCTCGACCAGCTCCTTGATGGCGCTGGCCGGGCGTTCGACCACCTCGCCGGCGGCGATGCGGTTGACGGTCTCGGGGGGGAGGCGGCGGATGGGCATGGGATTCGGGACAGTAGCCGCTGCGGGGCCTCCGGCGAAGGGCCGGACGCGCCCGGGGGACCGGACGATGCGGAGAATTGTTCAGTCGAAGGATAGAAGTTCGCCCCACGGCGTTCTCCCGGTGAGGGTCGAGCCCGCTGCCTCCGTCGGGGCACGCGGCGCGGTCCCGGATCGTTCCCTTGGCGGAACGGGAGGGAGGGTCCATGGTGACCTTGACGGAGTTCGCGTCCAGCGCGGCAACGCGGGCCTATCGCGACCGGGAAGCCGGGAGTCTCGACCCTGAGATGAGAGCCAAACTCTATGGGCTTCCGCAGATCATGGCCGACTGGCTGGCCCCCCATGGCGGGTTCGAGGGGCGGCGGGTGCTGGATTTCGGCTGCGGCTTCGGGGAGACAGCGGCGGGTATCGCCCTAGGGCATGGGGCGGCGGAGGTGCGGGGCGTCGACATCCAGCCCAAGCCGCAGCGCTGTGCGGGGATACTGCGCGAGACACTCGGGCTGGAGACACTGCCCGGGAACCTGAAGCTCCGCCAGATCGAGCCCGGGGAGGCTGTGGGCCGGGACGACCTCGATATCGTGGTTAGCTGGTCCACGGTCGAGCATGTGGCGCGGGGGCTTCTGGACGGGGTGCTGGGATCCCTGCACGCGGCGCTGAAGCCGGGCGGGCTGGCCTTCATCCAGATTTCGCCGCTCTATTTCAGCCCCGAGGGGTCGCATCTGTGGGCGCTGGGGTATCGGGGCTGGGAGCATCTGACGCGGCAGACCAGCGAGATGCTGGACGCGATCGAGGCCGCGCCCTGGCTGGACGACGGGCGCAAGGCGCGGATGACGCGCATGTTCCTGACCCTGAACCGGCTGACGGCGGAAGAACTGGTCGACCGGGTCGGCAAGGCCGGCTTCTCGGTTCTGAGGGAGCAGAGGGACCGGACCGATCTGGTGCCGTCGCCAGCCCTGATCCAGGCCTATGCGCTGGAAGCACTGACGACGGGCCAAGTCGTTCTGCTGCTGCGCCGGGACTGAGGCGTCAGGCGTCCGTCGTTCGATAGGGCGACAGCTCCGCCGTCATGGCCGCGATCTCCGCCGTCACCCCGGCGCGTTCCTGTTCCAGATAGCGGGCCACGGGAGTGCGCAGGGCGGGGTCGGCGATGAAGTGGGCGGAATAGACGGGGGAGGGGAGGTAGCCGCGCGCGATCTTGTGTTCCCCTTGCGCCCCCGCCTCGACGCGGGACAGGCCGTGGGCAATGGCGAAGTCGATCGCCTGGTAGTAGCAGAGCTCGAAATGCAGGAAGGGCACCTCTTCCAGCGCGCCCCACTGGCGGCCGTACAGGGCGTCGCGGCCGATGAAGTTCAGGGCCCCGGCGATGGGGAGGTCGCCCCGGAAGGCCATGACCAGGGCGATGCGGTCGGCCATGGTCTGGCCGATCCTCTCGAAGAAGTCCCGGGTCAGATAGGGCCGGCCCCATTTGCGCTCGCCCGTGTCCTGATAGAAGGCGAAGAAGGCGTCCCAGTGGGCCTCGGTGAGGTCGGACCCGGTCAGGACGCGGATGTCGAGGTCGCCCTGGGCCTCGCGCCGTTCGCGGCGGATGGTCTTCCTGCGGTTGGACGACAGGGCCCCGAGGAAGTCGTCGAAGGTGGTGTAGCCGGCGTTGCGCCAGATGAACTGCATGTCCTGACGGCGCAGCATCTTCGCCTCGCCCATGGCGGTCCATTCCGCCTCTGTGGGGAAGTTGACGTGCAGGGACGAGACGCCCAGCCGCTCTGTCAGGGTCAGGGCCCCCTCGATCAGGGCCTCGCGCACCGTCGCCGCGTCCGTGTCCGGATGGTGCAGGAAGCGCGGCCCGGTGGCGGGGGTGAAGGGCACGGCCCCCAGAAGCTTGGGATAGTAGCGGCCGCCGGCGCGCTGGTAGGCGTCGGCCCAGCTGTGGTCGAAGACATATTCGCCCTGGCTGTGGCCCTTCAGATAGAGGGGCATACAGCCCAGCACCGCATCGTCCGGCCCCATCAGGGTCAGGTGGCGCGGGCCCCACCCTTGCGACGGGACCGCGCTGCCCGAGGCCTCGCAGGCATGCAGGAAGTCATAGCTGACGAACGGATCGCCGGTCGGGGCGGCGCAGGCGTCCCAGGCCTCACGGCCGATGGCGGCGATCGAGTCGTGGACCTGAAGCTCGAAACCCATGGGGGCTTGTGTCCCGGGGCGCGTCGGAAAGCGAGTGCGCGGCTTTAGCGCACCTCGACGATCGCATCGACCTCGACGGCGAAGCCGAGGGGGAGCTGGTAGACGCCGACGGCGGAGCGGGCGTGACGGCCGGCGTCGCCGAACACCTCGACCATCAGGTCCGAACAGCCGTTGATGACGGCGGGAATGGCGGTGAAGCCGGGGCCGGCCTGGACAAAGCCGCCCAGTTTGACGATGCGCACGACCCGGTCGAGGTCGCCGTCCAGGGCGGCATTCATCTGGGCCAGCAGGTTGATGCCGCACAGGCGGGCACCGGCATTGGCCTGTTCCGGCGAGACGTCCTCGCCGACCGTGCCCTTGAGCCCGCCCGAGGCGTCGTTCGACAGCTGGCCGGAGATGTGGAGTAGATTGCCGGTCCGGACGAACGGGACGTAGTTGGCCACGGCGACGGCGGGCTGGGGCAGGGTGATGCCGAGTTCGGTCAGGCGGGCGGCGATGGACATGGCGGGCTCCGGATGAGTTTGGGCGGGGTTTAGCGCGGGGCGGCGACCTCTCGCCAGCCTTAAGTCTTCGCCAACCGGCGTGTGCCATGCTCCGAACATGCAAACGCTCTCGTCTACCCAGATCGCCGCGTTCAACGCTGTCCGGGCCCGACTGACCGCGCAGGAGCGGGCGCGGGTCGATGTCGCCTCGGTCGAGGCTGTGGATCCGGCGGTGACGGCCGCGCCGCACTGGAATTTTGACCTGCCCGCCCATGCGGCCGACCGGGCCCTGAGGGAGGACGCCACCGACGCCATGCGCCGGGCGCTGGTCGCCACCTGGGCGCTGGAGCTGCCAGCGCGGGCGAAGGCGGCTGCCCTGCCGGGCGAGGTGATGGAGCTGTATCCGTACTGGCTGGACCGGATGGCCGAGTTCCTGACGGCGGCTGCGGAAACCGATGCCCCCTATGACCCCGACCATTGGGCCAAGGATGTGCGGATGGCGCTGGTGCTCAGCGTGCCGGGGGCCCTGACCCAGACCATCGACCTGTCCTCGCCCATGGGGCCGGGGCAGGTGGTGCGGAACGGTCGCGACGGCCACGGCTGGTCGCAGATGGTGGCCTATATCCGGGCCCAGGGCTGGAAACGGCCGTGGCTGGAGGTGCACACCGAAAGCCGCCAGCTGGCCGATTTCAACGAGGCCGGCTGGGACCGGGCCTGGGCGACGGCGGCGGCGATCTGCCGGACCCGGCCGGCGCTGGCCGGGATGATCGGCTCCAGCTGGTTCTATGATCCGCCGCTGGAGACCATCAGTCCGCGTCTGGCCTATCTGAGGCTGAATCCGCTGAAGGGCGGGGCGTTTATCCTGCATCAGGGGCCGGCCCCGATCCATTCGGAGCGGGCCTCGGCCTCGTCCCCGACACGGAAGGCGCTGATCGAGAGCGGGGAATACACGCCCAGTTCGTGGCTGGTGGCCTGGCCGAGGGCGACGCTGATCCCGTGGGCGGAGCAGCGTGCGGCGGCGATGGAGAGGGCGGCCTAGTCTGCTTTCGTCATTCCGGGCGGAGGCGCGCAGCGCCGGAGACCCGGAACAGGGCGGCGCGCGAGAGCGCGAACCTGTCGAGAATACACTCGCGGACTTCAGGGATGCGTCTCTGGACGCATCGCCTGCGCTTCGCTTCGGCGCCGCCCTGTTCCGGGTCTTCGCTTCGCTCCGCCCGGAATGACGAAATCAGTTGGCCATCCGCGCCCACGCCTGACCCACCGGCAGGATCTCCAGCCCGGCCGCCTTGGCCAGCCGGATCACGCGGTCCAGATCGTCGGGCGTGCAGCCGTAGGGCGTCGGGGTGTCCATGACGTCGTGGCCGTAGGCGATCAGCCAGCCCTTGCGCGCGGCGGTCGCGGCCATCAGCCCTTCCAGATCGTAGCCGGGCAGACGGCGGCTTTCGAGGCCGATGGCCTGGACATTGCCCCGGTCGGCGCTGCCGGCATTGACCCCGTCGCGTACGCCGCGGGCGAGGGCGAAGCGTTCGGCGACGACGGCCTTGGCCCCGACGGTGACGTCGCCATAGGGCCAGGCGAAGGTGGTCATGCGGTGCCCGTCCAGCCGCTCGGCCACCCAGACGGCATTGCGGTCGAGATCGGCGGCGTACGCTGACGGCGGGACGCGCAGGGCGCTGGTGTGACCGAAGGTGTGGCAGCCGACCTCATGACCGGCGGCGAACAGGGCCTGAAGATGATCGGCGGTGAACTGGGGCAGGCCCAGGTTCTGCCCCCCCGACAGGCCGCCGGCGACATAGTAGGTGGCGGTGATGCCGTGCTCGGCCAGGATCGGGCCGGCCTCGGTCCAGGCGGTGACGGGGATATCGTCGAACGACAGGCTGAAGACGCCGCGATCCGGGCAGACCGGCGCGGGTCGGACGTCCAGCCAGCGGCCGCCGCGACGGCGCATCTTGTCGATCAGTTCGGACATGGCACCAGTGTGGCCGACAAGCGCTTAAGGCCGTTTCAACGCCCGTCCGGCCACCACCGCCGTGGCCCCGAATTTCGCCCGCAGGGCGTCGATGGTCATTTCGGTCTTCAGGGTGCGTTGCTCGCCGGTCTCGAACAGGCCGGCCGGGGCGTCCTCCACATCGGTGATGTCGGCCAGACCGATGCCGATCAGACGGTAGGGGCGGCCCAGTTCGGGCCTGAGCAGGTCGCGCCCGACGGCGAACAGGGCGCGGGCCGTCTGGACCGGTTCGGGCAGGGTGGTGCGCCGGGTGACGATGCGGAAGTCGGCCCGCCTCAGCTTGAGCACGATCACCCGGCTGGCGACGCCGTCACGGCGGGCTTTCGACGCGACCTTTTCACACAGCGGCCAGAGCTCGGCCTCCAGATCCCCGGCGGTGGTCAGGTCGGTGTTGAAGGTGGTCTCGGCGCTCATGCCGCGCCGGTCGTGTTCGGGGTTCACGGCCCGGGTGTCGCGGGCGTGGGCGAGTTCATGCAGGCGCAGGCCCGTTTCGCCATAGCGTTTGACCAGATCCCGGACATCGGCGGCGGCGAGGTCCCCGACCGTGGCGAAGCCATCGCTGACGAGGGTCTTGCCGAACACCGGCCCCACGCCCGGCAGGATCCGCACGGATTTCGGAGCCAGCAGGGCTTGGGCGTTGGCGGAGGCGATGACCGAAAAGCCGCGGGGCTTGTCCAGCTCGGACGCCACCTTGGCCAGAAACCGGTTGGGGGCGAGGCCAATCGAGACGGACAGGCCGATCTCGGTCTCGATCCGCTTCTGCAGGCGGATCAGCTGCAGGGCCGGCGGGCCGCCGTTCAGCCGTTCGGTGCCGGACAGATCGATCCAGGCCTCGTCCAGCGACAGGGTCTGAACGAGCGGGGTCAGTTCGCCGACCATGGCGAAGATACGCTTCGATTCAGGGACATATTTCGCGAAGTCCGGCTTGATCACGACGGCGTCGGGACAGGCCTTCAATGCCTTGAACATCGGCATGGCCGAGCCGACGCCGGACTGGCGGGCGATATAGCAGGCGGTCGAGACGACGCCGCGTACGCCGCCGCCGATGATGACGGGCCGGTCGCGCAGCTCGGGCCGGTCGCGCTTTTCCACCGAGGCGTAGAAGGCGTCGCAGTCCAGATGGGCGATCGGGAGCTGGTCCAGTTCCGGGTCGCAGACCACCCGGGGCGAGCCGCAGGCCGGGCAGCGCGACACCGCGTCGTCTCCCGTCCACAGACATTCGCGGCAGATGGCTTTCACGGCCTGATCTCGCCCTTCTGACTTCACGCCAACTTAAGACTGAACCGGCATTATCCCAAAACAGGAAGGCGAAAAGCCTCCAGCGCCATGAGCGCGTCAGACGAGGCCGCAGACCGGGTGATGATCTCCAAGAAAGTCCTCATCGTCGAGGATAACGAGCTGAACATGAAGCTGTTTCATGATCTGCTCGATTCCCAGGGCTATGAGACGCTGCAGACCCGCGAGGGCCTTCAGGCGATGGCTTTGGCACGTCAGCATATGCCCGACCTGATTCTGATGGATATCCAGCTGCCCGAGATCAGCGGTCTGGAGGTCACCAAATGGCTGAAGGACGACGAGGAACTGGCCCATATTCCGATCATCGCCGTCACCGCCTTCGCCATGAAGGGCGATGAGGAGCGGATCCGTCAGGGCGGGTGCGAGGCCTATATCTCCAAGCCGATCTCGGTGATGCATTTCCTCGAAACCGTCCGCACGCACCTCGGCCAGCCAGTATCAGTGGGGTAACCGTAGATGACCGCGCGTATTCTTGTGGTCGACGACGTCGAGGCCAATGTCCGCCTGCTCGAGGCCAAGCTGACGCTGGAGTATTACGACGTCCTGACCTGTCAGGACGGGGCCGCGGCGCTGGCACTGGCCGCATCGGAACAGCCGGACATCATCCTGCTGGACGTCATGATGCCGGGCATGGACGGCTTCGAGACCTGCCGCAGGCTGAAGTCTGATCCGAAGACCAACCATATTCCCGTTGTGCTGGTAACGGCGCTGGACGGTCGCGAGGACCGTATCAAGGGGCTGGAGGCCGGGGCGGATGACTTCGTCACCAAGCCGCTGGACGATCTGGTGCTGTTCGCCCGGGTCCGGTCCCTGACCCGGCTGAAGCTGGTGATGGACGAACTGCGCGAGCGCGAGGAGAGCGGCCGGCGGCTGGGCGTTACGACCGACGGTTCCCGACGCCTGCGCGGCTCGGGCGGGCGCGTCCTGATCGTCGATGACAACCCTCGCCAGGCGGAACGCATCTCGGAAGAACTGGCCCGTGAACATCGGCCCCTGGTCGAGACCGACGCCGTTGGCGGTCTGGCGGCATCACGCGGGGCCATCGACCTGATGATCATCAATGTCGCCGCCAGCACCTTTGACGGCCTGCGGCTGATCGCCCAGGTCCGGTCGGCGGAACCGACCCGACACCTGCCGATCCTCGCCGTGGTCGACCCCTCCGACCGTCCGAAACTGGTCAAGGCGCTGGAGTTGGGGAGCAACGACATTCTGGTTCGCCCGGTCGATTCCGAAGAACTGTCCGCCCGGGCGCGCACTCAGATCCGGCGCAAGCGCTACAGCGACTTCCTGAAGGAAAAGCTGGACTACAGTCTCGAGATGGCGGTCACCGACGCCCTGACCGGGCTGCACAACCGACGCTATATGACCGGCCAGCTGAAGACTTTTGTCGGCCGGGCGGCCCAGGGCGGGGAGCCGGTTGCCGTGCTCGTCCTGGATATCGATCACTTCAAGAAGGTGAACGACGGCTTCGGTCACGACGCGGGCGACGAGGTGCTGCGCGAGTTCGCTGTCAGGCTGGCGACCAACGTCCGCGCCGTGGACCTGCCCTGCCGTTTCGGCGGCGAGGAATTCGTCGTGGTCATGCCCGGAGCGGGCCTGGAGGACGCCCAGCGTATCGCCGAACGGATTCGCCGCGACGTCGGCTCGACCCCGTTCCGGGTCATGGGCGGTCGCGAGCAGCTGAATGTGACCATATCGATCGGCGTGGCGGCGACCCTGGGGGCTGGTGACACGCCGGACGCCCTGATGAAGCGCGCGGACGAAGGGGTCTATGAGGCCAAGGCCACCGGTCGAGACCGGGTCATCGCCCGCGCGGCCTGACGCGCACAGCAAAACGCCCGGCCATTCCTGACCGGGCGCTCAACTCGTCCTGGGCCCAGGCCGCGCGAACGCGCGTGAGCCCCGATCCGTCTGCCTTACTTGATCTTGCCTTCCTTGAACTCGACGTGCTTGCGCACGACCGGGTCGTATTTCTTGACGACCATCTTTTCGGTCATGGTGCGGGCGTTCTTCTTGGTGACGTAGAAGAAGCCGGTGTCGGCGGTCGAGTTCAGGCGGATCTTGATTGAGGCGGGCTTTGCCATCGGAAATTACCTTTGCGACGGCGGTGGAGCCGTGAAAATAAGAGGCGCGGAACATACTCAGCGCGCTTGTGAAGTCAACGGCTGACTTCAAGCCTTGAGCCCCGTCCCGTTAGCCGTCAGGGTTATCCCATGAAAGTCTTTTTTGCCGCCGCCGTCGCCCTGGCCCTGTCCGCCTGTGCGACCGTTCCTGCTCCAGAGACGGCGCAGGACGCCTTCCTCGCGCGGCTGAACGCCCTGTGCGGCCAGAAATTCGAGGGGCGTGTGGTCACCACCGACGCCGCAGACGCGGACTTCGCCAACAATCGGCTGCTGATGCATGTGCGCGACTGTTCGCCCACGGAGGTCGGCATCCCGTTCGCGGTCGGTGAGGATCGCTCGCGCCGCTGGATCGTGACGCGGACCGGCGAGGGCCTGCGCCTGAAGCATGATCACCGCGACCCCGAAGGCGTCATCCACGGCTATCACATGTATGGCGGCGATACCGCGGGACCGGGCACGGCCTCGCGCCAGGAGTTCCCCGTGGACCAGGAGTCCATCGACCAGTTCATCGCCGGCGGGGCCGATGTCTCCACCACCAATGTCTGGGCCGTCGAGGTCCACCCGGGCCGGATGTTCGCCTATGAACTGCGTCGGCCGTCCGGACGGTTCCTGCGGGTGGAGTTCGACCTGACGCGACCGGTGGCGGAGTAGGGGAGGCGGGCCGGTCTTGACCTGAAGGCCCCTGCCGCGTAAACGCGCCGGACTTTCGAGGCGGGTCGCTCAGGCGGCCCATCCTGATCGTCACAATTGAACGGACGGGCTGTGCCCGCCGGAACGCCCGAAGCGCGCGTTCCGGTTTTTCTGTTTGAGCGTGCCGCATCCGGTCTCGAACGACCCCGGGCGGTCCAGCAGGGCTGTTCAAAAGAAGGAAACCGAGGCGCCCCGGCCGACAGGCACACGCCTCCATCAGAAGTCGAGACTGTCCCTACGATGCCTACGATCAACCAGCTGATCCGCAAGCCCCGCAAGCCCAAGCCCGTGCGCAACAAGGTGCCGGCCCTGGAAGGCTCGCCCCAGCGCCGCGGCGTCTGCACCCGCGTCTATACCACGACCCCCAAGAAGCCGAACTCGGCTCTGCGTAAGGTCGCCAAGGTCCGTCTGGCCAAGTCCGGCTATGAAGCCGTGTGCTACATCCCCGGCGAGGGCCACAATCTGCAGGAGCACTCGGTGGTCCTGATCCGCGGCGGCCGCGTGAAGGACCTTCCCGGCGTGCGCTACCACATCCTGCGCGGCGTGCTCGACACTCAGGGCGTCAAGGATCGCAAGCAGCGCCGTTCGCACTACGGCACCAAGCGTCCGAAGTAAGCCGTACCGCACTCCCAGATTCAGCCGGCTTCGCCCGGCATTCCGATACCGATTTAGAAGGCCAACCGCATGTCACGTCGTCACCGCGCCCAGAAACGCGAAGTCCTGCCGGATCCCAAATACAAGGATCTGACCGTCACCAAGTTCATGAATTACGTCATGTACGAGGGCAAGAAGGCCGTCGCCGAGAACATCGTCTACGGTGCGTTCGAAATCCTGGCCGACAAGAAGAAGGATTTCGAGCCCGTACAGACCTTCCACACCGCCCTGGAAAACGTCCAGCCGTCGGTCGAGGTCCGGTCGCGTCGCGTCGGCGGTGCCACCTA
>JAIEQA010000160.1 GCA_019748095.1 Caulobacteraceae bacterium | reverse complement strand
CGCTGCAGCGAGCAGTCGCGCTCGAACAGGTGGACGACCTCGCCATGGCTGTCGCCGAACACCTGAACCTCGATATGGCGCGGCGACAGGATGTATTTCTCGATCAGGACCCGGTCGTCGCCGAAACTGGACGCCGCCTCGCGCCGGCACGACCCCAGCGCATCCAGGAACGCCTCGCCCGCATCGACCCGCCGCATCCCCTTGCCGCCGCCGCCCGCCACAGCCTTGATCAGCACCGGATAGCCGATTGTATCGGCTTCGGCCTTCAGCCGGTCCGGCGACTGGTCTGCGCCCATGTATCCGGGCGTGACGGGCACCCCCGCCTCGACCATCAGCGTCTTGGCCGCGTCCTTCAGCCCCATGGCCCGGATCGCCGCCGGCGGTGCCCCGATCCACACGATCCCCGCCGCCATCACGGCCTCGGCGAACTCGGCATTCTCGCTCAGGAAGCCATAACCGGGGTGGATCGCCTCCGCCCCCGTCGCCTTCGCCGCCGCCAGCACCTTCGCCGCATCCAGATAGCTCTCGCGCGCCGCCGCCGGCCCGATCAGGACCGCCTCATCGGCCTCGCGTACATGCAGGGCCTTCGCATCGGCCTCCGAATAGACGGCGATGGTGCGAATCCCCATCCGCCGGGCAGTCCGGAAGACACGGCAGGCGATCTCGCCCCGATTGGCGACTAGGACGGATTTGAACATGAGGCCTCACTACCCCTTCTCCCCTTGCGGGAGAAGGTGCCCCGGAGGGGCGGATGAGGGTACGAAGACGCAGACGGGATGAGGGGGCAGACGCCAATCGGTGACACCGGGGGTCACCCCTCATCCGACCTCGCGGAGCCTGTCCTCCGGCCGATCGAAGATCGGACCGGGGGGCTCGGCCACCTTCTCCCGCAAGGGGAGAAGGATGATTTACTCCGCCCAGCGCGGCGTGCGCTTGTCGAGAAAGGCCCGCACGCCCTCCTGCCCCTCGTCGGACACCCGCGCCCGCGCGATCCGCCGGGCCGTCTCTTCCATCAGGCCGCCATCGATCGACCGGCCCGCGACGTGGTGGACCAGACGCTTGGCCTCCCCCATGGCCCCCGGTGCGTTCTGGCTCAGGCTGTCGCTCAGCATGGAGATGAACTCGTCCATCGACCCCTCGGGCAGGACCATGTCGATGATCCCGGCGTGGGCGGCGTAGTCGGCGTCGAAGATATTGCCGGTCAGGAACAGCTGACGCGCCCGCCGGGCCCCCACGGCCTCGATCACATAGGGCGCGATGGTGGCCGGGATCAGGCCCAGTTTGACCTCGGAGAAGGCGAACCGGCTGCCCTCGACGGCCACGGCCATGTCGCAGGCGCAGACGATACCCGCCCCGCCCCCCATGGCCGCACCCTCGACCAGGGCCACCGTCAGGGCCGGAATGTCGTGCAGCGCCTTGAGCATTTTCGCCAGCATGAGGGCGTCGTCGCGGTTGTCGCTCTCGGACCAGTCGATGGCATCCCGCATCCAGCCCAGATCGGCCCCGGCGCTGAACGTCCCGCCGGCCCCGCGAATGAACACCGCCCGGACATTGTCGGCCCCGTGCAGGGTTTCGAACGTCTCGTGCAGGGCCGCGACCGTGGCCGCGTCAAAGGCATTCTTTTTGCCCGGCCGGTTGATGGTGATGAACACCACCCCGCCCGTGGTGCTGTCGACCTGGACGAGGTCGTCGTTCGCGTCCGGTGCCGGGTCCGGCACCAGCGGATGGGCGATCGCATTCATCTCCGCCGCCTCGGCGTCGGTGATGTCGAGCGCGTTCAGGTCGTTTTCGGTCGGGTCGGTCATTTGAAATCCTTCGAGGCTCAACGCACGGGGGGGCTCAGGGGTGAATGGTGCCAGTGCGGGTGAGCAGGACGCGAGCAAAACGACGGCAACATCCAGCTCACACCCTGGCTCACTAGCACCAGCACTGTTCACCCCGAAGCCCTCACCGTCGTTTCCGTTGCCGCGCCATGTCGATCAGACGAACTGGCGGGTCGGGAGAGGGCGCGGGGGCAGGTCCAGCATCAGCCGCCAGTAGGACCACGACCGACCGTCGATGATGCCGGGCGGTGCATGTTCAAGGGCGTCTCTCAGATCCTCATCGCCGAGGTGGCGGCGAAGGGTCTGCATGTCCTCGTGGGTCGCATAGCGAAAGGCATAGGCGAGGAACCGACGGGTATCAGAGAGCGCCTGTTCGGGTGTCTCGAACCAGATCACACGGCGTGCGATCGCCGCCATGTCGTCATTCAACGGCAGAGGCATCAAACACCCACCTTTCGGGGTGCCAGCGGTTGCAGATCCGGCAGGGCGGCCAAGTCTACGCCCCTGACCGCCTTGCTCAACACGTCCTTCAGCGTATGGGGCAGCGACCCGAGCGACGGATCATCGAAATAGGACAGGGCCTTCAGCGCCGACTGGGGCGAAAAGGACGGCCCGTAGATCACCACTCCCGCCGCCAGCATCTCGGCGAGACCCAGGCCTGCACCCAGCAGGGCTCCCACATCGATGTAGTCCTTGGGTTCGGCGCGGACCTGCACGACGGAGACCTTGGTGCCGCCAAGGTCCATCAGGTCGCTCACCGCGAGCCCATTGTCATCAGACCGCAGAGGCTCCCGGACCCGCCCGAGTTTCGGCACGCCAAAGAACGAAAGCTTGATCGGACCGTCGCGGTCGACCGTCACGCCAAGCGTATCGGGTTCCACCTGGGTGACACTCGCCCCTTTCAGGATGGCGAGATCTTCCAGCAGGCGGCGAGGGTCGATCTCGTGGGGGATGAAAAAGTCGAAATCGATCGAGTCGCGATGGCCCAGATGAAGCGCGATGGCCGTCCCGCCGTACAGAACATACTGGGAGGGCAGTGTGGCGAGCTCGGGCCACAGCCGCCTCTGGGCTGCTGGCAGGATGTTCAGCCGAGGCGCGAACGTGCCGGCCATCGCGTCACATCCGGAACACGCCAAACGTCGTGTCCTCGACCGGCGCATTCAGACTGGCCGAGATGGCGAGGCCCAGCACGTCCCGCGTCTGGGCCGGGTCAATGATGCCGTCGTCCCACAGCCGGGCGGTGGCATAATACGGATTACCCTCGTCCTCGTACTTCTGGCGCACGGGGGCCTTGAAGGCCTCGGCCTGCTCCGGCGTCCAGCTGTCGGCATCGCGGTGGACGGTGGCCAGCACCGATGCCGCCTGCTCGCCGCCCATCACGCTGATCCGGCTGTTGGGCCAGGTGAACAGGAAGCGCGGCGAATAGGCCCGCCCGCACATGCCATAGTTGCCGGCCCCGAAGCTGCCGCCGATCAGGACAGTAAACTTGGGCACATTGGCCGAGGCGACGGCCGTCACCAGCTTGGCCCCGTCCTTGGCGATCCCGCCCGCCTCGTACTTCCCGCCCACCATGAAGCCCGAGATGTTCTGCAGGAACACCAGCGGGATCTTCCGCTTGCAGGCCAGTTCGATGAAGTGCGCCCCCTTCAGCGCGCTCTCCGAGAACAGCACGCCGTTGTTGGCCAGGATGGCGACCGGATAGCCCCAGATGCGGGCGAAGCCGCAGACCAGGGTCTGACCATACAGCGCCTTGAACTCCTCGAACTCCGACCCGTCGACCACCCGGGCGATCACCTCTCGCACATCATAGGGGGCGCGGACGTCGTCGGGGATCAGGCCGTACAGCTCCTCGGCCTCGAAGGCCGGGGCCCGGGGCTCGCGCACATCCAGATCGACCCGTTTGACGCTGTTCAGATGGCCGACGATGCCCCGCACGATCTCCAGCGCGTGCTCGTCGTTCTCGGCGACATAGTCGACCACGCCGGACTTGCGCCCATGGGTCTCGGCCCCGCCCAGCTCCTCGGCCGAGATCACCTCACCCGTCGCGGCCTTCACCAGCGGCGGGCCGGCCAGGAAGATGGTGCCCTGGTTGCGCACGATGACCGTCTCGTCCGACATGGCCGGCACATAGGCTCCGCCGGCCGTGCACGACCCCATGACGCAGGCGATCTGGGGAATGCCCTTCGCCGACATCCGCGCCTGGTTGAAGAAGATCCGGCCGAAATGATCGCGATCGGGAAACACCTCGGCCTGGTGCGGCAGATTGGCCCCGCCGGAATCGACCAGATAGACGCACGGCAGGTGGTTCTGTTCGGCGATCTCCTGGGACCGCAGATGCTTCTTCACCGTCATCGGGAAGTACGCCCCGCCCTTCACCGTCGGATCGTTGGCGACGATCATGACCTCCCGGCCCGACACCCGCCCGACGCCGCAGATCATGCCCGCGCCGGGAGCCTCGTCGCCATACATGCCGTTGGCCGCCAGTTGCCCGACCTCCAGAAACGGCGAACCGGGATCCAGCAGCCGCTCGACCCGGTCACGCGGCAGCAGCTTGCCCCGCGAAACATGGCGCTCCCGACTGGCGTCCGACCCGCCCCGCGCCGCCGTCGCCACCCGATCACGCAGTGCAGCGTTCAGGGCGGTATTGTGGGCGTGCAGCGCCTTGAAGGACGCGCTGGCGGGATCGATGGCAGAGGTCAGCTTCGGCATGACGGCTGGTTTAGGGGGGAAAGACGAATGCGTGAACCCTCTCCCTCCGGGAGAGGGTCACTTCCTTAGCAACCGGTCCCGCGCAGCGTTCAGCCGGGCCGCGAGCCCCTCCGTCCCGCCCTGATCCGGATGCGCCCGCCCCATCAGCCGTCGCCACGCAGCGCTGATTGCCTCGGGCGTCGCATCGGCCGGAACCCCGAGAATCGACCGCGCCTCGGAATCGTCCACCGCCTCCCGGTCCGCCAGAACCGTCCGGATGCGTGAGGCCAGAACCAGCCAAAGGGCAGCCCCGGTCAGTCCCGCTCCGATGATCCACGCCCCCTTCGACAGGGCCAGCGCTCCACCCGCCAGCAGGGCAGCGGAAACGAGTGTCGCGGCCACCCGCCACTGGCCCCGCCGGGGGCCCTCGGTCTGGCGGCCCAGACGGACCAGCGCCCACACCACCACGCCCGCCAGCACGAGCCAGATCAGGCCCATGGGCGAGGCCCCGTCACGCCGCCGCGTCGAGCACGGGCATGCGGATGTCGTCCAGACCAAGGGCTTGCATCAGGTTGCGCATCTCCTGACGCGCCGCGACATGGGCCAGGGACACCGCCACCGGCCGGACCTCATTGGACAGGTCTGCGACCGTCAGACCGAACGGGAACAGCTCGCGATAGATGACCCGGTCGCGCAGGCCCGGACCGACCCGGAAGCCGACCCGCTTGGCCAGCTTTGCCATCCGCTCTTCCAGACGACGACGGTTGCGGGCCTCGGCCACCGCCATCCGGTTGACCACCACGATCCAGTCGATGGCGGCGTGGCGGCCCTCGCTGATGGCCCGGTGCTTGCGCGCCTCCCAGACGCTTTCGGAATAGGTCGAGGGCTTCAGCAACTCCAGCGTCACCGGATCGACCGAGCCCAGCATGTCGAAATCGACGAAACTGTCGTTCATCGGGGTGACGATCTGGTCGGCCCGGGCATGGGCGGCGCGCGACAGGGCCGTGTCACCGCCGGGCGTGTCGATCAGGATCACCTCCGCCGAGCGGGCCTCGGCATAGACCGCCTCGAAGCGCGCCAGCTGTTCCGCCTCATCCGCCTTTGCCAGCGCCTTTCCATCCCCCAGATCGGGCTCAAGCGGCATGGGCAGGGTGACCTTGTTGGCGGCGGTCCAGGCGGCCCGGTGCGAGAAGAAATGCGACATCGACTGCTGGCGCAGGTCCAGGTCGATCACCGCCACCCGCCGGCCAGCGTGCAACAGGCCACAGGCGATGTGGATGGCCAGGGTGGACTTGCCTGCCCCGCCTTTTTCATTGCCGACGACGATGACCTGGGGCTGCGTCATGAACCGATGATCCGAAAGCGGGCGACGACCGACTCACGCGCCGGCCGCCAGGGACCGTCAGAATTGAACCGCGGGGGCCTCGCGTCAACGAAAGGTTAATCGATGACTGTGGACCGGCCGCTCAGCTGCGGCGAAGACAGCCCAACTGTGCGGCATCGGCGGCTCGACAAACGGCACGGGCCGCGTCCTGTGACGCCACCACCTTCAGCCGCG
The DNA here is from genome assembly GCA_019748095.1 of Caulobacteraceae bacterium. GTDB lineage: Bacteria > Pseudomonadota > Alphaproteobacteria > Caulobacterales > Caulobacteraceae > Brevundimonas. The sequence continues at coordinate 13,489 of JAIEQA010000160.1, read as the reverse complement.
TCAGGGTGCGGCCATCGACCTCGACCGCCTCGAACCGGGGCGAGAGCGCTGCGACACTGTCGCCGGCGGCCGCGATCCGGGTCCAGGCGGCACGGGCGGCATCCGGGCTGGAAAAGGCACCCAGTTGCAGCGTCGTCAGCACCGGTGCCTGAGCAGGAGCGGCTGCGGGGGCCGCTACCGGGCGGGGGCTCACGGGCTCGGTTCGGGGGGCCGCAGTCCGGACGACGACGCGCTCGGCCACAGCGGCGGCCACGATCGGCACCGAGGCCTCGATCAGGGCCGGTGCCGCCTGTTCGACTGCGCCCCGCAATCCTGCGTCCCGGGCATCCCAGAGATCGTGGGGGTCCATGACCTCGACCCGGAGATCACCGGGGTTGGCCACGGCCTCGGCCGAGACGAAGGCCGGACGCAACCCGCTGTCGGCCGCATTGCGGACCGGAACCTGTTCCCCGTCCAGCGAAATACCCGCGACCGCATCGGCCATGGACTCGAACCGGCGCGCATCGTCCCCAACCACGCCGCACGACGTGGTCGTGAGGGCCGCAAGGCCGACGAGGGCTGGACGAAGCAAGGAGCTGGGCGTCATAAGCCAGACCCTCGCACAACAGGCTTTTCCGTCCCGCAAACGAACACGCTTAAGTCGAAAGGTTAATCCGGTAAGTATGACTGACGCCTCTTCTCCCCTTCCGATCGCGCGAACCGTCAAAGAGTTGCGCCGGGTGGTGCACGACTGGCGGCGTCAGGGCTTCACTGTGGGCTTTGTGCCGACCATGGGCGCTCTGCACGAAGGCCATCTGACGCTGGTGCGTGAAGCGGGGCAAAGGGCGGACAAGGTCGTCGCCAGCGTCTTCATCAACCCGACCCAGTTCGCCGCCCATGAGGACCTGGGCACCTATCCCCGCCAGGAGGCCCGGGATGCCGCCCTGCTGGGCGGAGCCGGCTGCGCCCTGCTGTTCGCACCGGACGCAGGCGAGATGTACCCCGACGGCTTCGCCACAACCGTCAGCGTGGCGGGCCCCTCACAGGGGCTTGAGACAGACTTTCGGCCTCACTTCTTCGGCGGTGTGGCCGTGGTCGTCGCCAAGCTGCTGAACCAGGTCCAGGCCGACGTCGCCGTCTTCGGCGAGAAGGACTATCAGCAGTTGATGGTTGTCCGCAGGCTTGCGCGCGACCTCGATATCCCGACCGCGATCGTCGGGGCCCCGACCGAGCGCGACGGCCATGGCCTGGCCCTGTCCTCGCGCAACGCCTACCTCTCGGAAAGCCAGCTGGAGATTGCGCGCCGGCTGAACGGCGTCCTCGCCGAGGCGGCCATGAAGGCTGCAGACCACCGCCCCCTCCCCGCCGTCGAACGCGACGCCTATAGCGCTCTGCTCAAGGCCGGCTTTGACCGGATCGACTATGTCGCGGTGCGTCGTGCCGACGACCTGGGCGCGTTTGCGAACAGCGTGGTTGACGGCCCCGCCCGCATCCTCGCCGCCGCCTGGATCGGAAAGACACGGCTGATCGACAACATGGCCGTCTGAGCCGTCAGCCGATCGCCCCCACACACCCCTCGGCATCGCCCGGGGTCAGGTCGGCGTCGGTCAGGGCCAGGGTCCAGCCGTGATGGGTGTTCAGCCCCCAGCGGCGCGCGCCGCCGCCGTCACCGGCATCCCCGCCGGCCGTGACGATGACGCTCCGGCCCCTCGGCAACGCCGCAGGATCGATCTTGCCGACGGCCAGCGAGGTCGGCTGCCCGCCCGACTGGCCGAAGCCGTCGAACACGCTCAGCGAGGACCAGTCGCGGCGCAGACCCAGCCACCACGGATCATCCGTATTGATGGCCAGCACCGCGACCCCCTTGCCCTCGGCCGCGAACGCCAGCGCCCCCTGCGGATCGCGCACCATGCGGATGGCCGCAGCCACGCCGAAGCGACGTCGCGCCCCGTCGAACGCCCGCGTCGGATCGGTCGGGGCCCAGACCTGGACCTGAAGCTGCCCCTGACGGGCCAGACCCCAGCCGACGATCTCGCGCCACAGGCCGGCCACAGCCTCGGCATTGTCGGGGTCGGCCTTCTCCAGCATGCGGCTGAGGACCGTCTGCTCCCGGTCCGGGCGCAGCTTGGTGTGGGGACCGTGGGGCGCGTCCTTGGCCAGACCGACCCGGGCGGCGATGGCCAGACGGCGCTGGAACAGGGCCAACAGTTCGTCATCGACGGCGTCGATCTCGGCACGCAGGGCCGCGAGCGCCATCTGTTCGGGCGACAGGTCTTCGGGATTTACGGTGGGCCAGACGGCCTGGACACTGGATTTCGGCATGGGATGAGGGCTTTCAACGGATGCATTTCGACAGAGGGTGCAGGGGTGCGCCGCCGCCCTTGTTCAGGGCGGTCGCCGGCGAGGCTGTCAGGAGCGGGTGCCGCTCGAGGCCTCAGCCGGCGTATCGAAAGCCGTAAAAGCAGGTGCCAAAATAGAGGCCGACCGCGCGCGAGCGGAGCGAAAGGGTCGAAAGCGAAGCGCGCAGCGGGGACATGGGTCTGACCGGTTCCTCGGATCCCTGAGATCCGTTGCCTCTTAAGACACGCACGGATCGTGCGTCGTCAACCCGCCTCGCGGGTCAGGAGAACAAATCGTGTGCGATTATCCGCCGAATCCTGAAGATCGTGACGCATAACCGACAGTCCATAGACCTCTGCGGCCGCCGCCGGGGCCAGCGCCGCCCGGCTTCGGTCACCCCCCTCCGACACCGCCCGCGCCGCACCGGCCGTGTCGAAGGCCTCGATCATGGTCAGGTTCAGCGCGCCCAGATTGCCGGTGCACTGGGCCAGGGCGATCGGATGGCTGGCCACCGTGCGGAGCTCACCCAGATCTACGCCCGGCAGTGCCATCAGGGCCATGCGGATCGGCCGCCAGGCCTCGCCGGCCACAACGAGGCCCGAGTGTCGCACCAAGGTGGCCGCCGGCTCGACATCGCCGATGGTCGAGTTCTCGACCGGGATCAGGGCGCAGTCGCAAACCCCTGACTTCACGGCGTCGATCGCCGCTTCAAACGTCTCGAACGCAACGTGCTCGTCCCATGGGCGCAGCTGGACACAGGCCTCGTGGCTGAATGCCCCCGGAGCCCCCTGAAAGGCCGTCCGTCCGGCCCGCTCGTCCCCGGCGGACGCGCCGGTCGTCCCGGCCGTCACGCCGCGCGCGACTGGTTCAGTCGTCCGGACTTCAACCGCTCGGCCACGAGGAAGGCCAGTTCCAGCGCCTGATCGGCGTTCAGCCGCGGGTCGCAATGGGTGTGATAACGGCTGGACAGATCGTCCTCCGACACGGCCTGGGCCCCGCCGAGGCATTCGGTGACGTTCTGGCCGGTCATCTCCAGATGCACGCCACCGGGGTGGACCCCCTCGTGTTCGGCCACCTCGATGAAGCCCTTCACCTCGCCCAGGATGCGGTCGAACGGCCGGGTCTTGTAGCCGTTGGATGCCTTCAGCGTATTGCCGTGCATGGGGTCGATCGACCAGATCACCCGCTTGCCGTGCGCCTTGACCGCCTTCATCAGCCTCGGCAGGCGGTCGTGAACCTTGTCGTGACCGAAGCGGCCGATCAGGGTCAGGCGACCCGGCGTGTTGTCCGGGTTCAGGGCGTCGATCAGGGGCAGAAGGTCGTCCGGCTCCATGGTCGGGCCGCACTTCACACCGATCGGGTTCCGGATGCCGCGCATGAACTCGACATGGGCCCCGTCCAGCTGGCGGGTCCGTTCGCCGATCCACAGCATATGGGCCGAGGTGTCGAACCATTCGCCCGAGCCCCCGTCCAGCCGGGTCAGGGCGCTCTCGACGTTCAGCAGCAGGGCCTCATGCGAGGTGAAGACCTCGACGCGGCTCAGGTCGGGATGGGTCTCCGGCGTGACGCCGACGGCCTCCATGAAGGCCAGGGCCTCGGCGATCTTGTCGGCCAGTTCGCGGTACTGGGCCCCGATACCGCCGTCAGCAAAGCCCTGGGTCCAGCGGTGAATATTGTACAGATCGGCATAGCCGCCGCCGGCGAAGGCGCGCAGCAGGTTCAGGGTCGAGGCCGACTGGTTATAGGCCTTCAGCAGCCGCTGGGGATCGGGCACGCGCTCGTCCGGCGTGAAACCCATGCCGTTGATGATATCGCCCCGGTAGCTGGGCAGTTCGACGCCGTCGATCTCCTCGACCGCAGAGCTGCGCGGCTTGGCGAACTGGCCGGCGATCCGCCCTACCTTCACCACCGGCTTGCGCCCCGCAAAGGTCAGGACCACCGCCATCTGCAACAACAGGCGGAAGGTGTCGCGGATGTTGTCGGTCGAGAACTCCTTGAAGCTCTCGGCACAGTCTCCGCCTTGAAGCAGAAACGCCTTGCCGGCCTCGACATCGGCCAGCCGCTCCGTTAGCCGCCGCGCCTCTCCGGCGAAGACCAGCGGCGGCAGGGCCCGCAGTTCATCCTCCACAAGGCTGAGGGCGTGTGCATCCGGATAGTCCGTCGGCATCTGCACGACGGGCTTGTTTCTCCAGCTTTCGGGGGTCCAGCGCGTTTTCATTTCGTGAGAATAGGCTTCCAGCAGCAGGGAAACAAGAAAACTGGTCTCTTACCCATCGCTGCGCGACGGGGAGGAGACGTTTTGCTCAAACCGCGCTGCCCTCCTGCGACTGCTTGACCTTGAGCGTGACCAGTTCCTCGGCCATCGTCGGATGCACCGCACAGGTCGCGTCCCACTGGGCCTTGGTCAGGCCGGCCTTCACCGCGATCGCGGCCAGCTGGATCATCTCCGGCGCTTCGGGCCCGACGATATGGACGCCGACGACCCGATCGGTCGCAGCATCCACCACCAGTTTCATCAGCACCCGCTCATCCGACCCGGTGAAGGCGTATTTCATCGGCCGGAACCGGGTCAGGTAGACGTCCACGCCCTTCGCACACGTATGGCGCGCCTCGCTCTCGGTCAGGCCGACCACACCGACCGGCGGCTGGCTGAACACCGCCGTGGCCACGGCCTCATAGTCAAAGTGCTGCGGATTGTTCCTGTAGACCGTCTCATGGAAGGCCACGGCCTCGCGGATGGCGACGGGGGTCAGGTTCATCCGGTCGGTGACGTCGCCGATGGCCCAGATGTTTTCCGCGGTCGTCTTGGACAAGGTATCGACCTGGATCGCTCCTTTGTCGTTCAGGGCCACACCCGCCGTCTCCAGCCCGAGCGATTTGACGTGGGGCACCCGCCCGGTGGCGAACATGACCACGTCCGTCTCCAGCGCCATGCCGTTGTCCAGCACATTCAGCAGGCCCGTGTCCGTCTTGCGGATCTCGGTGTGCTGACTGCCCAGGATGACCTTGATGCCACGCTTCTCGATCTCGCCGGCCAGATGGGCCCGCACATCATCGTCGAAGCCGCGCAGGATATTGGGCCCGCGATAGATCAGGGTGGTCTCCACCCCCAGCCCGGCGAAGATCCCGGCGAACTCCACCGCGATATAGCCGCCCCCCGCGATCAGGATGCGTTTGGGCAAGGTCGGCAGGTGGAAGGCCCCTTCCGAGGTGATGGCGTGTTCGATGCCCGCCAGACCCTCCGGCATCCACGGCCGCCCGCCGGTGGCGATCAGGATCCGCTCGGCCGTGACGGTCAGGTCACCACCATCCGGCCCCTTGCCGGCGATCGACACCGTATGGGCGTCCTTCAGGACTGCGCGCCCGTGGATCAGTTCGACCCCGGCCTTGCCCAGGTTGGCGGCATAGATGCCGGACAGCCGGGCGATCTCGACGTCCTTGGTCTCGATGAATTTCGGCCAGTCGAAACTGGCCTCGATGGTCCAGCCATAGCCCTCGGCCGTCTCGAACTGGTGGGCGAAGTCGCTGGCCATGACCATGAACTTCTTGGGCACACAGCCGCGGATCACACAGGTGCCCCCGACCCGGTGTTCCTCCGCAATCGCCACCCGCTTGCCGCCCAGTGCCGTCAGCCGCGCCGCCCTCACCCCGCCCGATCCGGCACCGATGACGAAGAGGTCGTAGTCGTAGTCAGGCATGCAGCGCTCCGTAGCAGGCCTGCGCACTTAGGGGCACGGCATGGTCGGGACAAGGCGACCCGGGCGATCTGGCGCGGGAGTCCTGCCCGTGGCAGGTGTGGGGAACGAGCCGTCTTCCCCGAGGCCTACCCGATGCACGATCTGCCACCCCAGGACGCCCCGCCTGCGATCGCGTCGGAGCGGCTCAATGCCGCCGTCCCGACCCTGGCCGCCCTCCCGAATGTCGTGCTGGTCGGCTATCCGGTCGATGGACGGACCCGCAGAGCGGTGCGCGAGCAGATGAACGCCCGCCGGCCGGAGTCGAACGGCCAGAGGCACGATGCGCGCACGATGTGGCGTTACGCCACCCGTTGGCGGAACGGGCCGGATGGCACCTGCCTCCCCGCGACCGCCGAGGTCACAGTCTCGATCACCGTCACCATGCCCGATCTGCAGGATCCGGGACGCTTCCGGCGGGAGGATCGGGAGGCGTGGCAAAGGAATATCGTCGGGCTGGAACATCACGAGGCCAATCACGCGCGGATCGCCAACCTCGGGGCCGAACAGATGCAACTGGCCATGCGCGCGGCCTCGTCCTGCGAAGACATGCAGGCCGCCGTGGATCAAATCAGCGCGGAGGTGGCCGCAGCGAGCGAGGAATACGACCGGCGCACCCAACATGGCGCGACGGAGGGCGCGCGCTTCTGAAATCCCCACGACGGCCGCGCGGCGGCCGGCTGGGGACACGTCGGCCTTCGGGAACGGATACGGATGGAACCCACCACGATCGCCATCATCGCCGTGCTCATGGCGCTGGGGGCCATGCTCTATACGTCCGTGGGTCACGCCGGTGCCTCGGCCTATCTGGCGATCATGGCCCTGTTCGCCATCGATCCGGAGGTCATGCGACCGACGGCGCTCGTGCTCAACGTGCTGGTGGCCAGTTTCGCGACCTGGCGGTTCGTACGCGCGGGCCAGTTCAACACCGGCCTGCTGGTGCCGTTCGTCCTGGGGGCGGTGCCCTGCGCGTTTCTGGCCGGCCGGTTTCCGCTTTCACCGGAGCTTTACAGACCGGTCGTGGCGGCGGTCCTGTTTCTGGCCGCCATCCGCCTGCTCTGGCCGCGCCCGATCGCCGCGCTCGCGCACCCGGTTCCGCCGCATCCCGTCGTGCGGGTCCTGGCCGGAGCCGGGATCGGGACCCTGTCAGGCCTGACCGGCACCGGAGGCGGCATCTTTCTCAGCCCCCTGATCCTGTTGATGGGATGGGAATCGCCCCGCAACACTTCGGGCGTCTCATCCGCCTTCATCCTGTGCGTCTCCCTGTCCGGCCTGCTGGGCAGCCTGTCGACGGTCGGACGACTCCCGGCCGAACTGCCGTATTTCGTGATCGCGGTCGCCATCGGGGCCGTGATCGGCACCCGCATCGGGATCAGCCGGATTCCCGGCGACCGGCTGCTGCAATTGCTGGGGATCGTTCTGCTGATCGCCTCGGCCAAGCTCGCCTTCAGCTGACCTCGATCAGGGCGTCAGCACCTCGACCCCGTCATCCCGCCCGATGATCGCCTCATCGGCCAGATCCAGAAACAGGCCGTGCTCGACCACGCCGGTGATCAGCTTCAGATCGTCGGCCAGACGCACCGGGTCATGGATGGCCCCGCAGTTCACGTCATAGATCAGGTTGCCGCCGTCGGTCCGGACCACGCCCCGGTCCGCCTGACGCAGGCGGGCGGGCATGGCGATGTCGTGATCGATCAGCACATCCATGATCCGGTTGGCCGTGGCCTTGTGGCCAAAAGCCACCACCTCGATCGGCAGGGGAAAGGTCCCCAGCACCGGCACCACCTTGGCCGCATCGGCGATGACGAGGCAGCGGTTGGACGCTTCCCACACCAGCTTTTCGCGCAACAGGGCCGCCCCGCCCCCCTTGATCAGGGCCAGGCCCGGCCCGACCTCATCGGCCCCGTCCACGGTCAGGTCGATCCGCGACACATCCTCCAGCGTGGTCAGCGGCAGGTCCAGCTCGCGGGCCAGATCGGCGGTCTTCTCCGAGGTCGGCACGCAGCGCAGCCCGGTCAGGCCCCGCGCCGCCAGCGCCTTGACGAACCAGGCCGCCGTCGAGCCGGTGCCCAGCCCCACGACCATCCCCGACTCGACCGTCAGGGCGGCAGCCTCTCCGGCCAACCGTTTCTGAAGATCACTCACTGATCCCTCTCCCGGCGGGAGAGGGATCACGACCCCTGCTCCTTCTTCGCCTTGGCCTTGTCCCGAAACACCTTGCCCGCCCCGTCCTTGTTCACCTGCCGCCCGCGCCCCAGCGCCATGGCGTCAGCCGGCACATCCTCGGTGATGACCGAGCCCGACCCCACGATGGCCCCTGCGCCAATGCTTACGGGCGCGACCAGCGCCGAGTTCGACCCGACAAAGGCTCCCGCCCCCACCTCGGTGCGGGCCTTGTTGAAGCCGTCGTAGTTGCAGAAGATCGTGCCCGCGCCGATGTTCGCCCCCGCGCCGACCGAGCCGTCGCCCAGATAGGACAGGTGGTTGGCCTTGGCCCCTGCCTCCATCCGCACATTCTTGACCTCGACGAAATTCCCGACCTTCACGTCCTCGCCCAGATCCGCCCCGGGCCGCAGCCGCGCATAGGGCCCGACCTCGGCTCCGCTGGCGACCGTCGCCCCCTCGATATGGGAAAAGCTGCGGATACGGGCCCGCTCAGCCACGCGCGCACCGGGCCCAAAGACCACGAACGGCTCGATCACCGTCCCTGCCCCGATCAGCGTGTCCCAGGCGAAATGCACCGTCTCCGGCGCGCTCATGGTCACCCCGCCCGCCAGAAACGTCTCACGCTGAACCCTCTGGAACAGCGCCTCGGCCGTTGCCAGCTCGGCCTGGGCATTCACCCCCATGACGGAGTCTTCGGACGCCATCACCGCCCGGGTCGGGGCTCCGCGCCGGCGCGCCAGTTCCACCACATCGGTCAGATAGTATTCGCCCTTGGCATTGGTGTTGGTCACCTCGGCCAGCAGCGAGAACAACAGGTCCACCGGCGCGGCCATGACGCCGGAATTGCAGGTGGTGATCGCCAGAACCTCGGCCGAGGCCTCCTTGGCCTCGGTGATGGCGGTCAGGGTCTCGCCCTCCATCACCAGCCGGCCATAGGCCCCGGGATCGGCCGCCTCGAACCCGATCACCGTCACGCCGTCCGATGCCTCGAACACCGCCTCGATGTCGGCCGCCCGCAACAGCGGCACGTCGCCATAGGTCACCACCACCTGGCCGACGAAATCGCCCAGCACGGCTTCTGCCGCCCGGACCGCATGGCCCGTGCCCAGCGGCGGATCCTGCACCGCGATCGCATCCTCGCCCAGCCGGGCCACCACATGGGCGCGGACCTCGGGCGAATGGCTACCCACGACCACCACGATCCGCTCGCAGCCCAGGGCCTCGGCCGCGTCGATGGCATGATCCAGCATGGCCCGGTGGCCGACCGGGTGCAGCACCTTGGGCAGAGGGGACTTCATCCGCGTGCCCTGACCGGCGGCAAGGATGATGGCAGCTCTCTTGGTCATGGGATTCCCGACGCGACGTCCGGGCCCGGCGATACCCCATGGCCGCGCGAGGCGAAAGCCGCCCTACCGCAGTTCCGGCATCCGGCGGCGGATCGATTCCATGTGGCGACGCAGGCGGCTCAGCACCGGATGCGCCGACACCTGCCGCCGCTCGGGCAGATCGACCGACCACAGGGCCCGGATATGGGCATGCAGGTGCGGATGCCGGTCATACTGGTGCACCACCGGACTGGCCCCGCCGTCGGGGTTCAGGATCCGGTCCCCGTCGATCGTCAGCTCCGCCCCGTCCACCAGCCCAAGCGTCGCCACGCGCGAGAAGTTCGCACAGCGCTCCATCGGCACCAGATCCAGATGGGCGGCGATGTTGAACGCGGCCTGATCCGCGCCGAACGCCCCGCCCATGGCCGAACGCGGTCGCGCCGACAGCATCAGCAGGGTCCGGCACATCCGTGCCAGCTCCCCCGCAGGACCCGCCACCGTCCCGACGCACAGCGCCGGCTGGTCCCGGATCACATCGGCAATGCCCGGCCCGGCCAGGGCGGTGATATACTTCATGTTGAACCGGTGATCGCCACAGGTGCCCGGCTCCTCGAACGCCTCGATGGCGGTGGGCGCGGGGGACAGGGGATCGGCCTGGAACACCACATCGCGCACATCGGTCAGCAGGACGCTGGCGTCCGCCGGCATCCTCCGCAACAGGGCGTCAAAGGTCGCCAGCCGCTCGACCGCCACATGCGGCCGCCAGCCGGTCACCGGGCCTCGGTGCAGTACCTGCACATCGTGGGCCGCCAGGAACTCCAGCATGGCCGGATCGGGATCGACCACCAGTGTCACAGTCCCCCGAAACACCGCCCGCAGTGACAGGACAAACGGCGCGATCTGGGCCACGCCATAGCCCGTCGCATAGCCGAGGACGTGGCGGCTCGCCCCGGTGCCCACCGCCCGCGCCCCTGCGGACGTGTCGCGGAAATGCTCCGCCAGCCATTCAAGATAGGTCGTAGCGATGGGTCGTGATCCTCACCCGGGACGCCCGCTGCCCGGCCCCTTCGGGTCAATCCGGTACGTCGATTTCGCCGGTTGCGCCATGGCGACGGCCAAAATGCGTCGCTCCGGCCCGGTGGACGCGCGGGCCCCGCCGGTCCATAGGGCGGCGCAGTTTCGGGGATGACCATGATCGAACGCGACCTTGAGGGCTGGACCCTGGCCTTCGACCTCGACGGCACCCTGGTAGAGACCCACCACGATCTGGTCGGCACCCTGAACCGGATGCTGGTGATCGAGGGCCTGCCCGCCGTGCCGATGGAGGGGGCCCGCGAGCTGATCGGCGGCGGAGCCCGGGCCCTTCTGGAGCACGGCTTCACCCTGGCCGGCGCGGCGCTGGAGCGGGCGCGGGATCCCGTGCTGTTCGAGGCCTTCATCGCCGACTACATCGCCCATATCGCCGACCACTCTGTGCCCTTCGACGACGTGGTCGAGACGCTGGAGACCCTGTCGGCCCGCGGCGCGACCCTTGTCGTGGTGACAAACAAGCGCAGCGACCTGTCCGAACTCCTGCTGGGCAGGATCGACCTGACCCGCCATTTCGCCGCCATCGTCGGCCCCGACCGCGTCAGCGCGAGAAAGCCCTCCGGTGCCCATCTGATCGAGGCCATCACTTCCGTCGGCGGCGACCCCGCCCGCGCCATCATGATCGGCGACGCCGCCCCCGACGCCGGCTCGGCGCAGGACGCGAACATCCCCTGCATCCTGTGCAGCTTCGGCTACACCCCGATCCCGGTCGAGGACCTCAACCCCGACATCATCGTCGACGCCTTCGACGACATCGAGGAAGCCATCGATATGATCGTGGTCGATCACTATGTCGCGCGGGCGATGGCTGGGGTCTAGGCCGACCGATCCGGCGCCGGAATGACCGATCGGGGTTCGCTATACCCCCTGCCCGTTCTGCGCTAAGCCCCTGGCAAGGGGACCTTCATGACAGATCAGAACAAGTCGATCATCGCGGCGATCAAGCATTTCATCAGCTCGCATCCCGAGATCGCGGCGGAGATCGAGCGATATGCGGCAAGGTCTCAGGGCAAGTCTGACCAGGACTTCCACAATTTCGCTGAGTGGAAGCGCTACCAGAATCTGTCGACTCAGGAGATCTTCGAGAAGATCTATGAGGAAGGCCACTGGGGTAAAAGCCCTTCGAAGGACGGCAAATACTTCTCCGGCACCGGCTCCCACGATCCCGTCATTGTGAAAACCTACGTCGACGCGGTTTCGGCCTTCCTGCAGTCCCTCCCCGAGGTGCCGGATGCCCTCGACATCGGCTGCGGCGACTTCAATGTGGGATCCCGCCTTCGGCCCTTCTGCAAAACCTACACCGCCGCCGACATCGCTCCGAAGCTGATCGCGTTCAACACGACGCGCTTTGCAGATCTGGACGTCGATTTCCGGGTCCTGAACATCATCGAGGAGCCCGCGCCCGCCGCCAACGTCGTCTTCATCCGCCAGGTGCTGCAGCATCTCTCAAATGCGGAAATCAAACGCGCACTCGGCAATCTGGCCGGCCGGTTCGACCATCTGATCGTCACCGAACACGTCCCGCCGGGCCCGTTCACGCCCAATCTCGACAAGACCACCGGCCGCGGCATCCGGATCCGCCACAACAGCGGTGTCGTCCTCAGCGAACCCCCGTTCGGCTTGCCGTTCCGCGAACAGAAGGTGCTCTGCGAAGTCCCCGAACTCGGCGGTGTCATCCGCACGACCGTCTATTCCGCCTGAGGGGGACCCGCCCCCTGCGGCTGGCAGTGAAAGATGCCCCCCTCCCACTGGCAGAGGGACTATCACGACCCGATAGAATTCATCGCCACCGTGACGGTTGCAGTCGTGCCCGCCAACCCACACCTTACGCGGCCCCGCCCCGAAAGCCGCGTCCACCATGCTTGCCCGCTTCTTCGCCATCCCCCTGTGGCAGCGCACCGCTGGCGGGTTTGCCCTCGGCATCCTCGCCGGGCTGATTCTGCGGGACCAGGCCACGGTCTGGCTGCAGCCGATCGGCGACGTCTATCTGAACCTGATCCGGATGGTGGTGGCCCCTCTGGTGCTGTTCACCATCGCCTCCTCGATCGCGAAACTGGGTGCCGGCACCGGGGCGGTCCGGCTGGGGGCCCGGACCCTGATGTGGTTCGCGATCACCTCCCTGCTGGCCGTGCTGGTCGGCTTCGCCTTCGGCCATCTGATCGATCCGGGCCTCGGCCTGGCGAACCTGCCGCTGGGCGAGGTGCGCGAGCGCGAGATCCCGACCCCGCTCGAGGTCCTGATCGGCATCGTCCCGACCAATCCCTTCGCCGCCCTCGCCGAAGGCCGGGTGCTGCAGATCATCTTCTTCTCGGCCCTCGTCGGCGCCGCGCTCGTGGCCCTGGGCGACCGGGCCCAGACCGCACGGCGGCTGGTGGATGAAGGCGCGGCCATCATCTTCCGCATCACCCGCTGGGTCATCCAGCTGACCCCGTTCGGGGTGTTCGGCCTGATCGGCTCGGTCGTCGGGGGCTATGGCTGGGAGGCCCTGCTGCCGCTGGGCAAGTTCATCCTCGCCATCTATGCCGCCTGCCTGTTCCACATCCTGATCGTCTATTCGGCCCTGCTGAAGCTGCACGGTCTCAGCGCCCTGGCCTTCATGCGCGGGGCCTTCGCGGCGCAACAGACGGCCTTCGCCACCTCCTCCTCGCTGGGCACATTGCCCATCACCCTGCGCCAGACGGTCGAGCGTCTGGGCGTGCCCCAGGCCTATGCCGCCTTCGCCGTGCCCCTGGGGGCCAGCGTCAAGATGGACGGCTGCGGGGCGATCTATCCGGCCATCGCCGCCATCTTCATCGCCCAGTATTTCGGCATCGAGCTGACCCTGACCCAGTACGTCCTGATCGGCCTGACGGCGGT
>JAIEQA010000061.1 GCA_019748095.1 Caulobacteraceae bacterium | reverse complement strand
GCCGCCGTCGAGGCCCTGAACGGCCCGCAGGACTTCATCAAGGAGCGCGGGGCAGCCTTCGAGAAGCGCCGGGACCTGGTCGTTTCGATGCTGAACCAGGCGACGGGGATCCGCTGCCCCAATCCGGAGGGGGCCTTCTATGTCTATCCTTCGATCCACGGCCTGATCGGCAAGACGACCCAGAGCGGCTTCGTGATCGACGGCGATGAGACCTTCGCGTCTGCCCTGCTGGAAGCCGAGGGTGTCGCCGTGGTGCACGGGGCCGCGTTCGGTCTCAGCCCCTATTTCCGCATCAGCTACGCCACCTCGGAAACGGTGCTCGAAGAGGCGTGCAGCCGCATCCAGAGGTTCGCTGCCAGCCTGAGCTGAGTGCCGGGTGCCTCAGGCGGCCCGGCTGACCGCAAAGTCGGCCAGGCCGTCAAGGGCGTCACGCCATGGGCTGGCCGGCACGACCCGAAGAGCGGCCTTGGCGGCATCCGCATAGTCGCCCGCCGCATCCAGCGTGGCCGAGACCGAGCCGGTGCCGATGACCAGTTCGCGGGCGCGACGGAAATCGTCTTCGGTCCGCTCGCCGCGGTTGATGGTCCTCTCCCAGAAGGCATCCTCGCGCCCGCGCGTCCGGGCCACGGCCAGCAGCAGCGGAAGCGTCACCTTGCCTTCGCGGAAATCATCTCCGGCATTCTTGCCGAGCGCCTCGGAGGTGCCGCCATAGTCCAGAGCGTCATCCGCAAGCTGGAAGGCCAGCCCAAGGTTCAGCCCATAGGACCGCAGGGCAGACGTCGCGGCCTGATCGCCGTCCACACCGACCGCGCCGGCCTCGGCCGCAGCCGCGAACAATTCGGCCGTCTTGGCCGAGACGATCCGCAGGTAGGTTTCCTGGTCGAGGTTCAGATCATGCGCGCGGGTGAGCTGCAGCACCTCGCCCTGGGCGATCACGCTGGAGGCCTGGGCGAGGATGCCCAGCGCCCTGAGCTGGCCGGTTTCCACCATCAGTTCAAAGGCCCGGGCGAACAGGAAGTCGCCCACCAGCACGCTGGTCGCCGATCCCCAGATCAGATGGGCCGCGACCTTGCCGCGACGCCGCTCGGACCCATCCACCACATCATCATGCAGGAGGGTGGCCGTATGAATAAACTCAACCGAGGCCGCAAGTTTGAGCGCGTTGTCGATGCCTTGCCCCATCGGCGCACCAATGGCGCGCGCGGCGGCAATGGTAAGAAGCGGCCGCAGGCGTTTGCCACCGGCCGACACAATATGCTCAGCCAGCAGGGGAATGACGGGGACCGGCGACTGCATACGCGCCACGATCAGGGCGTCGACCGCCGCCATGTCGGCCCGGGCCAGGCGGGCCAGGGCCTCCACATCGCCCTCGGCGCGGGGGCCTTTGGCGCGAGGAGCGGTCAGAGTGACGGCATCCAACAGAAAACTCTCTCAAAAATGCGAGCCTTGGGGAGAAGGCCTCGCCGGAACGTCACGGCGTCTTGCGGCGTCGCGTTGGGCCGGACAATGGTGACCCGACCATGAAGGGTCAAGCCGCATGACCGTCGCATCCCCCCCTCCCATCGACCCGTCGACCGCCGCTGACGTCGTCGAGAACGCCATTCTGGGCGGAAAGCTCCGCCTGCTGCAGCCCACGAGGGGATATCGCGCAGGCATGGATGCCGCCCTTCTGGCGGCAGCCCTGCCGGCCGGCCCGAACGACAGGGTCCTGGAAGCCGGTTGCGGGGCCGGTGCCGCTCTGCTGCAGATTGCAGTGCGCTGCCCGGACACCCGGCTTGTCGGTCTGGAACGCGACAGCAGCGCCGCGGCCCTGGCCCGGCGCAATGCGACGCTGAACGGCGCAGACGACCGTATCAAGATCATCACGGGCGACGTCGCCGCCGGATTCGCGGCCCTTGAACATCCGCCGTTCGACTGGGCGGTGTCCAATCCGCCCTTCTTCGATGACGAGACCACGCTGCGCGCACCCGCTCCGGCCAAGCGCGGCGCGTGGATCGCGGACGATGGCCTTGGCGTCTGGACCGAGTTCCTGACCCGCTCTGTCAAGGACGGCGGGGGTGTCGTCGTCATTCACAGGGCCGATCGGCTCGCTGACCTGCTGGCCCTGCTGGGGACGCGTTGCGGATCGTTCGCCATCCGGCCGATCCAGCCGTTCGCCGACCAGCCGGCCAAGCGGGTTCTGGTCCATGCCCGCAAGGCCGGGCGCGGGCCGCTGCGTCTGCTTCCTGCCCTGATCCTCCATGACCGGTCCGGCAGCAAACACACGCCCGAGGCCGACGCGATCCTGAGGGGTGAGGCAGGGCTGTCGTGGTGAGCCGTCCTGTCACGCCCCCACCCCTCCAATTCGCGCGCGACGCGGCGACGGCTGCGCGCTAGAGCCCTGCCCCATGTCCCTGCGCTCGCTCTTCATCACCCAGGTCTATGAGGCCAGCCTCGCGACCACACCCGGTTTTGAGGCCTTCAATGCCGGCCTCGCCGAGGCCTGCCGCATGCTGGCGGCCGAGGACGGGGCCGGACGCGCCTGGTGCCGGACCCACAACTACCGCGGTTACACCTCCTATGGCTCGCTGAACGACCTGCCTCAACGCCTGCCCGAGTTCGCGGAGCTGAAGAAGCATCTGGACCGGCACGCGCTGGCCTATGCCCGCGCCCTGAACTTCGATCTGGCGCGGAAGCCACGACTGGACACCCTCTGGGTCAATATCCTCAAGCCCGGCGGGGCGCACTCGGGCCATATTCACCCCCACGCCTTCCTGAGCGGCACCGTCTATGTCGAGGTGCCCGACGGGGCCTCGGCGCTGAAACTGGAAGATCCCCGCCTCCCGATGATGATGGCCCGCCCGTCGGTCGATCCGGACGCACCGGAGGCGGAACAGCCGTTCGTGTACCTGACCCCCGCCGCCGGGACGGTGCTGATGTGGGAAAGCTGGCTGAGGCACGAGGTGCCGGCCAACGCCGCGAAGTCCGAACGCATCTCGATCAGCTTCAACTATGCCTGAGGCCGAATCTTCGAAGGGCACTTCGCCCGGCGTGTGCCTGATAACGGGCGCGGCGTCCGGGATTGGAGCGGCGACCGCGCGGTCTCTGGCCGCCGCCGGCGCGAGGGCGCTCGTGCTGGTCGATCAGAACGAGGCGGCGCTGGACGCACTGGACCGCAGCCTGAGGCGTCCGGGGCTCGAGGTTCTGCTTCATTGCCACGACGTGACCGCAGAAGGTCCCTGGTCAGACCTGGAAGACGCCGTCCGCCAGCGCTGGGGCGGGCTGGACAATGCGGTCGTCAACGCCGGCGTGTCGGGCAACGGCCTGATCACGGAGCTCAGCCTTGAGGATTGGCGGCGCATCCTGTCCGTCAATCTGGACGGAGCCTTCCTGAGTCTTCGCGCCGCGATGCGGCTGCTTCGGGACGGCGGAGCGGCAGTGGTTGTGTCTTCCGCCTCTGCCACCAGGGCCGAGCCGGGCATCGCCGCCTATGGCGCGTCAAAGGCGGGGCTGGTGCAGCTGGCGCGGGTCGCAGCAAAGGAAGGTGCACCCCGGGGCGTGCGCGTCAACAGCATCCTCCCGGGCGGGGTGGAGACGCCGATGTGGTCGGACATGGCGTTCTTCCGGGACATCGTCACCAGCACGGGCTCGGAACAGGCGACGTTCGACCAGATGGCCGCCGGAACCCCGTTGGGCCGGTTCGCAAAGGCCGAAGAGATCGCCGACCAGATCGTCTTCCTGCTTTCGCCGGCCGCACGCTCCATCACGGGTGCCGCCCTCACGGTCGATGGGGGCTACACGCTTTAGCGATCACGCCTGGCTCGAACCTCCGGCCTCAGTGCCGCCGCGATTGCCGCTACGGTTGTCGTCACGACAGACCGGGGAGTGCCTGTGCCAAATCGTCTCGCGAAGACCGGTCTCCTCATTGTCCTGACAGCTCTGGGAGCGTGCACGGAGCCCGCCCAGAGCCAGACCCAGATCTCGCCCGCTGCGCAGAGGGGCGGCGGAGCGCCCTACGAGGTGATCGGCACACAGGTCTGGAACGTGCCGGATCCGGTCTCCGGGCGCGACTATCAGGTGTTCGTCCATCTTCCCCCGTCCTATGAGCGTGAGCCTGGGCGGCGTTATCCCGTGCTGTATGTCACGGATGCAGACTATGCCTTTCCCCTCATCCGCCAGATCGGTCGGCGTCTGAACGGCGAAGGCCCCCGAATTGGAGAGTTCATCCTTGTGGGCCTGTCCTATGCGGTCGGGGACGATCCGGTCGTCAGCCGCACGCGCGACTACACAGCCACGCGCAGCGACCGGACGGCCAGGATCGCGAACGGGGGCGGCGGAGGCACCGCCTATCAGGCCTATCTGAAGGCCGAAGTCCTGCCCTTCGTCGAAGACCGGTTCCGGGCCGACCCGGCGCAGCGCATCCTGCTCGGCCATTCCTATGGGGGACTTCTGGGTGCGCAGGTTCTGTTCAGCGAGCCGGAGCTCTTCTCGGCCTATGTCCTGGGCAGTCCGTCCCTCTGGCACGGTCGAGATGCGATCTTCACCGCCGAGGCTGCCTATGGGCAAAGCCACACCGACCTGCCGGCCACCGTCTATATGTATATCGGCGAATACGAGACCGTCGGGACCGGCCCGCGATACAACCGCAATCACGACATGGTCGCCGACAATCGGCGCTTCGAGACACAGTTGCGATCACGGAACTACCCGGGGCTGACGCTCAACAGCGAGGTCCTGAATGACGAGGATCATCTGTCCGTGGCACCGCGTGGCTTCACGCGGGCACTGATGACCCTGTTGCCGGCACAATAGCCGGATCTGCACGGCCCTTGTAACCTTCGCCGTCCTCCATCGTATCAGGGCGCACGTGACCGACCGCGAAGCCCAACTCAAAGCCCTGATGCTGCGCGGCCTCGATGGCGACGCCCTCGCATGGCGGCATCTGCTGTCAGACCTGGGGGCCCATCTGCGACCCTATTTCAGGCGACGCCTGTTCAACGGCGGCGCGGACGCCGAGGACCTGGTGCAGGAGACGCTGATCGCCATCCACGCCAAACGGGCGACCTGGGACCGGAACCAGACCTTCACCGCCTGGGCCTTTGCCATCGCCCGGCACAAGCTGGTGGATCACCTCCGGCGACAGGGTCGCCGCCCCACCCATCCGCTGGAAGAGGCCTCGGTCCTGTTCGCCGACCATACGGTGGAGGATGGTGCCACCCGCGCTGACCTCAGCCGATGTCTCGCCCTGCTCCCCGCCCGCCAACGCCGCCTGATCGAGGATGTGAGGTTGGGCGGGCTGACGGTGGCGGAGGCCGCCGCGCGACATGGCTACACCCTGACTGCGGCCAAGGTGTCGATCCACCGCAGTCTGAAGTCCCTGAACGCCCGCTTCGCGCCTGCGTCCGTCGATGGAGGCGAAGATGAAGACTGAAGACCTGATCGAGACGCTGGCCGCCGACCTGCCCGCCGCACGGCCGCGGCAGGTCGAGCGTCGCCTGCTGCTGGCCCTGTGCGCGGGCGGGCTGATGGTCCTGCTGGGCGTCGGCCTCTGGCTGGGCTTCCGCGAGGATCTGGGCGCGGCGATGATGGGACCGACCTTCTGGATCAAGGCGGCCTATACTGCGGCGTTGGGTGTGGTCGGGTTCTGGCTGCTGGACCGGCTGGGCCGGCCGGGATCGGCGATCCGTGCGCCCCTGATGGCTCTGGCGATCGTTATGACGGCCGCCACAGGGTTTGCGGTCTGGGAAGTCGTCACCATGCCGGAAGCCGAGCGGATGCCGGCCGTGATGGGCGAAAGCGCCCGCGCCTGTGCGCCCCTGATCCTGATCCTCAGCCTGATCGCCGCGCCCTTTGTCTTCGGGGCCGCGCGGGGATTTGCCCCCATGCGGCCGGGCGCGGCAGGAGCGGCCGCGGGGCTGCTGACCGCCGCTCTCGCCACGACCCTTTACGGCCTTCACTGCCCCGAACACACCGCCAGCTTCGTCATGGTCTGGTATTCACTGGGGATTGCCCTGGCCGTCGCCGGTGGCGCGGTGGCCGGACGCATCCTGTTTCGCTGGTAGCCGTTCAACGACGCCCGAACACCACTCCAGCGTAGGTCAACGCGATCGGCCGTCCGTCCTGGCCAATCTGGAAGACCACAGCCTCGCCCATCAACGGGATCAGTTCGAGCCGGACACTTTCGGCTTCGGTGAAATTCGAGGCCGTGGCGCGCAGGATGCCGATCGAGAACTCAAGGCCCTGCCCCGTCTCCCGCACGTGAACCTGACCGAGGCTGGCGCTGACATAGTCACCGGCATAGTCCGCGTCGGGAAGGGTCAGCATCCGTGGTCGCAGGGCTCGCGTGGATCGGCCCTGGGCCTGGCCCTGGCGACGGGCGTCCCGGGCCGTCGCCAGCTCTATCAGTCGGGCCTCATAGACAGCGTCCAGATCGGGCATGCCTGCAAACCAGTCGTAGACATAGTTGGCGACCAGGTCCGCCAGACCACCGGCGAATGCGTCCTCATTGATCATGACGGCCACGCCGAGCCTTCGGTCCGGCATGAAGGACACATGGGCGCGCGAGCCGGCAAAGTTCCCGAAGTGATGCAAAAGCTGGTCATCGCCGTAGCGGCCCACCTGCCAGCCCAGTCCGTAGCCGCTCCGTGTGTAGGGACCGAACCGGTTGTTCTGTTCAACCCGCGAACCGTGCGTCGAGGCGACCAGCCCCGCCGGCAGCACCCTTTGACCGTCCAGGACACCGTCGTTGATCTGGACCTGAAGCCACCGCGCCATGTCATTGGCGGTCGAGACCAGCCCCCCTGCCGAATGCATGGTCTGGTCCGTCTTCTGAAGATAGCTCCGCTCCGGGTGGCCGGGCACGAACCCCGCATGACCCGCCGCAACGGCCTGCCCGGAGGCGCGGACGGCATCGATCCGGGCAGTGGTCTGGGCCATGCCAATGGGCAGCAGGACCTCGTCGCGAACGAGGGTCTGCCAATCCTTGCCGAGGCGGTGCTCGAGCAGCACAGTAGCGAGATTGTAGCCGACATTGCTGTAGCGGAATGTGCCGTAGGGCACCTCAGGGTCGGAACGGGTCTCCGCCGTCAGTCGCCACAGAGTCTCTGGTGACCAGTCGCCGGTGTAGGCCACCCGATAGGCGATCGCGGGGTTATCGATCCCCGAACGATGGCTGAGCAGATCGGTCAGGGTGACGCGGCTGGCCATGTCCGCCGGCAGACCGGATCCCGAAGACCAGCTCGAAACCGGGGCATCCAGATCGATGTCGCCGCGTGCCGCGATGGCCGCGATGGCCAGGGCGGTGAAGGACTTGGTTGATGAGGCGATGTAGAAGGGTGTTTGGGCGGTGACGGGAGCCGTGGATTCCACGTCAGCCAGACCGAAGCCGGCTGTCTGTACAACGCCGCTGTCATCCACGACTGCGACCGCAAGACCAGGCACGGCCTCTATACTGTCCAGGGCCCGGATGATGAAGGCGTCAAGATCCGCCTTGAACCTGTCCCGGTCCTGGGCGACGGCGAAGTCAGGAACGAGGACACAGATGGCCAGCAGACAGGCGGCCGTGGCACGAACCAACATGATGAAACTCCCGGATAAGCCAGCGCCCGGTGTCGCAACCCCGGTCCTGCCCGTCTTGAACAAATGCAATCAGCGCACGACGGCGAACAGCCGCCTCAGCCGGGCGGGGGGCAGGCCGGTCACTGACCGGATCTGGCGCGTCATGTGTGCCTGATCGGAGAACCCTGTATCCAGCGCCACTTCGTTGAGTTTCCTCTCCGTCCGGATGATCTCGTTGACGGCGCAGGCCATGCGACCCGACTGCCGCGCGGCCGACGGTGAGCGACCGAACGTCCGGCGAAACATCCGCGCATAGGTCACACGATGGACACCCAGAACTTCGGCAGCGTGGGTACTGCGGAGCCCGTCTCCGGATCCCGGCCGGGCCTGGGCCTCATCGCCCCAGGGCGCTGTCAGGGGGCGATCCTCGATCAGGGCAAGCAGCCCCGTGTGAGGACGAACATGGGCCTCCAGCGTGCCCGCTGCAGCATCCAGAACCAGCGGATCGCGCAGGTCTGTCGTCTGTCGTGACCCGAAATAGTCGGTCAGAAAAGGAGCCTCGTCGAGGTTGATCGACAGGATCAGCGCCCCGAGGTCCCCGATGGTGGTCTCATGTTCGAATCCGGCGGGCTTGCCGGTGAAGGCCCCCGCCCCGGCGACGACGCGGCCTGCGGTTCCCTGCTCCGAATAGCCACCGGACAGGACGAGGGAGATCTGCGCATGGTGATGCCGGTGGGCGCAGCTCGCCTCGCCCGGAAGATAATGCGTCAGGGCCAGATGCCCGTGCGCGCACACCCCGGTCTGTCTGGTCACGGCCATGGCTGTGCTGCTCCTTTTCATTTCATGAGGCCGCGACCGAGCGGTTCGGATGCAGCCATCGCCTTCAATCCGCCGCCGGACCGGCGCAGGGTGTTTGCCTCAGGGTGCCGGGATCGCTACATCCCCCACCAATCTCAAACAATTTCCACGACAGGGCGCGGCTCACTCATGGCGCAACAATTTATCTTCCAGATGCAGGGTCTGACCAAGACGTTTCCGGGCGGGAAGAAGATTTTCGAGAACATCTGGCTGAGCTTCTACAACGACGCCAAGATCGGCGTCGTGGGGGTCAACGGGTCGGGCAAGTCAACCCTGCTGAAGATCATGGCCGGCCTCGATCCGGAGTTCACCGGCGAGGCCAGGGCCGCCGACGGGGTCAAGCGCGGCTATCTGGAGCAGGAGCCGCACCTGGACGACAGCCTGAACGTCCGTGAGAACGTCGAGGCCTGGTGCGAGGAGAAGCAGTGGGTCAACCGCTTCAACGCCATCGCCACCGAAATGGCCGAGGAATACACCGACGAACTCATGGAGGAGATGACCAAACTCCAGGAGAAGATCGACGCCGGCGACGTCTGGGACATCGACAGCCGCATCGAAATGGCCATGAACGCCCTGCGCTGCCCGCCCGACGACTGGGGCACGGCCAATCTGTCAGGGGGTGAAAAGCGCCGCGTGGCCCTGGCCCGCCTGCTGCTGTCCAAGCCCGACATGCTGCTGCTGGACGAGCCGACCAACCACCTCGACGCTGAGTCGGTGGCCTGGCTGCAGCACCATCTGGAGGCGTTTCCGGGGTGCGTGATCCTGGTCACCCACGATCGTTATTTTCTTGATCTGGTTACGAAATGGACGCTGGAGCTCGATCGCGGCAAGGGCATTCCCTATGAGGGCAACTACTCAAGCTGGCTGGAGCAGAAGACCAAGCGAGTGGTGCAGGAGCAGTCCGAATCCGAGGCCCGCCAGCGCGCCCTGACCCGCGAACTGGAATGGGTCCGTTCGGGTGCCAAGGCCCGTCAGGCCAAGTCCAAGGCCCGTCTGGCCGCCTATGAGCGGATGGTCGACGAGCAGGACCAGCAGCGCGGTGCCCAGACCCACGCCGTGATCCAGATCCCGCCCGGCCCGCGTCTGGGCAATGTGGTGCTGGAGGTCGAGGGCCTCCAGAAATCCTATGGCGACAAGCTGTTGTTCGACAACCTGACCTTCCGGCTGCCGCCCAACGGCATCGTCGGCGTCATCGGCCCCAACGGCGCGGGCAAGTCGACCATGTTCCGCATGATCACCGGTCAGGAAACGCCGGACGGCGGCACCATCAAGGTCGGGGAGACGGTCAAACTGGCCTATGTCGACCAGTCGCGCGACGCCCTGGATCCCAACAAGACCATCTGGGAAGAGATCAGCGGCGGCACCGATGTGATGATGGTGGGCAAGCGCGAGATCAACACCCGCGCCTATGTCGGCAGCTTCAACTTCAAGGGCGGCGACCAGCAGAAGAAGGTCGGCCAGCTGTCGGGGGGTGAGCGCAACCGCGTGCATCTGGCCAAGACCCTGGCCACCGGCGGCAACCTGATCCTGCTGGACGAACCGACCAACGACCTCGACATCGAGACTCTGCAGAACCTCGAGGAGGCGCTGGAGGAGTTCGCCGGCTGCGCCGTGGTCATCAGCCACGACCGCTGGTTCCTGGACCGTCTGGCCACCCACATCCTGGCCTTCGAGGGCGACAGCCACGTCGAATGGTTCGAGGGCAATTTCGAAGCCTATGAAGAGGACAAGAAGCGTCGTCTGGGTGCCGACAGCCTGATCCCCAGCCGGATCAAGTTCCAGAAATTCGGGCGCTGACCGAACTGTGATAGAATGCGGGACATGAGCGACGATCTCCTGTCCCGCATCACCGTCGAACCCGGCAAACGCAGCGGCCGGCCCTGCATCCGCGGCATCCGGATCGCCGTGCACGACGTGCTGGGCTGGCTGGCGTCAGGGATGACCGAGGCCGAAATCCTGGCCGACTACGATGAGCTGGAGCCGGATGATCTGAGGGCGGCCCTCCTGTACGCCGCCCGCGAACTGGATCAGCCGGCCGTCGTCGCGGCTTGAAATTTCTGGTCGACCAGAACCTGCCGACCGGGCTGCTGCCCATCCTGTCCGCCCTCGGCCATGACGCCGTCCATGTGAAGCTGATGGGTCTGGCGGAGGCCACGGACGAGGCACTGTGGACGCTCGCCAGTCAGGATGACCGGGTCGTCATCAGCAAGGATTCCGATTTCCTGATCCTCGCGCGCCGCAGGCCGGAAGGGGCCCTGTTGCGGCTGGTTCTGGGGAACTGCTCCAACATCACGTTGTACGAGGTGGTCAGGCGGGAGCTGTCCCTCGCAGTCGCCCGGTTGGACCGGGGCGAGCGGATCGTCGAGATCCGGCCCTGAACCCGTGCGGGGTCACTCTGCACACTGTCACATCCGCTCTACCGGCCGGCCCCGGTCGAGGCGCGCGCCCGGGCGGTTGAGCGGGCGGTGTCGCACGGTGTTCACGCGGCCCGGCCAGTAGAGACTCCCCTGCCCCTCAGTCCAGCCCCGGTCATTCGCCCGCCGCTGATCTGTAACGCGCCTCCCCCGTGGCTGTGACAGATACGACCGATTCTGACGTAGCGGCGTGTGACACTGGCGACAGTGATCACACCGGAGAGGCCGCATGCCCCGCCCGCCGCGCACCCGCGCCCCGTACAAATTCGTCGCCCCCTTCGTGTGGGAGCTGGCCTATGCCGACTATATGGCCGGGGAGACGGCCGGGGTGGTCGCGGCCCGCTATGACATCGGCCTGTCCAACCTGCAGCAGACGTTCAACCGCCGGGGCTGGACCCGCAAGGCCCTGGCCGAGGCCCGGGCCCGCATCCGCCTCGACCCCGCCGCACCTGCCCGGGCCCCTGTCTCTGCCCCGGCCCCCGCGCCAGCCCCGGAGACCGCGCCCGACCGGACCCTGTTCGACACCGTTCTGGGCCGGGCGCGCGAGGCCCTGACGGCGGGCAAGGGCAGCGAGGCCACCGCCCTGCTGAAGGCCGTGCGCGACTATGTGGCGGCCCAGCAGGACGTGGCCGAGGCCTGCGACGCCATCGCACCCGTCGAACGCGCCCTGGCCGAGTCCGGCGCGGCCCCCATCCCGGGCCTGACCGACGCCCTGCTGATCAGCCAGCTGCGCCTCTACTGGTCCCCCCTGCCCCCCGAGGAAGCCGCCTGGCGCGAAGCCGAACGCGACCGCCTCAAGGCCGACGAGGACGCCCACCGCGCCCGCGCGGCGGCACGGGCGGCGAGAACGTCCGGCGGAAAGAGGCGGCAGAGGGGGACGAAGGCGTCGCCCCCCTCCCGCGGGGAGAGGGCTTGAGCGCCTGAGAGCCGAAGGCGATCAGGATGGCGCGACCCGAAGGGCGGCGCGGAGTAGCGAAAGGGTGAGGGTTTGCAGTGCCAACCGGTGAGGGCGAAACCCCTCACCCTTTCGGCTGGCGCATCCCCCGGGTCGAGCCCGGGGTCTGCGAGCCTCAAGCCCTCTCCCTATGGGAGAGGGATCGCGCTCCCCGCACATTGACAGGGTGTTAACGGCCGCCGGGTGAGGCTGGGCCCCATGGCACGGCGGGGCGGACACAGGCGAGGGGATCGGCGGTACGGGCTGGTCGTCGCCCTGATCGCGGCGGTGGCCTTTGTCGCGACGCTGAACCTGCCGGTGGGCTCCGGGGTGGCGGCCGAGGGCGAAGGGACGGCGGCGGCCGGACCAGCCGGGGCACCGGCCCGGTTCGGCTGTGACGTGGCCGCGATCACCGACGGCGATACGCTGAGATGCGCGGACGGGACGCGGGTGCGGCTGCATGCTCTGGCGGCGCGCGAGCGGGACGAGACCTGTTCGCCCGGCCATCCCTGCCCCGAGGCGTCGGGCGCGGCGGCGACGGCGGCCCTGCGGCGGCTCGCGGGGGGGCAGGCGATAAGCTGTGAACGGACGGGGCGCAGCTATGACCGGATCACGGCCGTGTGCTGGACCCCGGCGGGCGAGGAGATCAACTGCGCCATGCTGCGCAGCGGCACGGTCGTGGTGTGGGACCGGTACAACCGCCAGAGGCCCCTGTGTCAGGGGGCGGCGGCGGTGTCCTGAAGGGCTGTCTTGAGGTTGTCAGAAATGGCGCTTACTGATTGTGCGGAGTGGGGAGTGCAACCATGCCGACGATCACGGGGACGACGGGTGCCGATGTCCTGACCGGGGACGGGGCCGATGACGTCATCAGCGGCCTGGGCGGCAATGACACGATCACCGGCGGCGGCGGCAACGACAGCCTGTCGGGCGGGGACGGCGACGACCGGTTCGTGTTCAGCATCATCAGCGGCGCGGGGATCGCCACGGTCGTGGGTGGCGCGGGGTCGGATGTGCTGGATCTGTCGGCCTATGATTCCGCGCGCTATTTCTTCAACCAGCCCCTGACGGTGGGGATGGGGGCGACGCCCGGGACCCTGAGCGCCTCGGCCTTCTACTATCAGCGCGGCGGGGGCGGGACGACCGCGACAGTGATCGAGGCCTCCGGGATCGAGCACATCGTCACGGGCCGGGGCGTGGGGGTGACGCTGGGGGGCTATGCCGGCGACCTGACGGTGCAGACGACCTCGCCGACCGGGACGGGTATCACGACGGGGTCGGGCAATGACACGGTGATCCTGGCTCCGGCCGGGACCAGCGCCTATGGCGGGGTCACGGTCGATACGGGGGCTGGCAGCGACACCCTGGTCCTGACCGGGGGGCCGGGGGACTATCTGTTCCAGAAGACCGCCACCGGCTGGAGCGTGTTCGACGGCCGGGCCAGCGCGCACACGATCACCGGGGTCGAGGCGGTGCGGTTCGGGTCGGGTACGGCCATGACCTTCGAGGCGGCGGCGGCGCTGGATTTCGACGCCGAGGGCTATCTGGCACGCTATGCCGACCTCCGGGCGGTATTCGGGACGGATCTGGGCAAGGCCTATCAGCACTATGAGAGCTGGGGCCAGGCGGAGGGGCGGATCGGGTCGTTCGACGCCCTGAGCTATATCGCCAGCTATGGCGACCTGATCCGCGCGTTCGGGACGGACGCGGCGACGGGGGCGGCCCACTATGCGAGCAACGGTCAGGCCGAGGGGCGGACGATCACGTTCAACCCCGCCGACTATGCCGCCAGCCACCTCGATCTGGCCCGGATCTTCGGCACGGACGCGGCCAGGGCGGCCAGCCACTATATCACCAGTGGCGTCAACGAGGGTCGGGCGACGGGCGGGTTCGACAGCGTCGCCTATCTGTTGAGCCACAGTGATCTGGCCGGGAAGACGCCGTCCGAGGCGCGCACCCACTGGCTGACCTCCGGGGCCGACGAGGGCCGGGTGGGCGACGCCCTGTTCGGGCGCGACCAGACCGATGTGACCTTCTCGGGCGGGTTGGAGGCCGGGCGGTTCGAGACGGCGACAGACCGCGACTGGTTCGCCATCACCCTGCCCGTCTATGAGACCCTGACGTTCAACGGCTCGGCCGGGGTGACGGGGCTGGCGCTGTACAATGCCACCGGAAAACTGATCGCGGCGGACGCGGACGGGCGCGACTTCCGGGTCGTGATCACCAACAATGACGGGGCTACAGGACCGGCTTCCTATTACCTCGTGGTCAGCGGCGGATCGGCGGGGGACTATACGGTCAGCTACGCGGCCAGTCGCCTCGGCGCGACGGTCGAGGCCGAGGCGGCGATGCAATCTGCGGCGATGAAACTGGCGGCGGCGGTGCCGGAGCCGGTGTCCCCTGCCCCGGTCGACGACGCGGCCCTGAGCGGACCGTGGGCGATGCCGGCGGGCGACCCGGACCTGTTCATGGCTTGACCGCCGGGCGGGGGGCGGGTCCAGACTGCCCCGTATGACCGAACGCCCCGAGATTCTCATCGTGTCCCCGGCCCTCGCCGGTCTGGTGCCGCTGCTGGAGAGCGGGTTCATCGTGCATCGGCTGTGGGCGGACCCGGCGGGCAAGGCGCTGGCGCGGGTGTCGGCGGTGGTGGTGCTGGGCGAGGAGGTGCTGGAGCCGGGGCTGCTGGAGCGGTTGCCGAACCTGAAACATGTGGCCTGTTTCACCTCGGGCTATGACGGGATCGATGTGGCGGGGTGCCGGGCGCGGGGGCTGGTGGTCACCCATGCGCCGGGGGTCAATCATGAGGATGTGGCGGATCAGGCCCTGGGGCTGATTCTGGCCGTGGTGCGGGGCATCGTGGCCGGGCACCGGACGGTGACGGCCGGGGACTGGGTGGCGGAAGAGCGGCTGATGACGCCCCGGATGCGCGGGCGGCGCGTCGGGATCGTCGGGCTGGGGGCGATCGGCGAGGCGGTGGCGCGCCGGGTCGCGGTCATGGGCTGTGAAGTGCGCTGGTGGGGCCCGCGGGACAAGCCGGGGGCGGAGTGGCCGCGGGCCGGGTCGCTAGTTGAGCTGGCGGCGGGGTCGGATGTGCTGGTGGTGGCGTGCCGGGCGGATGAGGCCAACCGGGGGCTGGTCTCGGCGGCCGTGATCGAGGCCCTGGGGCCGCAAGGGGTGCTGATCAATGTGGCGCGCGGGTCGCTGGTCGATGAGGAGGCGCTGATCGATGCGTTGAAGACCGGGCGGCTGGGCGGGGCTGGGCTGGATGTGTTCGCGACCGAGCCGACGCCGGCCGCGCGGTGGGCCGGGGTGCCCCATGTGGTGCTGACCCCCCATTCGGGGGGCGCGACGCAGGGCGCGGTGCAGGGGATGGCGATGCTGCTGCTGCGCAACCTGACGGCGGTGGCGGCGGGCGAAGAGGCCGTGACGCCGGTGCGGTGACGCCTGGGCGAATTCCGGCTTTGCATCATATAAGGATATCCTTATATGTTTTCGCTCAAGAGGTCTCCCCATGTCCCTGAGCGCCGACCAGACGATCGAAGCCCTGCGTGCCGCCGGCGAGCCGACGCGGCTGCGCATCCTGCTGCTGCTGGCGGGCGAGGAGCTGTCGGTGATGGAGCTGGGCCGGGTGCTGGAACAGAGCCAGCCCCGGGTGTCGCGGCACCTGAAGCTGATGGCGGACGCCGGGCTGATCGAGCGGTTCCCGGACGGGGCGCGGGTGTTCTACCGGGTGTCGCACGAGCCGGCGGTGCGCCGGCTGATCGACACGGTGCTGGACCTGCTGGAGGACGCCGCGGGCGAGGCGGATCATCGCCGGCTGGAGGCGGTGCGCAACGAACGGGCCGAGGCGGCGGCCGCCTATTTCGAACAGATCGCTCCGCAATGGGACCGGATCCGGTCGCTGTATGTGTCCGAGAGCGCGGTCGAGAGCGCGATCGCGCGGGCGGCGGGGCCCGGGCCGTTCGACCGGGTGGTGGATCTGGGCACCGGCTCGGGGCGGATGCTGACCCTGCTGGGCCAGAACGCGCGCCGCTCGATCGGTCTGGATCTGAGCCAGAACATGCTGAACATCGCCCGCGCCAATGTGGCGAAGGCGGGCCTGACCCAGGTCGAGCTGAGGCACGGCGACATCTTCGCCACCCGCCTGCCGGCGCAGTCGGCCGATCTGGTGCTGGTGCATCAGGTGCTGCACTACCTGGCGGATCCGGCGGCGGCCGTGGCCGAGGCGGCGCGGCTGGTGCGGCCTGGGGGAAAACTTCTGATCGTTGATTTCGCCCCCCATGAGCTGGAGCGGCTGAGAGACGAGCACCGGCACCGCCGGCTGGGCTTCGCCGATGAGGAGATCGGGCGCTGGCTGACCGAGGCCGGGCTGAGCACCTCGGCCTCAATCGCCCTGCCCCCGGACACGGCGGGCCTGACCGTCACCATCTGGACCGCGACCCGACCGGCCGCCGCAGCAAGGAATGTCGCCTGATGGCCGCCCAAGCCCCCTCCCCGACTGTGGCCCCGACCCTGGCCCCCACCCTGGCCGAAGCGCGTGCGCTGCTGCTGTCGCCGCTGGGCCCCGTGGCGCGGGCGGGCGAGAACGCCAACCCCGTCCGGGTGTCGTTCGAGTTCTTTCCGCCCAAGTCCGATGAGGCCGAGGCCAATCTGTGGAAGGCCGTGCGCCGGCTGGAGCCGCTGAACCCCGAGTTCGTCTCGGTGACCTATGGCGCCGGCGGCTCGACCCGCGAGCGCACCCACCGGACCGTGCAGCGGATGCTGAACGAGACCACGCTGAAGCCCGCCGCCCACCTGACCTGTGTCGAGGCCAGCCGCGACGAGGTCGATCAGGTCATCGCCGACTACAAGACCATCGGGGTCGACCATATCGTGGCCCTGCGCGGGGATCCGCCGGGCGGAGCGGGCATCGGCGGCGTGTATCAGCCGCGCGCCGACGGCTATGCCAATGCGACCGAACTGGCCCGGGCCATCCAGCGCATCGGCGGGTTCCAGACCACGGTCGGGGCCTATCCCGAGAAACACCCCGAAAGCCCGTCGATCGACCACGACATCGATGTGCTGAAGGCCAAGGTCGACGCCGGGGCGACCCGGGCCCTGAGCCAGTTCTTCTTCGACATCGACGCCTTCCTGAGGTTCCGCGACCGAATCCGGGCGGCGGGAGTGACCATCCCCCTGATCCCCGGGATCATGCCGGTGTCGAACTTCGCCGGGCTGCAGCGGATGAGCGCCAGTTGCGGGGCCTCGGTGCCCGGCTGGCTGGCGGCCCATTTCGACGGGCTGGACGACGATCCGGAGACGCGCAAGCTGCTGGCGGCCTCGGTCGCGGCCGAGACCTGTGCCCGGCTGCAGGAGGAAGGCTTCTCCGACTTCCACTTCTACACCCTGAACCGCGCCGACCTGGTCTATGCGATCTGCCGCGTGCTGGGCGTTCGCGAACAGAAGGCTACCGCATGACGACCCGCGCAGACCGTATTGCCGCCCTGCATCAGGCCGCGAAGGAGCGCATCCTGGTCCTCGACGGATCGTGGGGCGTGATGATCCAGCGACGCGAGCTGTCGGAAGAGGACTTCCGCGGCGACCGCTTCACGGACCACGTCGGCCAGATGAAGGGCAACAACGACATCCTGTGCATCACCCGCCCGGACGTCATCGGCGACCTGCACGACCAGTATTTCGCGGCGGGCGCGGATATCAGCGAGACCAACACCTTCTCGGCCACGGTCATCGCCCAGGACGACTATCACCTCGATGCGCAGTCGGTGTGGGACATCAATCTGGAGGGGGCCAAACTGGCCCGGGCCTCGGCCGATCGCTGGACCAAGAAGGAGCCGCACAAGCCGCGCTTCGCCGCCGGTTCGATCGGGCCGCTGAACAAGATGCTGTCGATGTCGTCGGACGTGAACGATCCCGGCGCGCGGCTGGTGACCTTCGACCAGGTCTACGACGCCTATCGTCATCAGGTGAAGGCGCTGAACGAGGGCGGGGTCGACCTGTATCTGATCGAGACCATCACCGACACGCTGAACTGCAAGGCCTGTATCAAGGCGATCAAGGACCTCGAGGACGAGGGGCTGGAGCCCCTGCCGATCTGGATTTCGGGCACCATCACCGACCGGTCGGGCCGGACCCTGTCGGGTCAGACGGCCGAGGCCTTCTGGAACAGCGTGCGCCACGCCAAACCCTTCGCCGTCGGCTTCAACTGCGCGCTGGGGGCCGATCTGATGCGGCCCTTCATCGCCGAGCTGAGCCGGGTCGCCGATACGCTGGTGGCCGCCTATCCCAACGCCGGCCTGCCCAACGCCATGGGCCAGTATGACGAGGAACCGCACCAGACGGCCCATTTCATCGAGGAATGGGCGGCGGCCGGTCTGGTCAATATCGTCGGCGGCTGCTGCGGCACGACGCCGGATCACATCAAACACACCGCCGAGGCGGTATCGAAACTGCCCACGCGCGAGATCCCCGAGCGGCCGGTGGCGATGCGGCTGAGCGGGCTGGAACCGTTCGAGATGGTGGCGTGATGAGCGGAGTTTTCGAGTGAGACCCACCTTCATCAACGTCGGCGAACGGACCAACGTCACCGGCTCGGCCAAATTCAAGAAGCTGATCGTCGACGGGGACTATACGGCCGCCCTGACGGTCGCGCGCCAACAGGTCGAGGCCGGGGCGCAGATCATCGACATCAATATGGACGAGGGCCTGCTCGACTCGAAGTCGGCCATGGTCACCTTCCTGAACCTGATCGCGGCCGAGCCCGACATCGCCCGCGTGCCGGTGATGATCGACAGTTCCAAATGGGAGGTGATCGAGGCGGGGCTGAAGTGCGTCCAGGGCAAGCCGATCGTCAATTCGATCTCGATGAAGGAAGGCGAGGACGCCTTCCGCGCCCAGGCGGTGAAATGCCTGCGCTACGGGGCCGCCGTGGTGGTCATGGCCTTTGACGAGGTGGGTCAGGCCGATACGGCCGCGCGCAAGATCGAGATCTGCACCCGCGCCTATCGCATCCTGGTCGACGAGGTCGGGTTTCCGCCCGAGGACATCATCTTCGATCCCAACATCTTCGCCGTGGCGACGGGGATCGAGGAACACGACAACTATGCCGTCGACTTCATCGAGGGCACCCGGGCGATCAAGGCCACCCTTCCCTTCGCCCGCGTGTCAGGCGGGGTGTCGAACGTCTCGTTTTCGTTCCGCGGCAATGAGCCGGTGCGCCGGGCGATCCACAGCGTCTTCCTGTACCACGCCATCCAGGCGGGCATGGACATGGGCATCGTCAATGCCGGGGACCTGCCCGTCTATGACGACATCGACCCGACCCTGAGGGAGGCGGTCGAGGACGTGATCCTGAACCGGCCGCAGCGGACCAATGTGTCGAACACCGAGCGGCTGGTCGACATCGCCCCCAACTACAAGGGCGACAAGGGGGTGGCGCGGGTCGTCGACCTGAAGTGGCGCGACCAGCCCGTGGGCAAGCGGATCGAGCACGCCCTGGTCAACGGGATCACCGAATTCATCGACGCCGATACCGAGGAGGCGCGGCTGGGGGTCGAGCGGCCGCTGCACGTCATCGAGGGTCCGCTGATGGACGGAATGAATGTGGTCGGCGACCTGTTCGGCGCGGGCAAGATGTTCCTGCCGCAGGTGGTGAAGTCGGCGCGGGTGATGAAACAGGCCGTGGCCTGGCTGGAGCCCT